>JAAXJD010000064.1:1098-17812 GCA_012270005.1 Flavobacterium sp. | reverse complement strand
TTACAATGAAAATAACTTAAATATATCTTGCTTATAAACACAGTTCATTGCGAGCAAAGTGCAACGGAGCGTGGCAATCTTAACAAATTATTTATGCCGTTAGATTGCTTCGTCGTGCCTCCTCGCAAAGACAGCTAATTTAAATTTCTGTTGATAGGTAGGCCGTTGGGTAAGAGGCTCTTTTTTCCGTAATTTTACCGTATGGAATCACCCGCCATACAACAACCCCAGCGCAAAATAATCCATGTAGATATGGATGCCTGTTACGCATCGGTAGCGCAGCTGGATAACCCCGAACTGCGGGGCAAGGCTATTGCGGTCGGTGGGGGAGAAACGCGTGGTGGGGGTTCGGCGGCGAGTTATGAGGCGCGTAAGTTTGGGGTGCGTAGCGCCATGAGCGGGTATCTTGCCAAAAAGCGTTGCCCGCACCTTATTTTTGTACGGCCGCGATTTGACCGTTATACGGAGATAAGCCTTAAAATACGCAGCATCTTCCATGAGTTTACAGACCTTGTAGAACCCCTGAGCCTGGACGAAGCTTACCTGGATGTTACCCAAAACAAAAAAGGCATACCCAGTGCCACACTCATTGCCTCCCAAATCCGTCAACGCATATTGGAGGAAACGGGGCTTACTGCATCGGCGGGCATTAGCATTAATAAATTTATAGCCAAGGTAGCCAGCGACTACAACAAGCCAAACGGCCAAAAAACTGTAACGCCCGATGAAGTGTTGCCGTTTTTAGAAGCCCTGCCCATAGGTAAGTTTTATGGCGTGGGTAAGGTTACCGAAGAGAAAATGAACCAGTTGGGTATTTTTACGGGTAAAGACCTGAAAGAAAAAACTGAGGAATACCTGGCGGCGCACTTTGGCAAAAGTGGCCCGTACTATTACCACGTGGTGCGTGGAATACACAACAGTCCGGTAAAGCCAGACCGTACCGTAAAATCAGTAGGTACAGAGCATACTTTTAACGAAAACCTGGTGTCTGAGGTGTTTATGCTAGAGAGGCTGGAAAAAATAGCCGCCGAACTGGAACGCCGCCTTAAGAAGAAAAAGATAGCCGGAAAAACCGTAACGCTTAAACTTAAGTATTCTGACTTTACAGTGCAAACCCGCAGTAAAACCCTTCCGTATTTTATATCAGATGCCAGCCTTATAACTGAAACCGTTAAAGAACTTCTGTACCAGGAGCGGCCAAAGGAGTCGGTGCGGTTGCTGGGCATTTCGCTGTCTAACCTTAATAACGAGGCAGGCGTAAAAAAAACGGTAGCCGTGCAGCTTAAGTTCGACTTTTAGTAATAAAAAAAGACCGTCGGGGGAAACGGTCTTACGTTTTTGGCATTGTAAAAATGAAGATAATCGGGAAATGCCTCTTTATGCAGTTTTAAGTCTTAAATACGGTTAACGTAAAATTGGGGGACGTTTGTTGTATTTATCTGTTACAAATGTACATGGCTTACACAAGAAATATTGGATTATTAGGCTAATGCATTTTATGTGCCGACGAATGGTACTATTGTATCGATAAACTGAATGTTTTAACGTATTTTCTGACAATAAGCAGGGTTTATATGGCGTTTAGTGTAATATGGTTAAACACATGCGCATTTTGGCACAAGTCATCTGTGCTTCTTTTTCTCTATGTTAGTATAAGTAAAAACAATGGTAAACGCTGTCATTGTACTGCGAGTAGAGGTACTTTTGTACTGTATCCAAAACGCAACGATTACTGTAAATTTTCCCTAAATGCTATTCGAAAACACCGCTATGTCCCCTGCGGTGTTTTTTTATTTGTAATGTTTGGTACAGCTGTCTGTAGAGCAGCTACTGCAAGATGCACCGCAATCCGGGTTAAAAAGTGCCAGAAGTAAAAGTAGGCCTGCCGGTATAAGCAATAAGTATTGTTCTTCTGCCACTGCCTGGTATATTATAATGCCTGATAACACAAACCGTAAAATGCGCGATAGCGTAAAATATTTCATAGCCTTAAAAATTTAAAGGATGTAAAGTAATGCAAACAGCCTTACTATGTCTGCTACAAAAGTTACACAACGCCAAATAAAAACACACCGCCTTTTTAAAAAGCGGTGCATAGTATGATTGATGATAAAACGGCTGTAGTTATATCCTTGGCCTTTCGTAAAAGGCAGGTGGCTCTATGCCAAGGCCGCGCAGGTATACATAACCTTGGCCGCGGTGGTGTATTTCATTATCTATAAAGTACATTATAGTACTAAGCACTGTACCGGGATAACTGCCAAATGCCACAATTTCTTCAGCAAAGCGCTCCTCGGTAAGCTGTTGCCAATATGTGTCCAGGCGGCTGGTGGTAGCATCCCATACGGCAAGGAGTTCTTCTTTTGTTTTCGGCAGGCCTTCGCCTGTATCGTGTGGCAGGTAAGCATCCCATTCGTTTGTGGCAAGGCCTTTAATTCCTGCGCTCGCCAGGTCTGTTACCTCCATAGCCATGATAAAGAAAGGGCGCATGCCGCCTATGCGGTATTCAAACAGTTCCTTTTCAGGGAAAGCCTCAATAACCCTTCGGGTAAGGCCGCGGTGCCCCTGCCAGTGGTGTAGTAGTTGTTCTTTGCTGATAATTGCTGTTGCGGTTTGTACGTGTTCCATAACTCTTGCTTATTTTTTGATTACAGTACAAAAGTAGCCCCCGTTAATGACAGCCCTATGTCAGCAGGAATTTTAAAAAGTAAAATATTTTTAAGAAATCTTTATTTCAGATACTATGTCTCCGGTAATGGCATATATTGCATTGCCCTGTTGCGGCGTCATAACAAATGTACCCGTAAACTCCCCAAATGCCGGTAATATCATTTGGCTCCCGGTACGAAAAAAACACGGTAGTTTAAGGAATTGCCTGCCCGCTCCTTTCAGTTCTACCGCGGGGTGTATGTGTCCGCAAAGCGTGAAAAACCCCTCACGTTCTTCCGGGTGATGGGTAAGAAAAAAACCATTTGTAGACAACTCGCTTACCACTTGTATGTGTATGGCCTCGTATTTTCTCGGATGGATAATATCGTGGTTTCCGGCAACGAGCACTATGGGTAAGCCTGTTTTAGCTACCCAGCCGCTAAACAGGTCCCACTCTTTATTAAGGCTACTATGAAAAAGGTCGCCCAGGAAACAAATACCCTCCGGCTGAAACAGCCCGATGACAGTATCCATTTTTTGGTAGTTTTTAAACATGGCCTGCCCAGGTAAAGCCACCCCGTGCTTACGGAAGTGCGATACCTTGCCTAAATGTACATCGCTAATTAGCAACAGGCGTTTTTGTACCCAGTAAACGGCTCCGGTACAGTGCAGAATAAATTCGTTTTGGTTAATGGTAATACTATGGGTCATGTGGCTGCAAAGATACTTTGTAACACGCCGCGCACCTAATTTTTAACTTTTGATGATAGTGTATTATTAAACTAATTCCTGTGTTTGTAAAGCAAGCATCTTAAGCTGCATTTTCTACTTCATATAACTGGCCGTCATTTTTTTAATACGCTCAGCCAGCGTTTCAGATGATAAGCGTTCGCGCAGCCTGTCGGTTATTATAGGGAAACTGAATGGTGTGGGTTTTTGGCATTGTTTCCATACTATTTCCTGGCCCTCTATGCGGTTTAGCGCCGTTAACAGGCGGCCCTCCTCCAACTGGTGCTCAAAGGTTTCGCGGTACGACTGCTGAAACAACAGGTTTTCGGGTTCGTAATCCCTAAACACTTCAAAAATAAGTTGGCTGCTGCTTTGCAGGTGCTTTGTTTTTAGCATTTTACCCGGGTAACCCGTAAACACCAGTCCAGATATTACGGCAATATCCCTAAACTTTCGCCGTGCCATTTCGGTAGCGTTAAGGCTGTGTTGCAGGTCGGCATGCAGGTGTGTGGTGGTAAACAGGTCGTTATCCAGCACTTGCTGCATATCAATGGGCTTATCGCTCAGCAATTCAAAACCATAGTCGTTATACGCCAGCGAAAACGTAATGGGCTCCAGCAGGCTTATACGATAGGCCATAAGGCTGGCAAGGGCTTCGTGCACATAACGGCCTTCAAACGGATAAAAGATAGCATGGTACCCTTCGCGGCTTTTAAAGGTTTCTATTAAAAACTGGGCATCGTTAGGTACAATGCTTTCCTTACGCTGACGTGCAAAAACAGGGTGTAGTGCGTGGAGCTCGGGTGTCTTTTCATCGGTATTTGCAGAATAGAGTTCTTCACGCAGCAGCTCGCTCATTTGTGCCGAAAGCGTAAGCCTTCCGCCCATCCAGGTGGCGTGCTGCGCCTTGGCACCCGGGTCTGCCCGGCGTACCAGCACTTCCATATTTTTTATACGGTACAGCTCCAGTTTTCTTCCGGCAAAAATAAACACGTCGCCGGGGTTAAGCTTAGATACAAACCATTCTTCGATACTGCCTATATAGCCTCCGCCAAAAAACTTTACATTCATAACCGCATCGCCTACAATGGTACCTATCTGCATACGGTGACGCAGTGCTACCTGCCGGCTGTTTACCTTAAACCTGCCATCGGCTTCTATTTCCACCTTTTTATACTCGTCGTAGGCCTGAAGGCTTTGGCTGCCTCGGGTTATAAAATTAAGGCAAAACTGAAAATCGTCTCGCGTTATACCCTGAAAACAAAATGTACCCTGTACTTCTTTAAATATTTCATCGGGGTAAAACCCATCGCTTACTGCAAGGGTTACCAAATATTGTATGAGTACATCCCAGCTGTTAAGGTACGGTATGCGGTCTTCCACTACAGTTTCCTGTACCGCTTTTCGCAAAGCCGATGCCTCTATAAGTTCTATGGCATGGGTAGCCAGGAAGTAAATGTTACTTTCCTGACCCGGACGGTGCCCGCTGCGGCCTGCCCGCTGCAGGAAGCGCGCTACGCCCTTAGGCCCGCCTACCTGTATTACGGTTTCTACCGGGGCAAAGTCTACCCCAAGATCCAGGCTGCTGGTACATACTACGGCTTTTAGTTGCTCATCTCGTATGGCCTGCTCTACCCAAACGCGGGTTTCTCGGGCTATAGACCCGTGGTGCATGGCAATTTCCCCGGCAAATTCAGGGTATTTATCCAGCAGGGCCTGAAACCATATTTCGCACGCCGATCTTACGTTAGTAAAAATCAGTGTGGTGCGGCTGTTTTTAATAATCGTGGCTACTTCGTCTATTAAATGCAGCCCCATGTGGCCCCGCCAAGGATATGCATCCATGGTTTGCGGGATGATGGATTTTACATTTATTTTTTTATTGATGTGCGCACGTATAAGCGTACTGTTTTTTAAAGCTTCAGAATCATGGCCTAAAAGTACTTCCATGGCCTGTGGCAGGTTGCCTATAGTAGCCGATATGCCCCAAATACGTAGCTTAGGTGCTACTGCCTTTAAACGGCTTAAAGCCAGTTCTACCTGTACGCCCCTTTTAGTACCCAGCAGTTCGTGCCACTCGTCTATGATAATGGCACTGCAGGTTTTAAAGACAGAGGCGTAGTCTTTACTGGCCAGCATTAACTGCATACTTTCGGGGGTGGTTATCAGCAGGTCAGGTATTTTCTTTTTTTGTTTGGTACGTTCTGCCGATGAGGTATCGCCTGTACGTATACCCACAGTGAGCTGCGTACCAAGATCGTTAGCTACGCGTTCTGCCGCCTGCTGTATCTCTACCGAGAGTGCCCGTAGAGGGGTAATCCAAATGGCTTTAAGCCCGGGTTTATGTTTTGTTTGATAATCAGGATTCGACTTTATATACTCTAAAACTACAGGGAACCAAAGCGCATAAGTTTTTCCGCTGCCTGTAGGCGCGTTTAGCAGGCCGTGCTTTCCTTGTAAAAAAGCCGTCCAGGTTTGCTGCTGGAACGGAAAGGGTTTCCACCCGCGATCCGTAAACCAGTCTTGTGCTATGGTAAACAGTTGTTCCCTGTTCATTTTTATTGTTTAAAGTTTAAAGTTTCAGGTTTGGTTCCACAATGCTGCATTTTCGTTCAGTATGTAATGCGATGAGGTTTTATTATGCACAGCCTGAAAACTGCGACTGTGACTGAGAACTACTTAGGTATCATTGCTTTTAAATCCTCAATGCTATTGGCATCTTCTATAGCCTTATCATGGCGCCAGCGCAGTATGCGTGGGAAACGTGTAGCTATACCACTTTTGTGCCTGCCGGATAACGATATGCCTTCAAAACCAATTTCAAAAACCAGTTTTGGCGTTACGCTTCTTACCGGCCCGAAGCGTTCCAGGGTGTTTTTTTTTATATAATCATCTACCATCCTGAATTCTGCATCGGTTAACCCTGAGTATGCTTTAGCAAAGGTTACCAGTTCTTTTGTACCATCATCTTTGGTTTCCCAAAGCGCAAAAGTATAGTCTGTAAAAAGGTTGCTTCGCCTGCCATGGCCACGCATGGCATAAGTAAGCACGGCATCTATGCTAAACGGGTCCAGCTTCCACTTCCACCAGTCGCCTTTTTTCCTGCCTACCCCGTACACAGAGTCGTTTCGCTTAAACATAAGCCCCTCGCTCCGTAAGTCGCGGGCTTTTGCTTTTTCGTGAAGCGCGTGTTCCCACTCGGTTAATGTAATACGTTCTGAAAGTTGTAATGGCAGCGCGTAGTCGGCCACATTTTTATAAAGCTGTTCCAGCAAAGCCCGGCGCTCTGTGTAGGGCAGGTTTCTTATATCCTTGCCATTCCACTCCAGCAAATCATAAGCCCGGATAATTACCGGTGTTTTTTTCAGCAGGGCAGGGGTTACTGTTTTTCGGCCTATGCGGGTTTGCAGGTCGTTAAATGATCCTATGGTATTATCTATCCATGGCAGGATTTCGCCATCTATAACGGTACCATCGGGTATAATGCCCATAAAGCTATTAAACTCCGGGTACTTATCGGTTACTAATTCTTCGCCGCGGCTCCATATAAACAGTTGCCCGTTCCTTAGTATGGTTTGGCTGCGTATGCCGTCCCATTTGTGTTCTGCGCTCCAGTCGGCTACATTGCCCAGGTCCGCCGGTTCATTTTCTATGGCGTGTGCCAGGTAAAACGGGTACGGCCGGCTGAGGTTGTCGCCGGCTTTTTCTTCTAAGACCAAATCCCGGAAACTAACCGTAACCGGATTCCATTCGCCCTTGAGCTTATACGCCAGTACATCTTCATTTACACCCGTAGCACGGCTCAGCGCGCGGGTCATTAGTTTCTGGCTTACGCCAATGCGGAAACTCCCCGTAATCAGTTTTGTAAAAACGAAGCGTTCGTAGTAATTCAGCCTGAGCCAGTTTTCCTGCAAATAGTCTTTTTTATATTCATCGGTTTGCTTTTTCAGGTGTATCATTTCCTGCACAAACTCGGTTAGGCTTTTGTCCGAATTGTCGGTAGAGTTAGGTATAACTAGTGCTATGGTTTCGGCGAGGTCGCCCACTATATGGTAACTGTCTTCAAACAGCCACAGCGGAATATTAGCCAGCTCTGCCGCCCACAAGCGCAGTAATGTGGTATTTACCGGCCGGGGAGGCCTGCGGTGCGAAAGTATGGCTATGGTCCATACCTTGTCGGTATCGCTTGCCGTACGGAAATACTGCGTAAGGGCATCTACCTTAACATTAGTTTTATTGCTGCTGTCCAGCGTTTTTATAAGCTCTGCGAAAAGTTTCATAGGGCACCTCCTTCCGTATCCTGTGCTTCGGGGTTGGCAACAGCTTCCACCTCGCCCTCATCACCTTCATACTGGGTGTGCTCTGTACGGGCATCGTAGCCCAGTTCGCGCAGGTAGGCACTAAAAATATCACTATAGCCATGGGTGCATATTATTTTTTCGGCTCCGGTAGCTTTTATGCTTTCCAGCAGCCCCTGAAAATCGCAGTGGTCGCTCATTACAAACCCCTTGTCTATGGCACGGCGTTTACGCGCCCCCCTAAAGGCCATCCATCCGCTTGCCGAACCGGTAACGTAGGGGGTAAGCCTTTTTATCCAGGGTGTGCCGTGTGCGCTGGGCGGTGCAATTACGATACTGCCCGCTATGTCTTCTTTTTTTGTATCTCTTGTAATGAGGGTAGTTTCCGGGAAAGTAATCATAGGCCGAAGCACGTTAGTCATGTTTTCTACTGCGCCGTGTGTACATATTTTACCTATGGAGGGGTCCAGGTATTTTAGTATACGCTGTGCCTTACCCAGTGTGTAGGCAAAAATAACCGAGGTTTGCCCCTCGGCGCGGTTTTGTGCCCACCACGCATTTACATCGGCCATTACCTCTGCCTGTGGCAACCATTTAAACGCCGGAAGCCCAAAGGTATTTTCGGTAATAAAAGTATGGCATTTTACTACTTCGTAAGGTGTGCTTATGCCATCGTCTTCGGTTTTGTAGTCCCCTGTAAAAACCCAAACTTCACCCTTGTATTCTACCCGTACCTGTGCGCTGCCTATAATGTGCCCCGCCGGATGAAAGCTAAAAGTAACCCCGTTTATAGTAAAGGTTTCTCCCCAGTTTTTTCCTGTAACGATTATATCACCTAACCGGTGTTGTATAATGGGCACGTTTTGATGATGGGTTATATAGCTGCCGTGCCCCCAGCGTGCATGGTCGCTGTGCCCGTGGGTAATAATGGCTTTTGGTACTGCACGCCACGGATCCAGGTACACATCGGCCTGTGCGCAGTAAATGCCTTTATCGTTAAATGCCAGCAGGGATTGCCTCATGGGTTTTCAGGTTTAGTACCACTAAAGATACAACCTGCGCTATTGTTAACAGCATAGCTTTTGCCAAGTTTAACTTTTGTTTACGTAAGATTTAACCTGTGTGGCATAAAGCAAAAACGGCCTCCGTGTACAGGAGGCCGTTCTTAGATTTTATTTTGGTAAAACTGTTACTGAAGTTTTACGTCGTCTATTTGCATAGTGGTAGTAACACCGGTTGCAGAACCAGTATACTCAAACATTACATAACCCTGGCCGGTAGCCGGTATAGCGTAAGTACCACTGTTTGTAAAGTTATTAGGGTAACCATTAGAACTGCCAGAAGAAATGCTAAATTTATTAGTAATATCTACAAGGGTAGCATCGTTTATGTTACCGCCCGGTGTATAGTTAGTACTGTAGTATACTTTTAGCACGTCTCCGTTACTATAACCGTCTTTGGTCTTAAACGAAAGGTTTTTGTTCGTAGTAAAGTTAGCCGGAACTATATAAAGTACCCTGTTTGCAGCCGATGTGTTTTTATAAGCTGAAAACTGTATGTACTTATTGTTTTGGAATGTTTTTACCTGCCAGTAGAAATTACCTACAACAGCATCATTAATTGCATTAGGGAATGTAGAAGCGTTTGCTGCGTAGCTTTCAAATGTTTCGTTAAACGCACCGTATACAAGGTTTGTACCTACAATTGCCGGAGCCGGGTCTATCCTTACATCATTAGTTAGTTTAATATCTTCTTTAGAGCGTGCAAAGAACTGGTAGTCGCTGCCATACTTTGTAAGTACGCCACGGATGTTTCCGCTTTGTGAAGGTATTTTATTACCCGAAAAATTAGCATAGCTGCTTGTACGGAATGCCAGTGTATTACCCGATGCATCTGTAATTAAGCGGTTTGTAGCACCACCTGCAGTAGCAGAAATGTTATCTTCAAAGTATGTTTTTCCTACCTCTGCATCTGCAAACTGTACATTTTTAAGTTCTATAAGCGTACCAAGGTTAGCGTCGTTTAGCGCCTGTGTAAGAGTTAACTCCCTTACCAGCTGCTCTTCGCTAACTTCCTCGCAAGATGGTACTATGTACTTAGCGTACTTGTACTCAGGGATACGGCCAAACGCAAGTTTTGCCGAAGGATTTTGAGGATCAAGCCCGTTGCTGCTGTACTGGTCGCCTATTGAAAGGATACCGTTTTGCAGCATGGTGTATAGGTCTTTCAGTTTTACGTACACCTTGCGACCCGGGTAAAAATTATCACCAAAAAGGGTTGTTTTATCTATAGCTACTGTAAAACCTACCGGAGCAGAACCGTCTGCAGGCTTGGTTTGAAAGTAAACAGCCTTAAAGAAGTTACCTGCTTCATCGCTAGATGTTACATAACCTTCAATAACGTCGTCCGGAACGTATTTTGCGTATGCCGTAGGTGTTACAGCTTTTACATCGGCTACGCTCTTGTTTGCTGTAATTCCGGGATCTACACAGTTCATATTTGGTACGCCAAAGTCTTCATCTATACAGCTTGTAAGCGAAGCTGAAACGGCAAGCGCCAGTACTGCTGATTTTATATAATGTTTCATAGTCATTTTTTTGAGATTATTGTACAATCACGTTGTCTATCTGGTAAGAGCCGTCTAAATCAGCGTTAGTACCAGAACCTGTAACTTTAAATGCAATATGTACTTTAGAACCTGTGTATGCAGCAAGGTTTACATCGCCACTGTTTATAAACTCAAAGTACTTAGAGCTTGTAGTAGGCAGGGTAGCGCTTAGCGGTGTCCAGGTAGCTGCAGTTACATTGGTACCGTCGTAATCTTTAGATATAAGTACCTCAAGTTTGTTAGAGCTTGACGATACATAACTCTGCGAAGCTTTAAAGGTAAGTTTGTGATCTTTACCATCATTAAGATCAAGTACAGGAGGTATTAACCATCCTACGTTAGAGGCATCTCCAGACGAGTACGGGTTAAACTCTGCATAACCGTTACCGCTATACACCTGTATCATCCATTTCTTGTTACCCGCTTCGTTGTAGTTTGTCCAACCGTTAATAGCAAGAAGTGAATTGTCTTCGCCCTTAGAAAATGTTTGAGACACCTTAACCGGAACGTATGCAGGTAATTGCGTATCTTCATCGCAGCTAACAACCGCCGGGGCTATTACTGCAGATAATAATAAAACCTTAAAAATATTTCTCATAGCCATTTAATTAGAAGTTTATGTAAAGGTTTACAAAGTAGTTTCTGCCGTAACCATAGAAGTACTTAGGAGCAAAAGCAGGAGTTCCGCTTAGTACATCCTGGCTAAGGTTTTGGTAGTTTGATTTCCTTGCCTGTTCAAAACCGCCTGTTTTGTAAATCTCGTTAAATACATTGTTAACGCTTGCAAAGAAACCTACTGTTTGCTTGCCTATCCTCCAAGACTTACCACCCTGAATGTTAATAAGGGTAATAGGGTCAAATTTTTCTTGTTTTAGTAACCTGTTTGCAAGTGCTGTATCTATGTTGTCAAAAGCAACACCTGTAGCTGGGTCTTTAAAGAAGTTAGATGTCCTTAATAGTGCAGATACATCTACGTAGCGGTCTGCAAGGTAGTTAGCGTTAGCGCCTACCCACCAGAAGTGAGGATCGCGGTACTCTACACCTACAGAGTAAGCCTGCTCTGGCATGCCCGGTAGTTTGTAGTTTTTAAGGTAGGATTTACCAAAGTCTACAGTAGTGTTAGGTGCACCGTCTATAGTAGCTACACCGTCTGCATTTACTGTAGCAAGTGCGTCGTTGTTTACTGTTACGTGTGGGTTGTTAGTATATACATATTTACCGTAAGCAGCAGAACCCTTAACTGTAATTGTGCTTGTAAGGTTATACTCTATACCAAACTCACCACCCATCATACGCTTGCTGATTCCTGTAACGGTTTCTGCAATAAACGCGTTAGGGTCGCTTACACCATCACCACTGTCTTCAAATACACCTTCTCCGTAGAAGAATGAAGTTTCTGTAGAGTTTTGAATGGTGTTATAGAAACCTGTAAGGCGTGCCTTAAGTTTAGGAGCCCTTATAACGTAGTTAATATCTCCACCGGTTACAATTTCGCTGGTAATACCGTCTACTATACTGTTGTTTATCCTTGCGTTAGGGAATGTGTTACGCAGGGTAGGCGCCTGTGTCATGCGTACTGCATTTAGTACAATCATGTTACGGCCGTTAATTTTGTAAGTAAGTCCGCCTTTAAAACCAAAGTTTTCAAAAGTAACGGTTTGGCTCTTGCCAAAAGAGTTGTTCGCGTAGATACCGTTCCTGTAAAGACCGTCTCTGTAGTATTCGCTCCTAGAGTAGGTTTGGCCAAGGTAAAAATCAAACTTCTTGTAGTTAAATTTAAATTGGGTAAACGCATCTACAACATTAGCCCAAAGGTTATAGTTGTAACCAAAAGTATCTCCCACACCTACTTGCCTGTTAGGGTTGTTAAGGTCGCTTTGAGAGAAATCACCCTGATAGAAGTTGTCTATATCTGAGTAGAACTGGCCTCCAAGAAGGTCTAGTAAGTTTTGGAAATTGTGCGATTTAAGCCTTCTGTATGTAACGCCACCGTTCATAGAAATGTTGTCGGCAAGCTGAGAACGAAGTATTGTATTTGCAGTAAACGTCTTGTCGTCTGTACGGTCTTCGTAAAGAACGTATGCGCTGCGTCCGGTAGCAGTGTTCATGTTAGCACGGTAAAGTGCAGTCCAGTCAAGTTGCCTGTTTTTAAGGAAATTTGCACTTGCTGCAGCAGCCACCTGAGGCGCCTGGTTACCTATGTAATCTCCCTGTTCTGTGTACATAGATGTAAAGTAGCTAGGCAGGTTACGGTAGTACGTAGGGTCAGGATTGTTTGCGTTTTGATAATCAAGACGGCTGTTTCCTATTTTACCAAACTGGTAAGATACGTTAGTATTTAATGAAGTGCTTTCGCTAATGTTCCAGTAGTGGCTTAGCATAATAATAGGCTCTTCAATATCTTTCATACGGCTGTTGCGTTTTTTGCCGTTTTGCCATCCCCAGTAAGAGTTGTACTCTTCACCTGCAAGCCTCGTTACCTCGTCAGAGTTTGGTGAGTTTTTACCGCGCCTGTTCTGTGCATAAATGCTGGTAAGGTTAAGGCTGTGCTTGCTGTTTATCTTTTTTTCTACGCTGGCAAAGAATGAGTTTGCTGCATAGTTAGTACCTTCAAAGTATCCTTCGTTAGCCCACCTTCTTGAAGCAGAAATGGTGTACGCCCATCCGTCAGCACGTAGTCCAGATGCGTAGGTACCCATCATCCTCCAGCTGTAGTTTGTATTAGTACCACTGTAAGATACCCTTACGCCCGGCCTGTAAATGCTGGCGCGCGTGTTTATTTCCTGAGTACCCAGTATGTTACCAAATGTATAGTCAGACGGTGCAGAACCCATAGTAAACTCCTGGTTACGTGTAGCGTCGTTAAGGCCACCCCAGTTACTCCACTGTGGCCTTCCATCATACAGTTTGTTCATTACCACACCGTTTAACATGGTAGTACCGTAAGCGTTATCTAAACCTCTAATCCTGAAACGAGCCTGTCCCCAGTTAAAGGCAGCAGCCTGCTGGTAGGTATCACGAGAGCTTTGTAGCAGTCCGGCTGTGTTGTCCGATCCGCTGTTATCGTCACCCAGGTCATTATCTGTAATGGTTATAAGGCCCAGCTGTTGTTCAGAGGTAACATCTTCTTCCAGTGTTATTACTCCAAGGTCAATTGTTTTACCGGCAACACCCACAACACTAAATGTTTGTGGTACAAAACCGGCAGTGGTTACTGTAATTTCATGACTTTCGGCCACAAGGTCGTTAAACACAAAAACACCATCTGCGTTTGTAACCGCGGTTTGGCCTGTAGCCTCTATTGTGGCTACTACGTTTTTAATGGGTTTCTGCGTTTTAGCTTCAACCACCTTACCCTGTACCGATGCTGCTTGCTGCGCCCATGCACATACAACCTGCATTACGAATAAAAGACTGAGTACGAGTTTTTTCATAGATAAATTTAAATTATTTCTTTCCTTTGTTAAGTTAAAAATTTCTTAACGGCGGCAAAGGTACATCATTTCCAAAATATTATTTACTTTTGGCACCCCATTTGTTATAAAAATTGATGTTAAATTAATATTTGTTGATAATGAACAAAAAAATCGCCCTGTTTTTCCTGCTTTTTGCAGTATTTTCAATTAGCACAGGAAACGCACAGGAAAAAAAGTACAAGGTGCAAACCATAGCTTTTTACAACGTAGAGAACCTGTTTGACACCATAAACGGGCCAAACAACGACGAAGAATGGCTGCCCGATGGTAACATGCACTGGACAGGCACCAAGTACAAACTGAAGCTGCAACACCTTTCGCGCGTTTTAAGCGAGCTGGGTAGCGGCGAAAACCCTCAGCCCCCGGCTGTTATAGGCCTAGCCGAGATAGAAAACCGCGGAGAGCTGGAAGATCTTATTACGCTGCCGCTACTAGCCGATAAGGGCTATGGCATTATCCATTTTGACAGCCCTGATAAAAGGGGTATAGATGTGGCGCTGCTGTACCGCAAAAGCGTTTTTAAGCCGTTAAGTTACAAAAAAGTTCCTTTAATGATATTCGATAAGGAAAGAGCAAAGGAAAAGAAGGAGGTTGAAAAACAGGTAGCGGAAGGTAAAAATACTGGCAAGACTGACGAAGAAATGTCTGTTTACATAAATGTAGATTACAGCGGAAGTATTTACACGCGTGACCAGCAAGTTGTAACCGGCCTTCTGGATGGCGAAGAGGTAAGTTTTGTAGTAAACCACTGGCCATCGCGCTCTGGTGGCGAAAAAAAGAGTGCCCCTAACCGTGAGGCTGCCGCCGCGCTAAACAAAAAGATAATCGATTCGCTTTACGCTAAAAATCCTAACCTGAAGCTGGTTACTATGGGCGACCTTAACGATGGTCCTTACAATGCCAGCGTAAAAGAGGTGCTTGGCGCAAAGGGTAACCGCGATGATGTAAAACCGGGCGGGCTGTATAACCCTATGTACCCTATGAGCGAAAAAGGCATAGGTACCCTGGCACACCGCGATGCATGGGACCTGTTTGACCAAATGATTATTACAGAACCGTTACTTAGAAAAGATTACACATCATACCGTTACTGGAAAGCAGGCGTATATAACAAAACCTACCTTACACAACCGTCGGGTGCGTTTAAAGGATATCCGCTAAGGAACTCTAACGGAGAGGTAGGCTACAGTGACCACTTTGCGGTATACCTGTATTTTATAAAGGAACTCAAATAAATCCAGGTTATAAGTACAATACAAACCCTGCCGCGAGGCAGGGTTTTTTATTGGTAAAAATGTTAAAAAACCATGTCATTAGGCTGATAATTGTTGACCACGGTTTAAAAACAAATCGCTAAATTTGCCCACATTATAAAATTTTTACACAATGTTACAGACAGCATTTATTAGGGACAACCGTGAGAAAGTAATCAGCGCCCTGGCAAAACGTAATTTTGATGCCACGCCGCTTGTTGATGAAGTTATAGCTCTGGACGAAAAAAGAAGATCCACACAGGTAGAGCTGGATACCATACTTGCCGAGTCTAACAAGCTGTCGCGTAGCATAGGCGAACTTATGAAAGCCGGTAAAAAAGACGAGGCAACCGCCATGCGTGAGCAAACCGGCCAGTACAAGGAAAAAGCAAAAGAGCTGGAAGAAATTCTTGCTGCGGCTACAACACAGCTTACTGATGTACTATATAAGTTGCCAAATACTCCTGCCGATATAGTACCGGTAGGTAAAACCCCAGAAGAAAACCTGGAGGTGTACCGCAGCGGAGAAATCCCTGCGCTGCACGAAGGCGCAGTACCACACTGGGACCTGATTAAAAAATATGACATTATAGATTTTGAACTGGGTGTAAAAATCACAGGCGCCGGTTTCCCGGTGTACAAAGGCAAGGGAGCCAAACTGCAGCGTGCCCTGATTTCTTACTTCCTGGATAAAAATACCGATGCCGGTTATGCCGAGTTCCAGGTGCCGCACCTGGTAAACGAAGCGTCGGGGTACGGCACAGGCCAGCTTCCTGATAAGGAGGGTCAAATGTACCATGCCGTTGCCGATAACCTGTACCTTATTCCTACAGCAGAGGTTCCGGTAACTAATATTTTCCGCGATGTAATCCTGGAGGAAAAAGACCTTCCGGTAATGTGTACAGGCTATACACCGTGTTTCCGCCGCGAGGCCGGCTCATGGGGTGCCCACGTGCGCGGCCTTAACCGCCTGCACCAGTTTGATAAGGTAGAAATTGTACGTATAGAAAAGCCTGAAAACAGCTACGCTGCGCTGGATGGTATGGTAGATCACGTAAAAAATATATTAGACGAGCTAAAACTTCCGTACCGTGTACTACGCCTTTGTGGTGGCGATATGGGCTTTGCATCGGCGCTTACCTACGATTTTGAAGTATACTCTACCGCACAAGACCGTTGGCTGGAAATCAGCTCAGTGTCTAACTTTGAAACCTTCCAGAGTAACAGGCTAAAGCTGCGTTTCCGCGATAAGGAAGGTAAAAACCAGCTGGCACATACCCTAAACGGTAGCTCACTGGCACTACCACGTGTACTTGCCGGTATATTAGAAAACTATCAAACTCCTGAGGGAATTGTAATCCCTGAAGTGCTAAGGCGCTACACCGGTTTTGATATTATAGATTAATATTTATCCGCAATAGTATTTTTATATGAAGCCTGTCCTAAATTATAGAGCAGGTTTTTTTTATATCTTTAGTGAATGAAAAACCAATTAATCATACTGTTATCTCTTTTCTTTTCAATGGTTTATTCACAAGGAAAACCGTTGGATAGTTATGTGCCCACAGGTTGGAAACTTTTAGCTAAAGCAACTGGCGATCTTAACAAAGATGGGCGGGATGCGGCCGCCATAGTCATAGAACGCGCGGAGCAGCCCACTATAATAATCGCTGCGGCACGTCGGGGCGCCCTCGACCTGAA
>JAAXJD010000064.1:0-1088 GCA_012270005.1 Flavobacterium sp. | reverse complement strand
TCCAATATTATAAAAAAAGATGAAAGTCTTTGCGCAAAAGAACTTCTTACCAATCCGCGCCATTTACTTATACTGTTTCAGGAAAGTGGTGGCTATGTGCTGAAGTTTATCAATAAGAAGTTTATACCCAGCGAGCATATTGCAGAAGCACCTTGTGTTACAGACCCTTTTTCAGCAGGAGAAGATTTCCGTATTAAAAAACAGGTGTTACATCTAAGGTTCGGCAATTGGTCCAGTTGCGGTAGTTGGTATTCGGGAAGTTCTACATACAAGTTCCGGTTTCAGGAAGATAATTTTATCCTTATCGGTTATGATGAATTTTCCATGCATAGAGCTGCCGGCAATATTTTTAGCGAGAGCATCAATTTCCTAACTAAAAAGAAAATCGTTACTAAAGGTGGCAATGAGTTCG
Organism: Flavobacterium sp.; assembly: GCA_012270005.1. Taxonomy (GTDB): domain Bacteria; phylum Bacteroidota; class Bacteroidia; order Flavobacteriales; family Flavobacteriaceae; genus Flavobacterium. Next base: position 676 of record JAAXJD010000064.1, on the reverse strand, counting down.
ACCAAAAGCTGAACCATCCCGTAAGCAAAACAACCACAATAAAACTCCCGGTACCCATAAAGCTACAGGATATGCAAGGCATTACCGGCAAGGAATTTAATTTTTAGCGCGTTATTTCGGGTGTAATGGGAATATTTGTTTGTTGCCTGCGCTAAAACTGCTGTTTCAGGCGTTTATGTTTGGTACACTATTAGCAGGTTGTTTGTTGTATGAAAAAATTATTCCTATATATCGCCTTTTTGTTCTCGGTTGCGGCTTTTGCCCAAAACGAGCAACTGGCGCAAAATTATTTTGAAAAAGGCGAGTTTGAAAAAGCCACTATTATTTACCAGGACCTGGATAAGGCGCAGCCGCGCAACCCATTTTTTGCGCAAAAACTTGCAGAGTGTTACCAGCAGCTTAAGCAGTACGATAAGGCTGAAAAGCTACTTAAAGATAAGCTGGAACTCGTAAAAATGCCGTTGCTGTTGGTAGGCCTGGGCTACAATTACCAGCTGCAAAAAAACCAGCCGAAAGCCGACAGTTATTACAAGGAGGCCGTAGACGCGGTAACAAAAAATCCCGGCAATGTATACATGATAGCTAATGCTTTCGAGAAAAAAGTGCTTATAAAAGAGGCGCTTGCCTCCTATCAGGCCTCAAATGCCGCTAACACTAACATGAACTTTGATTACAT
>JAAXJD010000085.1:362-17955 GCA_012270005.1 Flavobacterium sp. | reverse complement strand
CACTACTTATTTTAAATCTTGGCGGGGTACCTTTCATTTTCGTGATGGGTACCCCATTTAATTGTTTTTACCTAAACGATTGTTACCGTAAACGTAATGAATTTTTTTTTTAATACGCACTTTTTTTGTTAAAAAATATAGTATTCGTAATTGTATTTTTTATTATGAAAGTGTAATATTTATAAAAAAAGCGTATTTGCCTTTAATAATGCAACATTTGTAAGAAAAACCAACGCAGGTAGCCTGTCGGGTATTTTGGCGGGCTACCTGCGCAGGGTAGTGGTTGTGCGTAAGGCGTGGTTTACGGCCTTAATTCCTTTATGGTAACATCGGTAGCAAATCGGTGGTGTACCTTTTCGGCTATGCTTTCTTTAGCTACGGTAAACGTGGGGGTTTTGCGCGCATCCTGGCTCGATGCCGCTGCCTTAACGGTGTATAATCCCGGTTCGGCTACCCACGCGCTTTTACCATCCTGAAACGAGGCTATGTCTTTCGCGCTAAGCGTAAAGGTAAGCACTTCGTTTTCGCCCGGTTGCAGCAGTTTTGTTTTGCCAAAGGCTTTTAGCTCCTGCTTAGGCTTGTGCATGCTTTTGCCCGGGGCACTTACGTAGAGCTGAACCACCTCTTTGCCGGCGGTTTTACCCGAGTTTTTTACTGTAACGGCTATGGTAATGTTATCGGTAAGTGTTTTTGCCGATGCTTTTATAGCGGTATACTCAAACGTGGTGTACGATGCCCCGTAACCAAACGGGTACGATGTTTTTACACCAAAAGTATTATAGTAGCGGTAGCCCACATAAATCCCTTCGGTATACGTAACCTCCGTAGGGTTATCTTTAGGCGTGCCCGGAAAGTTTTTTGCCGAAGGCACATCCTCATACTTCACCGGGAAACTCATGGTAAGCTTACCGCTTGGGTTTATCTTTCCGCTAAGCACATCTGCTACGGCATTGCCTGCTTCCTGCCCCGGTTGCCACGCTACCAGTATGGCATCGGCTTTGGCTTTCCAGCTTTCGGTTTCTACCACACCGCCCACGTTTAGCAGTACTACTACCTTTTTCTTTTGCGCCCTAAACGCCACACTAACATCGTTTATCAGTTTCAGCTCGTCGGCACCCAGGTTAAAGTCGTTATCTACCGTGCGGTCGTGCTGTTCGCCGCTGTTGCGGCCTATGGTTATTACCGCATAGTCATTTTGCTGCGCGGCATCGTTTATGTCGGCAGGGGTAAGGTTAAGTTCGGGCAGGCGTTTTGGCTGACCCAGTATGCCGCCCTCTTTTTCGCGGCGGGCTATTTCATCGGCCTGTGCCTTGGCGGCAAAGGGTATGTATTTGGCCGTTAGCTTATTATCGGCTTTAAAATTGGCCAACTGCAGCGCATCGGGTAACGATACGGTGTACGCCTCGTTAACATCGCCACTGCCTGTGCCACCCGAAATAAACTGGTACGACGTAACCCCAAAAAGTGCTACCTTTTTCTTAGCCGCCATGGGCAGTGCGCCCTCCGCATTTTTAAGCAGCACCATACCTTCGGCTGCCGCAGCGCGACTAATTTCTGCATTGCCGCTAAGGTTTGGCTTGTTACTGTACTGGTACTTTTGCATGGTGGGCGATTTTAATACCAGTTCCAGTATGCGGCCCACGTTTTGGTCTACGGTTTCTTTTTTAATGCTGCCGTTTTTCATGGCCTGCAACAGGGCAGCCACCTGTTCTTTCATGCCCGGCATAAGCAGGTCGTTACCGGCGTTTTCCTGCGCTACCACGTTGCTGGCCTTTCCGCCGGCAATAGACTCAAAGCCCGCGTATCCGCCAAACCAGTCGGTCATAACAATACCCTTGTAGCCCCACTCTGTGCGTAGTATATCGGTCAGCAGGTCTTTTCGTGCCGAGGTATAGGTGCCGTTTACCAGGTTGTAGCTGCTCATTACCGTCCACGGTTCCGATTCCCGCACGGCGATTTCAAAGTTGCGCAGGTAAATTTCGCGCATGGCACGCTCGCTTATATGTTCGTTAATACTAAGGCGGTTGGTTTCCTGGTTGTTAGCGGCAAAGTGTTTTATGCTGGTGCCCACACCGTTTGTTTGTATACCGTTTACCATGGCAGCGGCTATTTTGCCCGAAACCACAGGATCTTCAGAATAGTACTCAAAATTACGGCCGCACAACGGGTTACGGTGAATGTTTAGCGCCGGTGCCAGCAGCACGTCTACGCCGTATTCTTTAACCTCGTTGCCCATAGCCATGCCCACCTGTGTAACCAGTGTGGTGTTCCAGCTGCTGGCAAGCGCCGTGCCTACCGGAAACGCCGTACAGTAATAGGTGTTAGTATCGCCCTCGCGTTTTGGCTGTATGCGAAGCCCCGCGGGGCCATCGGCAAGTATAATGGCGGGTATGCCCAGGCGGTCTATGGCGTAGGTGGTGCCTGCCGCGCCCGGTACACGGCCTTGTACCGCGCCGGCTACGGGTGTTATACCATCAAACCCCGGCATGCCCGTGCCGCAAAGGAAGTGGGCTTTTTCGTCGTCGGTCATCTGGCTTACCAGGTCGTTTATGCGCTGCTGCAGGGGCAGGCGATAGTCTTCGTAAACATCGAGCCTGTTGTTACCGTTAAAATCGGTAAACGTAAAGCCGTTTATGGTAATTTGCCTGGGTTGTGGCACGGTATGTGCCTTTACTTGTACAGTAACGGCTGCAAAGGGGAGAAGCCAAAGTGTTTTAGCGTACTTTAATTTGTTTGTCATTGTAGGGTTTGGTTATTGCTTCAAAAAGAAGCTATTTAATGCTAAAGTACAAAAAAATGTAGCTAAAAATTTCGTTATCAATAAAAAAACTTTTTCCTTTGAGTACCCGAAAATAAACCAATTATGAGTTTTAAAGATTTAATAATAGCCCGTAGTAATGCGGCGTACGAAAAGTTTTTGCCCCACATATCTGTAGATTGTGTGGTATTTGGTTTTCATGATGCCACACTAAAGGTGCTGCTTACCAAACTAAAGGATAGCGATGCGTGGCTGCTGCCCGGCGGCTACATGGGCAAGGAGGAGGAGCTAAATGATGCTGCAAACCGCCTGCTGTACGAGCGTACGGGTGTTAGTAACATTTACCTGCAACAGTTTAAGGTGTTTAGCGAGATAAAGCGTAGTGAGCCTTTTTTTAGCGATGATCCGGCTCCGCGTTGGGACACAATGCGTTTTTTCACCGTGGGCTTTGATGCCCGGGGGGATGATACCAAGGTGCAGGCCGTGCCCGATGAGTTTTCCAGCGATATAGCGTGGCATGATGTGGCAAAATTACCCAACATGGGGATGGACCATGCACACATTACCGCAAAGGCGTTAATAAAACTAAGACGTGAGCTAAATTATAAGCCGGTAGGGTATAACCTGCTGCCCGAAATTTTTACCATGCCCGAACTGCAACGCCTGTATGAAGCCATACTGAACAAGCCACTGAACCGGGGTAACTTTTACCGCAAAATGATGGCCTACGACATACTGGATAAAATGCCCGAAACCCGTAAGGGGGGTGCGCACAAGGCGCCTAACCTTTATAGGTTTAACCTGGAACGCTACACCGCCGCCCTCCAAGACGGACTTAAGGAAGGCTGGTAAACGCGCAAAATGTAACACATAAACAACATTAACAACACGGCATAAAAAAGGGCACCATAATGGCGCCCTTTATTTTTTCAGTAAGATGGGGTTATTTCCAAAGGTCGGCCAGTACGGCAGGCAGGGCAGAAAGTGCCAGGTTTAGCACTATGGCCACACCCGCTACCGCAGTGTACACCCATGGTAATTTTTTAGGTTCTGTTTCGGCGTCAGCTTCTTTGTTATACATGGCTATGATAACTTTAAAGTAGTAGCCCACGCTTATAATAGAACTTATTACAGCAAGCAGTACCAGTGTAAGTACGGCTGTTTTTGTCTGAGGGATAAATTTACCTTTTTCCAGCACCTGGCTAAACAGCATCATTTTTCCGAAGAAACCTGCAAATACCGGTATACCCGCCATAGACAGCAATGAGCCCGATAGTATAGCAGCCAGTACAGGGTGGGTTTTGCCCAGGCCGTTAAAGGCGCTTATCTGTTCTGATTGTTTGGCTTCGTTTACGGCTATGATAACGCCAAAGGCAGCAATACCCGCAAGAGCGTAAGCGGCAGCGTAGTAAAACAGGTTGCTTTCAGCTTCGGTTACCGATACAAACTGGAAGGCAAGCAGCATGTAACCCGCGTGCGATATCCCCGAAAACGCCAGCATACGCTTAACGCTGGTTTGCCTAAGGGCAATAAGGTTACCCACCAGCATACTAAGCACCGCTACCACGTTTATGGTAGTAAGGTAGCCTTTCATAACCGGGTTTAGCATAATTACCAGCTTAAAGAACGCCGCTACGGCAGCTACTTTAGCCAGTGTGCTCATGGTTGCTGTAGTAAGCGCAGGCGATCCTTCGTACACATCCGGAGCCCAGAAGTGGAACGGCACGGCAGCTACTTTAAACATAAGGCCTATGGTAATCAGTACCACACCTATGTTAAACCACCACGGCATTATTTCGCGGTTTATGGTACCAATAAATGTTAGGTCAAATGAACCTGTAGCGCCGTATATAAGGGCAATACCAAACAGTATGAATCCTGAGGCGAAAGATCCCATAAGGAAATACTTCATACCGGCTTCGTTACTGCGCAGGTTTTTCGGCTCGCTGGCAGCAAGCACGTATAAGGCTATAGATAGTATTTCTATGCCCAGGAAGAACATAGAAAGGTTACCGAAACTTACCAGTGCTATGGCACCCGTAAGCAGGAACAGCTTTATGGCTACAAAGTCAGACAGCTTGGCTTTGTGGTCTTTTTGAAACTGTGGTGTAAGTGCTATAAGCAGCAACGCCAGCAGTACAAACAGCCCGGTAAAGGCAAGGCCAAACTTAGTGGTTACAAACATATTGTTCATAGACGCCTCGTCTATGCCAAACCCGGGGAACAGCTCTGCCGATTTCCCGGTAATTTTTAAGCCTACATAAACCAGTGTGGCAAGGAGGCCGGCTATAGTAACGGGTACTATGGCTTTCCTCAGGTTAAATATTTCTGCTATAAGGCACAGTATGCCTAATCCTGCAACAGCTATTAAAATCTCCATTATAATTTATATCGGTTTATGTAAACTAACATATTCTGTATCTCAGGCAGTATAAAGTCGGCTATTGGTTTCGGGTGAAGACCAAAGAACAACAATACCGCTATAAGGATTACAAACACAGTACCCTCAGCAAAGGTAACATCGGCAAAAGGCCTGGCGTTTGTTTCGCCCAGCATAGCCTTCTGGAACATCTTTAGCATGTAAAACGCGCCAAGGATAATTGTGGTTACTCCAATTAGGGCAAATGCCATGTGGTTTTGCGCAAGGCTGTAAAGCAACTCAAATTCGCCCACAAAACCAAAGGTACCCGGCAGCGCTACCGATGCCATAACCAGGATAAGGAACATAGAGGCAAACTTAGGCGCCTGCGGGCGTATGCCACCCATTTCGCTTATGTTTTGCGTGCCGTAGCGGCGCTCTATAACTTCGGCTGCAAAGAACAGGCCTACTACCGTAAAGCCGTGAGCAATCATTTGTATAAACGCACCACGTATACCATCCAGCGTAAGCGTGTAAGCACCGGCGGCTATAAGCCCCACGTGTGCCAAAGATGAGTAGGCAAGTAGTTTTTTAATGTTGTCTTGTTTTAATGCCAGGATGCTACCGTATACTACACCGGCAAGGCACAGGCCTACAACAATGTACTTGTACTGGTCTGCCGCAAACGGAGTAAGCGGTAACTGCCAGCGCACAATACTAAACAGTGCCATTTTTAGCATAATACCGCTTAGTAGCATGGTACCTGCCGCAGGGGCTTTTTGGTACGTATTAGCCTGCCATGTGTGGAACGGTATTATAGGGGTTTTTATGGCGTATGCCAAAAAGAACGCCCAGTAAATCCAGCGCTGCTCTATAGGGTTAAGGTACTGCGAGTACAGCTGCAGGTTAAGGAACGTGTTTGCCTTAAGGTATACGTATATAAACGAAACCAGCATAAACAACGACCCTGCAAAGGTGTATATAAAGAACTTAACAATAGCTTTTTTACGTTCTTCGGCATCGCCACCACCCCAGCTTAGTGCTATAAAGTAGATAGGGATTAGGGCAAGCTCCCAGAATACGTAGTACACCAAAGCGTCTACGGCAAGGAATGAACCCACCATGGCAAACGCCATAAGCAGTATAAGCGCGTAGAAGTTACGGGTACGCGGAAACAAATTCCCGAAAGAAGAATATACAATAACCGGGGTTAAGGCTGTGGTAAGGGCCGCCATGGTAAGCGATAGCCCATCGGCCTGCAGCGCGAAGATAACCAGTGGTTTTTTAATCCATAAAAAGTGCATGCTTACCACATCGCCCTGCGTAAACAGGTAAATTACGTATGCGGTAACCGCAAAAGCAGCCGTGCTGAAGAACAGTGCCGTTTTAGAGGCCCATTTGTCGCCTGCAAGCCAGGTAGCAACTGCCCCTAATAGTAAGGTAATCAGAATAAATGATACGTCCATCAGTATAAATTATTTTGCCAGAAATATATAGCCTATTATTGAACAAATACCCAGTACAAATACCAGCAGGTAAAAACCTATGCTGCCGTTTTGCAGTGCCCTTCCGCCGTTACCCAGCATATTTGCACCTTTGCCCAGGCCGAACACCAGCGCCGATATGGCTTCTTCTACAATGTTTTTAAAGAAGCTGCCTATGGCGTAAATCGGTTTTACGATAATGGCCATATAAAACTCGTCTACATACAGTTTGTTGTACAGCACCTTGCTAAGTCCGGTAAACCCGGCATCGGCAGGTGGCACTTCGCCTTTGCTGTTGTATTTAGTGTACGCTATGGCTATACCTATAAGAGCACCTATAACCGCTACACCCATAAGGGCGTACTCTGTAGTACCCAGCTCGTGGTGTGCCGCAGGGTGTGCCATAACAGGGGCAAGGTAGTGGTTTAGCCAGCTGTTACCCGGTAGGCTAAGCGCACCGCCCACTGCTGCAAGCAGGGCAAGTACTATAAGCGGGAAGGTAATCAGTGCAGGCGACTCATGCAGGTGGTGTTTTTGTTCCTCTGTACCACGGAAATCTTTATAGAATGTAAGGTATATCAGGCGGAACATATAAAACGCTGTCATTATAGAGGCTAACGAACCTATACCCCACAGCACAGGGTTGTGGTGGAAGGCCGTCATTAATATTTCGTCTTTAGAGAAAAAGCCTGAGAACGGTGGCAAGCCCGAAATGGCAAGGGTAGAAACCAGGAAGGTAGCAAAAGTAACCTTCATTACCTTGCGCAGGCCGCCCATTTTGCGCATATCCTGTTCGCCGTGCAGCGCGTGGATAACCGAACCTGAACCCAGGAACAAACACGCCTTAAAGAACGCGTGCGTTATAACGTGGAATACTGCCACCTCATAAGCACCGCAGCCCAATGCAAGGAACATAAGCCCCAGCTGAGAAACGGTAGAGTAAGCAAGCACCTTTTTAATATCGGTTTGTACAAGGCCTATGGCAGCTGCTACCAGTGCCGTAATGGCGCCTACTATAGCTATAACTTCCAGTACCTCAGGGGTTAGGTTAAACAAAAAGTTTAGCCTTGTAATCATAAATATACCGGCAGTAACCATGGTAGCCGCGTGTATAAGTGCAGATACCGGGGTAGGCCCCGCCATAGCGTCTGGTAACCATGTGTATAGCGGCAGCTGTGCACTTTTACCACACGCACCTATAAACAGGCACAGGGTGGCTATGCCCAGCAGGCTTTGGTTTACCTGCCATCCGTTAGCCAGCTCGGTTTGCATAAGGCTGTACTCTGTAGTATGGAACAGGTAAGCAAGGATAAAAATACCTATAAGAAAACCAAGGTCGCCTATACGGTTCATAATGAAAGCCTTTTTAGCGGCATCATTATACTCCTGGTTTTTGTGCCAAAAGCCGATAAGCAGGTAAGAGCAAAGCCCCACGCCTTCCCAGCCAATGAACATTATAAGCAGGTTGCTGCCCATAACCAGGGTTATCATAAAGAAAACAAACAGGTTAAGGTACGCAAAGAATTTGTGCACGTTTTCGTCGTCATGCATGTAGCTTACAGAGTACATGTGGATTAGCGTACCTATACCGGTAACAAACATAAGCCACAGCAGCGAAAGCTGATCCAGCTGAAAACTAAAATCAACCGTAAAGTTGGTTAACGTAAGCCATGGGGCCACGTTTATCATAACGGGTTTACCGGTATTTAGTACCTGCAAAAAGAAGGTAAGGGTTACCCCAAAGGCGGCCGCTATAGCAGCAGTGCCTATCCATCCCGGAGCGTTATGCCCAAGTTTTTTCCCGAAGAAAATGTTGATGAGAAACCCTGTAAAGGGTATGATTAAGAGTAGTAAGGCCAAATTATTATCCATCAGGCGTTATCCTTTTAAGTTCTTAAGGTTATCAATGTCGATGTTTTTCAGGTTGCGGTATATGGCTACCAAAATGGCAAGCCCCACAGCTACCTCGGCAGCAGCTACTGCCATAGAGAAGAATACAAACACCTGTCCGCTGGCATCATGGTGTAATGCAGAAAAAGCCACCAGCAGCAGGTTTACTGCGTTTAGCATAATCTCTATAGACATGAACATAACGATGGCATTTCTTCTGAAAAGTACCCCAAAAGCACCAATGCAAAAAAGCACTGCGCTTAAGTACAGGTAATTATCTATGCCTACTTGCTGTAATATATTTTCCATATTAGCTGTTGATGTGTTCTTTTTTACTTAACAATACTGCACCTATCATAGATACAAGCAGCAGTACCGATGCAAATTCAAACGGTACCATGTACTCTGTAAGGAGTACCTTGCCCAGTACCTTTATACTTTGGTAATCTTCGGTGCCGTTTTTTATACCCGGTACCAGCCCGCTGTTTGCCTTTACAAAAGCGGCAATAAGCACAAGGCCTAAAAGCCCGGCCGAACCTACCGCAGCAAAGCGCGAAAGCAGGGGTTTATGCTGCTCGTCTTCCTTGTTAAGGTTCATAAGCATTATGGTAAACAGCATCAAAATCATAATCGCGCCAGAGTATACTATAATGTGTACCATGCCAAGAAAATCAGCATTAAACATAAAATAGTGTCCGGCTATGGAAAAGAAGCACAGTACAAGGTAAATCGCGCTGTGAATAGGGTTTTTGCTAAGGATGGTAAGCAGGGCCGTAGCAAGGGTAAACGCCGATAGTATGTAAAATAACGTTATCATCTTAGCTTGCAGTCTGTGTTTGAGTGTTTCTAATAGCCGCTTCCAGTGGCATTACCAGTTTGTCTTTGCCAAAGATAAAATCTTCCCTGTGGCTTTCAGACGGTACCCATGTATGGCTCTTGGTAAGGTAAATGGCCTGTTTAGGGCAGGCTTCCTCACACAATCCGCAGAAAATACAGCGCAGCATGTTTATTTCGTATATCTCGGCATATTTTTCTTCCCTGTACAGGTGTTTTTCGTCGGCTTTGCGTTCTGCTGCCTTCATGGTTATGGCTTCGGCAGGGCAGCTTAGTGCACACAGTCCGCATGCGGTACAGCGTTCGCGGCCTTCGTCGTCGCGCATTAGCGTGTGGCGTCCGCGGTATACGGGGCTAAGCTCACGTTTTTGTTCAGGGTATTTAATAGTAACCTTACGGGTAAAAAGGTGGCTCAGGGTTATCTTAAGGCCTTTGGCAATAGCCACAAGGTAAAGGCTTTCCCAGAAGTTCATTTTTTTGTTTGAAACCTCTTTCTTGCGTCCCGATAATGATAGCGTTTCTATTGACATCTCTATTTATCTTTTGTTGCCCTGTGGGCGTGTCTTTCTTTTTATTACTTACAGCTTTCCGTCGGCAAAAAGCGTTACAATAGCAGTAACCACTATGTTTACAATAGCCAGCGGGATTAGCATTTGCCAGCCCAGCCTCATAAGCTGGTCATAACGGAAGCGTGGTATAGTCCAGCGCACCCACATGTAGAAGAATATGAAGAAACATATTTTAGCAAACAATACCGCCACACCTATAAGGTTAGCTATGTTTTCGCCCAGCGCGCTTGCTGCCTCATCCATAAACGGATAGTTGTAGGCACCAAAGTAAATGGTGGCAAGTATGGTAGAGCTAATAAACATAGAAGCATATTCGGCAAACAGGTAAAAGCCCATTTTCATAGACGAATACTCGGTATGGTAACCACCTATAAGCTCGGCCTCACACTCGGCAAGGTCAAACGGGGTACGGTTAGTCTCTGCGAACGAACATACCAGGAAGATAAGGAAGCCTACCGGCTGGTAAAACACATTCCATTTCATACCGTGTTGTCCTTCGGCAATGTGGCGTATGCTCAGTGAACCATCCATCATTACCAGTGCTATAAGGGCAAGGCCCATGGCTACCTCATACGATATCATTTGAGATGACGCGCGCATGGCACCCATAAGCGAGAATTTGTTGTTAGACGCCCATCCGCCTATCATTATACCATATACACCTACAGACAGTACACCAAATACATAAAGCATGGCTATATCTATATCTGTAGCCTGCAGCTGCACCTGGCGGCCCAGTATGGTAAGGCTTTTGCCCCATGGTATTACCGCGCTGGTCATAAGCGCAGTACTCATAGAAATCGCAGGCCCTACAATAAACAGGAATTTGTTTGGCGTATTAGGGAAAAATTCTTCCTTGGCAAACAGCTTAAGTCCGTCGGCAAGGGGTTGCAGTATACCGCCTTTACCCGCACGGTTAGGGCCTATACGGTCCTGGAACCATGCCGCGATTTTACGCTCGGCAAGTGTTTCGTACATGGCAAAAAGCATGGTTATGGCAAAAATTACCACAATAAATACGCTCTTTTCTATAATGATAGCACTATCCATTTATTTTGTTTAAAGTTTAAGGTTTCAGGTTAAGCCTGTTGTTAACTGCTTAATAGTTCCCTTTTTTTAATACTTGTTCTTCTTCGGGTTTTAGCGGTACCTGGGTCATACTGATTTTTTGGCGGTCTTTATCGCGGCCAAGCAGTATTTGGTTTTCGGAACCTAATTTTACCGGCTCTTCCTTGCGGGTATAGTTGGTTTGGTTAATAACAGAATCTTTCTCATCCTTAAGCTGGCCTTCTATAGTCCAGTCGGCTACGTCTTTGTGGTCAAAACGGCATTCGTTACAAATAAACTCCTCTACCTCGTGGAATTCGTCTTTACGGGCAGTAACCCTTTGTATTTCGTTACCAAACATCCACAGGGTGGTTTTACCGCAGCACTTGTCGCAATCGCGGTGTGCGTTATAAGGCTTGTTAAACCATACCCTTTGCTTAAAGCGGAAGGTTTTATCAGTCAATGCACCCACAGGGCACACATCTATCATATTACCCGAAAACTCGTTTGTAACCGCCTTGCTTATGTAGGTAGAAATCTGGGCGTGGTCGCCACGATTCAGTACGCCGTGTACACGTGTATCTGTAAGCTGGTCTGCCGTCATTACACAACGGTAGCACAGTATACAACGGTTCATGTGTAGTTGTATGTTTGGCCCTATGTTTTCTGGCTCAAAGGTACGTTTGTCTTCAATAAAGCGCGTTTTTGCAGCACCGTGCTTAAAGCTAAGGTTTTGCAGGTCGCACTCACCGGCCTGGTCGCACACGGGGCAATCCAGCGGGTGGTTTATAAGCAGGAATTCGGTAACGCTCTTACGCGCATCCAGCACCCTTTCAGAAGTGATGCTTTTTACCTCCATACCGTCCATACAACCGGTAACGCAAGAGGCTACCAGCTTAGGCATAGGGCGTGGATCGGCATCGCTACCCTTGCTTACCTCTACAAGGCAGCAACGGCATTTACCACCGCTTCCTTTTAGTTTAGAATAATAGCACATGGCTGGCGGAACACTTTCGCCGCCTATTTTGCGCGCAGCCTGCAGGATGGTGGTTCCTGGTTCTACGTCTATTTCCTGGCCGTCTACTGTTACTTTCATCAGAATTTTGGTTTGAAAGTTTCATGTTTCATGTTTCAGGTTTCCCATCATCACGTACACTACAACCTATATTTTTGAAATCCTTAGTCTTTACGACTTTCAGACTCCCGACTTTATGACTTAATTATACTGTTTGTTTTGCCACAAGGTGCCTTACCTTCTCAAAAGGTTCGTGTACAAAGTGGTCTTTATCTTTTATCTTTTCAGGGAAACGCACGTGGTATTCAAACTCCTCCCTAAAGTGGCGTATGGCAGCAGCTACCGGCCATGCAGCAGCATCGCCAAGCGGGCAAATGGTATTACCCTCTATCTTACGCTGAATGTCCCACAGCAGGTCGATGGCTTCCTCTCGGCCGTGGCCTGTTTCTATACGGTGCAGTACCTTTTCCATCCACCCGGTACCCTCACGGCATGGCGAACACTGTCCGCAGCTTTCGTGGTGGTAAAAACGGCTAAAGTTCCAGGTATTGCGCACCACACAGGTAGTATCGTTATATACAATGAAGCCGCCCGAACCCAGCATAGAGCCGCTTGCAAAACCACCTTCAGAAAGTGATTCGTAGCTCATAAGCCTGTCGCCGCCTTCGGCATTTTTAAAGATAAGGTGTGCAGGGAGGATAGGCACCGAAGATCCACCAGGGATAAGTGCCTTAAGCGGACGGTCGTCCATCATACCGCCCAGGTATTCGTCTGAGTTCATAAACTCATCTACGCTAAGGCCAAGCTCAATTTCGTAAACGCCTGGGTTTTTACAATGGCCCGATGCTGAAATTAGCTTAGTACCTGTACTGCGGCCAATACCTATTTTAGCATATTCTGCCCCGGTATTGTTTACAATCCACGGCACTACGGCTATAGACTCTACGTTGTTTACCACGGTAGGGTTTTGCCACAAACCGCTAATCGCAGGGAATGGCGGCTTAATGCGCGGGTTACCACGCTTACCTTCCAGCGACTCTATAAGGGCGGTTTCTTCACCACAAATGTAGGCACCGCCACCGCAGTGTACGGCAAGGTCCAGGTCGTAACCTGTGCCCAGTATGTTTTTACCCAGCCAACCGGCTGCGTAAGCTTCTTTAATAGCAGTTTCAAGGATGCGGTATACCCACATGTATTCGCCACGGATGTATATGTAACTTTGGTTACAGCCCAGCGCGTAGCTACTGGTTATCATACCCTCAATAAGTAGGTGAGGGATGTACTCCATAAGGTAACGGTCTTTAAACGTTCCCGGTTCAGACTCGTCGGCATTACACACCAGGTGGCGTGGCTTGCCCGACTTTTTGTCTATAAAGCTCCATTTCATTCCGGTAGGGAAACCTGCTCCACCACGGCCGCGAAGGCCACTGGTTTTTACTTCTTCCACCACCTCGTCTGGCGTCATGCTCTTAAGCGCTTTTTCTACCGAGCGGTACCCACCGTGCTGGCGGTACACCTCATAGGTTTTTATACCCGGTACGTTAGCGTGCTCTAATAATATCTTTTGTCCCATTGTTATTGCGAAATGGAAAGTTTATGTAAATCTATTTTGCCCGCGCGGCAGTCTTCAATCAGCTGGTCCATTTTAGCGGCATCCAGCTTTTCGTAGTAATGGTCGCCCAGCTGAAGCATAGGAGCATAACCACAGGCACCTAAACATTCTACACCTACTACGGTAAACATACCATCGGGCGTAGTTTCGCCCACCTTAATACCCAGCTTTTGGCAGGTATAGTCCATAAGGTTTTCGGCACCGCGAATCATGCAGCACGATGTGCGGCAAAACTCAAACATGTACTTGCCTATAGGGTGCTGGTTAAACATGGTATAAAACGTAACCACCTCATATACTTCTATGGGTTTTATCCCCAGTATTTCGGATACTTTATCCTGTAGTGGCACGCTAAGCCAGTTGTTGTGCGCATCCTGCACCTCGTGCAGTACGGGCAGCAGCGCACTTTTCCTTTTATCGGCAGGGTAGTGGCTGCATAGCTCCTCTATCCGTGCAGACAGCTCGGGCGTTATGTTTATGTCCTGATGTATGTGACTAACTTCCATACTCCTTTTTTCTATTTTAAATTTTGAATTATAAATTTTAAATGACTTTAAAACCCTAAATCAAAACGTTCTTTTTATTTCAAACCCCGAATCATAAATTTCGAACGAACATCACCCGATAATTTAAAATTCAAAATTCATCATTTATAATAAATCAAATTTAAGCGTCCAGCTCGCCTGCAATTACGTTAAGGCTACTTAGTGTAGCAATAGCGTCAGACAGCATTTGGCCCTGTACCATATCGTTAAACGCCTGGTAGTATATAAAGCACGGCCTGCGGAAGTGCAGCCTGTATGCCGTACGGCTACCATCGGTTATAAGGTAAAAGCCCAGCTCGCCGTTACCGCCTTCTACCGCATGGTATACTTCGGTTTTTGGTACCGGCACTTCGCCCATTACAATTTTAAAGTGGTATATAAGCGCCTCCATGTTATGGTACACATCTTCCTTAGGCGGAAGGTAGTAATCAGGCACATTAGCGTGGAACACCTTTTCTGGTATGGCATTGATTTTATCAATAGCCTGGCGGATGATTTTAAGGCTTTCCCAAACTTCGGCGTTACGTACGCAAAAACGGTCATACGTATCGCCTGATTTACCTACAGGCACATCAAAATCAAACTCCTCGTAAGAGCTGTACGGCTGCATTACACGGATGTCATAATCTATACCCGCTGCCCTAAGGTTAGGGCCCGTAAAGCCGTAGCTCATGGCTTTTTCTGCCGATATAGGGCCTACGTTTATGGTACGGTCCATAAAAATACGGTTACGCACCAGCAGGTTTTCAAACTCCTGCCATACACCCGGAAACTCGGTTAAAAAGTCGTTTATTTTTTTAAATGCGGAATCGCTCCAGTCCCTTTCAAACCCGCCTATACGGCCCATGTTTGTGGTAAGGCGTGCGCCACATATTTCTTCGTAGATTTCGTAGATTTTTTCCCTGTACTGAAACACGTATAGGAAACCCGTAAGGGCTCCTGTATCTACACCCAGTACAGAGTTACATATAATATGGTCTGCAATACGTGCCAGCTCCATAATTACTATCCTCATGTACTGTACCCTTTTTGGCACCTCTATGTCAAGGGTTTTTTCAAGGGTCATCCACCAGCCCATGTTGTTTATGGGCGACGAGCAGTAGTTAAGCCTGTCTGTAAGTGGTGTTATTTGATAAAACGGCCTGTTTTCGGCTATTTTTTCAAAAGCGCGGTGTATGTACCCTACGGTTCCTTCGCCATCTATAATGCGTTCCCCGTCCATAAGCAGTATGTTCTGAAAAATACCGTGTGTGGCAGGGTGGGTAGGGCCCAGGTTTAGTACAGAGAGTTCGCTGCCGTCGTCGTTGTGCTTGCGTGCCTCAATGATTTTGGCGTAGCGGTCTTCCGGAGATAATAACAGGTCTGACATGTTTTTTATATAAACTTATTGCCGGTTAGTAATTTAATGCGTTATCAGTACTGCGACCAAAGAAGCGGTCGTCCTTATCGGTACGGCCGGCGTCTTCCATAGGAAACTCCTTGCGCATAGGGAACACCTGCATTTCATCCATATTAAGGATGCGCTTAAGCTGCGGGTGGCCTTTAAACACTATGCCATAAAAGTCATAGGTTTCGCGTTCCTGCCAGTTAGCTCCCAGGAACAGGTTTGTTACAGTATCTATTTCAGGGTTGTCGCCGTTTAGGTAACATTTTATGCGGATGCGCACATTATCCAGCCAGTTGTGCATGTGGTATACCACGGCAAACTGCCTTTCTTTTTCGTTATCAGGGTAGTGTATACCGCACACATCGGTAAGGAAATTAAAACGAAGCGTGGCGTCTTCCTTTAGGAAACGTATGGCATCGTTGCTTACCTCCGGGGCTACTTCAAACGAAAATATGTCTTTTATCTGTGCAAAACCGAAAACCCTGTCGCCAAATTTGTCGGTTAGTTTATCTTGTATTACAGTGGTTTCTAATGCCATTATGATATGTTGTAAGAAGCCATTAATTCTTTATATTCAGGCGAGTTGCGGCGGCGCAGTGATTCGTTTTTCACTATGTCCTGCAGTTTCATTATACCATCCAGTATTTGCTCCGGCCTTGGCGGGCATCCTGGTACGTACACGTCTACCGGGATTACCTTGTCTATACCCTGTAGTACAGAGTACGTATCAAATATACCGCCCGATGATGCGCATGCGCCTACGGCAATAACCCAGCGCGGTTCGCTCATCTGCTCGTATACCTGGCGAAGTATAGGAGCCATTTTTTTAGCTATGGTACCCATAACCAGCAGCATATCGGCCTGGCGTGGCGAAAAGCTCATACGCTCAGAACCGAAACGGGCCACGTCATACGTAGAGGCCATGGTAGCCATAAATTCTATACCGCAGCACGATGTGGCAAAGGGCAATGGCCAAAGCGAATTGGCACGGGCAAGCCCCACTACATCGGCAAGTTTTGTGGCAAAAAAGCCTTCACCCTGAAATCCTTCAGGGGCATCGGCTACTTTTATGTTTGATGAATCGCTCATACTAAATGTTGTTTTTTGATGATCAGGTTACTAATGCAAAAAGCCTTCGCCCGATGTTACTCCCATTCCAGTCCTTTTTTCTTAATCACGTAGAAAAAGCCCACTACAAGCAGGAACATAAATATGCCCATTTTTATAAGGCCGTCTACACCCATTTCGCGGAAGTTAACTGCCCATGGGTACATAAAAATAACTTCTACGTCAAAAAGTACAAAGAGGATTGCTACAAGGAAATACTTAACAGAAAACGGTATACGGGCGTTACCTACAGACTCAATACCGCACTCAAAGTTTTTGTCTTTGCTTGCCGAATGGCGCTTTGGCCCCAGCATGTTAGATATTGCTATTGTACCCGCTACAAAGCCTATGGCAAGCCCCATTTGCATTAAAATGGGAATCAGTTGTCCCTGACCTGTTTCCATAATTAGTGTGTATATATGTAAATCAATTCACAAATATACATTTGATTACACTACTTATTCAAGGTTTTTTAAAGAGATAGAAGATAAGGTGTGTAATTTTTAATGGTTCTAAATAAGTGGATAATGCAGCAAAAACCCGCGTGTTGTGTGTAGTTGTTAACAAACCAATGGCTCTGTTAAGAATATCTTAAACAACGTGCAAATAAAGTGCATATATTGTGTTTTATCCATAAAAAAAGCCACCCGAAGGTGGCTTTGTGATACTAGGTAATCGTACTAATTATATATTACTTATATAGCTACTACGTTAGCGGCTACTTTACCTTTTTTTCCGTCTTGTTCAACGTAACTTACTTTATCACCTTCGTTAAGGTTACCACCTTTAAGGCCGGTAATGTGTACAAAGATGTCTTTGCCTGTTTCGTCGTCTGTAATGAATCCAAAACCTTTAGATTCGATGAAAAATTTAACTTTGCCTGTGCGCATTTTGCAATAAAATAAATTAATAATGCGTAAAGGTAGGCTTATTTCTTTTCTATGCAAGAAAAAATGTGAAAAAATTTATTCATGATTATTCAGGTA
>JAAXJD010000085.1:0-352 GCA_012270005.1 Flavobacterium sp. | reverse complement strand
AAACTTATATATTAAATTATTTATATAATTAAATGTATGAAATTTATTTTAAAATGTTTCAAATTTTGTTACAGTTGGCCCGTTTTGGCAAATACGGCGTTAATAAAGCACTAATGCTGCAAAAGCCGCTGCCGGCAGCGTTTATGTTTTAACAAATTTTGCGGAAAACACGCAACAAAGTTTTGATAAGCCTTTGTACTTTCGTAACTGTAAAAATGAAGTTTTTCGGCACGGGATGCCAAAAACGAATACCAACTGTTTTCTTTCGATTTCTATTTTAATTTGAGTGTAGTTTAGATTAGGTAGTTACGTGATGTTTTTTTTCCGAAAAACACACATACAAAAAATTAAA
>JAAXJD010000124.1 GCA_012270005.1 Flavobacterium sp. | reverse complement strand
GGAAGCTAACGAAAACCTTAAGCAAAGCCAGGCCGCCGTAAAGGTACTGAAAGACCGGATGGCAGAGTTAAAGGCGGAAAACAAAGAAAATACCGATGAGTATAAAAACCTTAAAGCCGAATTAAAAGAACAAAAAGAAGCCGTATCAGACTACAAAAAAGAGCTGGATAACCTGGAAGATGCCCACAAAAAAAGCATCAATACTAACAAGGAGTTGGAAAAAACGCTGAACGACAACCTTAATTCGCAGCGCAGTTACCAAAACCAAAACGAAGACCTGATACGCATTCGCGAAAAGCTTCAGGCTACAGACGATAACTACCTTGACAACCTGGAGCGCATACGTGCACAGATAGAACAAAACAACGAAAAAATAGCCGAGGCTAACGAGCTCCAAACCAATGGTACCCTTACAATGGGCTACTACAAAGACAAGGTAACCGAAGCCTTTGACGCCATTAACGTATTTAACGGCGGCATTAGCGGATTTGTAAGTCGTGCCGAGGCGGCAGGTGGAGCGGGTAATTTGCTCTCTGATTCGTTTTCGTTAATGAAAACCGGTATAACGGGTGTAGGCAAGGCTATAACGGCTAACCCCCTGGGGATTTTGCTGAGCGTGCTGGGCCCGCTAATACAAAAACTTATGAGTTTTCCGCCCGTAACCCAGGCAGTAGAAAAAGCCTTTGCGGCACTGGGCCCGGTAATAGAATTAGTAAACAAGCCTTTGCAGCTATTGGCAGAAGGTATTGCATTGGTTATAGAAGGCTTTGCTGATTTTGTAGGATCGAGCACCGAGGCAGGGCGCGCCGCACAACAATTGGCTAAAGACAAAGAGGCGCTTAAAAATAGCGAAGAAAAGTTAAGTGCTGCCATGAGCGTTCAGGAAGAACGCAACCTAAAGGTAAAACAAAGTATAGATGAGTTAATGAAGGTGGCTAAAGACCAAACCAAAACAGAACAGGATCGCCTTAAAGCCCTTGACGACGCCCATAAACTAGAAAAGGCAAACCTGCAGGAGCGTAAAAAACTCAGCCAGGACGCATACAATAATGCGGTAACGAGTGCCGCACTGGGCAAAGGCCTCAGCAAAAAAGAGTTAGAAGAACTGCAAAAGCAGGGTGCTGCCTATGCTGAGAAAATGATGACGGTAAAAAAGTTTACCCAGGAGGAAATCGACGCCCTTAAAAAGGCTAACATAGATCGCCTGAATATAAGCGGCGAAGAAAAAAAGATACAGGCGTCGTACTACGCAGACCAGGCTAAAATAGCACAAGAAGCCGCCGCAAAGCGCAAAGCCGACGAAGAACAGCAAAAACAAGCCGCGGAAGCGCGTAAACAAAGGGCTGCAAAAGCCGCCCGGGATGCCATAGACGTGCAAAAGCTGGAACTGGATATGTATGTGGAAAGCAAAAACGCCAAAGCACATACCATGAAGGAGGAGTTGGAAATAGCCGAGGAAGTGCACCGCCGCAAGCTGAAGATAATAAACGCTGAATTTGCCGCTTCAGATAAATCCGCTAAGGCTAAGGCAGAGCGGGATAAGGCTAAGCAGCAGGAAGACATAAAACTGCTGAAACAAAAGGCCGAAACTACCGCCAGCTATGCCGAAAAGGAACTGAAAGCGTATATATCGGCAAACGAAAAAAGCCTTATTTCCGTTGATAAAATTAATGACGAACTCATAAAAAAAGAGGGCGAGCGCATAGCGGCGCTTGAGGCTAAAGAGCTGGCGTACCTAAAGCAGCGCAGTGATAGCGGACTAATAAATACCGAAGAATACGAAAAAGCCAAAAAAGCTATTACAGATAAATATGATACCGAACGCGAAAACATACAAAAAACAAAAGACGCTAATGCTAAAGCTGATGACGACGACAAAAAAAAGAAATTAGCCGAACAAAACGCGATAGAATTAGAAATTAAACGTGCCAATGCCCAATCAGAATTTGAGTTGCAGCGTATGGATGAAGATGCGCGGCACAAACAGGCTATGGATGACCTTGATACAAGACTGAATCAAAAAAAGCTAACCGAAGAACAGTATAACGCGCTAAAAAAGGCAGAGGAAGAAAAAAATGCCGACAACCTTAAAAAAATAGACCAGGCCGTTTTTGATAATAAGATGTCGCTTACCAGCCAGTCTTTAAGTGCAGTAGCCGAACTTTTGGGTAAAAATACCGCTGCCGGTAAAGCTGCTGCAATAGCACAAACCACCATAGACACCTACCTTGCTGCACAAAAGGCGTATACCTCTCAGCTAATACCCGGCGACCCTACATCGCCCATTCGTGGTGCCATAGTGGCTGCAGCTGCGGTAGCCAGCGGACTGGCTAACGTTAAAAAGATAACCTCAACAAAAACTCCTAAGGCCGAAAAAGGTGCCCTGTTTAGCATAGGTGGAAAACGCCACAGCCAGGGAGGCACGCTGTTTACCGGAGAAGCCGGTACCCGCTTTGAAGCCGAAGCCGGCGAGGTAATCGGGGTAATGAACCGCAATGCGGCACGTCACTTTATGGCGTTTAACAACACCTTTCCGGCAGGGGGCGGTGGCAGCACGGGCGGTAATTACTTTGCGCAGGGCGGCATAGTATCTCGAGAGGTGGCGCAGCAAGGCATAAACCTTGACGAGTTGGCGGCCAAAATAGCGCAGGCCAACGCCGCCATACCGGCTCCGGTGGTTACCGTGCAGCATATTGTTACCCAAAGCAGCAGCTACGTTAAGGTACGGCAGGCGGCTAATTTTTAAATAAAAAAACTGCCGCTGTAATGGCGGCAGTTTATACTGTTATTTCTTTATAGTCTTTTTTTCGCTACACTCTATAATGCCGTTAAGCTTTGTACCGTTAAAATCCAGTGAAGCAGTATCTACTTTAATGGTCTTTATTTTGTTTTTTCTTACGGCTGCAAGGTTTTTGCCATACAATAAAAACGAAAACGAGTATTTAAAGGAGTTGGCAGAGTGTACCTTAACTTCTACATAAGCATTTACTACAAGTGGCGCACCATTTTGTAACACAAGCGTTACCTTTTCTGGTGCTTTACCTCCTGTTTTAGAAAACATGTTACAGACTAAAGAGTACTCTACTTCATTGTCCCCAGTTTGTTTTAACAAATGACAGCCGGGTTGTATGTAAAGACCGGTATCTAAAGATTGACCGGGAGCATTTATATAATCACAGTAAAAATCTGCAGGCAGTTTAAGCCCGCCTGTTACCTTTAAAGGATACTCATAATCGTCGCCAGAACGGTAGCGGTAATATAATATGTTATTTTCTTTGTCGCGTAAAATTACCCGGGCTACAATCTGGCCTTCCACTTCTTTCTGCTCATCTACATCTATTACCTGAAATACCCTGCCTAGTAACGCCTCTCTTTTAGAACGGCTCTTGAAATCGGCTACCGGCATGTAGTGCTCCTTCATATCACGATCTGTATAAAATTCGCTGAAGTACCCGTAAGTGCCCGAGACTTTATTATCTACAACGGTAACCTCAGTATCTTTTAGCAGGGCCGGGCGGATAAACGGAAAACTTTCCTGTGCCTGTACCAATGACAGCACCATAAGGGTAAAAAGTACATAGATTTTTTTCATGATAATGAATGGATTAGGTAATTGGTTTATGTAATATGAAATGGATTAAAAGATTGGTTTGGTT
>JAAXJD010000114.1:12792-18164 GCA_012270005.1 Flavobacterium sp. | reverse complement strand
CGTCGTTACGGTAGCTGACGCCAAGGGGTGTATGGGAGCCGCTTGTGGCATTACGCGCCTTAATGGTGTAAGTGCCTTCGGGTGTGCAGCCATCGCCTTCAAACTGTTTGTGCCCGCCGGGGTTAAACCCCAAAGACACCGTATAGGTTTTAACTAGTGCGCCGTTGCTGTAGGCCTCCATTTGGCGTTTGCTTTTGTGCACCACCAGGCGGTCTACAACCGTACCGGGCGGAAGCATTTTTTCGGGGTAAAAATAATACACCGCCAGCCCAATGATGGTAAGCAATAAAAATGGTAACATACGCTTGGCTTTCATTTTTTAATTCCGGTTTGAAAAACGGAAAGTACAAAATTAAAACATTCCGCAATGCATTGTACTGAAGGGAATCGTTCAGCAAATTGTAAACCGTATACATCGCTGAAAAAGTGCACAAATGCGGAAAATAAATCTGCAAACAGCTGATAATCAAAAAATATTATTTTTTGAACCGAAGCTAAAAACACCAAAAAACCGAAAAAAAACGCGCATTTTTAATCATAATGCGGAAGAATACCATTCTGCAAAATAGCTATATAAGAAAAATCCTTCTTTAGATGCAACTAAAGAAGGATGTTATTTTAGTCTGAAATCTGACGTCAAAAATCTGAAATGGGATTTACCATTTCATAATAACACTGCCCCAGGTAAAGCCGCTACCAAATGCTGCGAGCACTACGGTATCGCCTTCCTTGAATTTGCCTTGTTCCCACGCTTCTGTAAGTGCAATAGGCACCGAAGCCGCAGTGGTATTACCATATTTCATAATGTTATTAAACACCTGATCATCAGTTAGTTTAAACTTCTGCTGAATAAACTGGCTGATACGAAGGTTAGCCTGGTGCGGTATCAGCATATCAATGTCTGACACTTGTAAGTTATTGGCATTGAGGCCTTCCATGATTACTTCAGCAAAGCGCTGTACCGCGTTTTTAAACACAAACTGCCCATTCATATACGGAAAGTACGATACATCTTCCGGATTGTTCTCTGCCAGGATGTCTGTAACCCAGCGTTTACCCATACCCGGTGCTATAAGGCTCAGTTCCTCAGCATATTGACCCTCACTATGCAGGTGGGTAGACAGTATACCTTTGGTTAAATCTTCCTCGCGGGTAAGCACAGCAGCACCTGCCCCATCACCAAAGATTACTGATACGTTCCTACCCCTTGTGGTCATGTCTAAACCTGTACTATGTAGCTCAGAACCAATCACTAATATGTTTTTATACATACCGGTTTTAATAAACTGGTCGGCTACAGAAACGGCGTATACAAACCCAGAACACTGGTTACGTATATCTAGTGCACCTACGGTTCGGCTAAGACCTAAATCCCTCTGTACCAGCACACCCGGCCCAGGAAAATAGTAATCAGGGCTTAGCGTGGCGAAGATGATAAAATCGATATCATCTTTCTGGATACCAGCACGTTCTATGGCTACCTGCGCAGCTTTTACCCCCATTGTTGTGGTGGTATCGCCATCGCCTTTTACTACGTGGCGGCGTTCCTGTATACCGGTACGTTCCTGTATCCAGGCATCGTTTGTATCCATAAGTTGAGACAGGTCGTCATTTGTAACCACGTTTGAAGGCACGTAGTAACCAAGCCCGGATATTTTAGAATGGTACATATATAGTTACTTTCTTAAAAAACAGACTACAAAATTAAATAATCTTTAATTAACTCAACAAAATTTATCGTTTTTTTGATTGGCTGCCGTTACAGCCCTTTACTGCACCCTATTTAGCGCCGGTTAAAAATATTCTATAACAAAAAACCTGCAGCATGGCTGCAGGTTACTATGGTTTTATGTACGCGTTCGCGCTATAATATTACTTTATAAGCTCAAAGCTACGTTTTACAAACGCTGTAAGTTCTTCGCCTTTAAGCAGGTTCTGGCTTAACCTGGCAAGATCAAGCGCCTGTTTAATAAGGCTTTCGCGCTGTTCGGCGTCTTCAGTAGCAAGGATGCTACCGGCAAGGTTACTGTTAGTATTTACCACAAGGTTGTACATATCAGGGAAGTTACCCATGCCAAACATACCTCCGCCGCCGGTTTTGCTCATATCTTTCATACGGCGCATAAACTCAGGCTGGGTAATAATAAACGGAGCCGCGCTACTATCCATAGCTTCAAGCTGAACGGTATACGTAGCCTTTGGCACTACGGTTTCAACCGCTTGTTTCAGCTTGTCTTTTTCCTCGTCTGTAAGTTTAGAAATCTGTTCTTCATCCTTTTGAATCAACCTGTCTATATGGTCTGCATCTACCCGGGCAAAGCTTATCTTGTCGTTATCGGCCTCAAGCTTTTGTATCAGGTGGCTTACAATAGGGCTATCCAGTAACAGCACCTCATAACCTTTGTCTTTAGCAGCCGCTATATAGCTGTGCTGCGCATCTTTATCTGAAGCGTATAACAATACAAGCTTGTCGTGCTTATCGGTTTGCGTAGCGGCCAGTTTTTCCTTTAGTTCATCAAGGGTAAAGTATTTGTCGTCTACGGTAGGATACAGCACAAACGCGCCCGCCTTTTCGTAGAACTTAGGCTCGCTAAGCATACCGTACTCCAGTACAATTTTAATATCGTTCCACTTTTTCTCAAAGTCTTCACGGTTTTCGCTGAATAGTGATTTTAGCTTATCGGCTACCTTACGGGTAATGTAGTTGCTTATCTTCTTAACGTTACCATCGGCCTGAAGATAAGAACGCGATACGTTTAGCGGAATATCCGGGCTGTCTATAACGCCACGCAGCATAGTAAGGAATTCAGGCACTATGCCTTCTACATTGTCTGTAACAAACACCTGGTTTTGGTACAGTTGTATTTTATCCTTCTGCACCTGCAGGTCGGCCGACAACTTAGGGAAATACAATATACCGGTAAGGTTAAACGGATAGTCTACATTAAGGTGGATGTTAAACAACGGCTCGTCAAACTGCATAGGGTACAGCTCGCGGTAGAAGTTTTTATAATCCTCATCGGTTAAATCAGTAGGCTGTTTTGTCCATGCCGGATTAGGATTGTTTATAATATTGTCTACCTCAACGGTTTCGGCTACATAGTCGTCACCGGCATCTTCCGGCTTAGGAAGCGTTTCGGTTGTGGTGCCAAATTTAATAGGCACCGGCATAAACTTATTGTACTTGGTAAGCAGTTCGCGTATGCGGTACTCTTCAAGGAATTCTGTGCTGTCTTCGGCTACGTGCAGTATAATCTCCGTGCCGCGGTCTGTTTTTTCGGCAGGGCTCAGGGTAAACTCTGGGCTACCATCGCAC
This sequence comes from Flavobacterium sp., assembly GCA_012270005.1. Classification (GTDB taxonomy): domain Bacteria; phylum Bacteroidota; class Bacteroidia; order Flavobacteriales; family Flavobacteriaceae; genus Flavobacterium. Next base: position 14,848 of record JAAXJD010000114.1, on the reverse strand, counting down.
ACCCAGTGTACTGCCGGCTCGTCTTTATACGATTTGGTAATGATTTCCACTTTTTCGGCAACCATAAAAGCCGAGTAAAACCCAAGGCCGAAGTGCCCTATGATACCCGAATCTTTGGCAGAATCCTTATATTTTTCAAGGAATTCTTCAGCACCAGAAAATGCTACCTGGTTAATGTACTTTTCTACCTCATCGGCAGTCATACCTATACCCTGGTCTATAATGCGTATCTGCTTGTTTTCCTTATCTACCTGCACCTCAATTTTTGGGTTGCCATACTCTACTTTGGCCTCGCCTATGCTGGTAAGGTGTTTTAGTTTCAGCGTAGCATCGGTAGCGTTACTTACCAGCTCGCGAAGGAAAATTTCGTGATCGCTATAAAGGACCTTTTTGATTACCGGGAAGATGTTTTCTACCGAAACATTAATTTTTCCTGTTGCCATAATCGTTTGTTGTTTTTATAATTTATAATTGAAATGTTTGCTTTTAGTGCTTCCACGTATTCAAATCCAATACCAAAAGCCGAAAAGTGACAAATTGACATTAGCCCAAATGTTAAAGCAAACCGGCTTTAAGAAAACTTTAATCGGCCGCCAAACATCTTCCACTATCATATCTCTGATTTATAAAATGGGCAGTTTTACAGGGACAACCGAATTTCGGACTACAATTAACCATCTCCTTTCTTGTTAAAATTACGGCACGATACTTGTATATTTTGCCGCATACCAAGTATCTTTGATTAATCAAAACAAAAAGGACAACGTATAAAACCTAACGTATACATTATTATGAAAAAAGTAATTTCATTTTGTTTGCTGCTTGCTGTAATGGTATCATGCGGCTCGCTTAACCAAAAGGCTCAAACCGGACTAAAAGGCAACTGGACCATAGCCAGCGTTACCTATCCGGGCAGCGAATATATTAAAGTAACATCTTTTGATGTGGCCGATGCACAGTGCTTTGTGGGCAGTAGCTGGAACTTTGTGTCGAGCAGCAACAAAGGCACCATGTCTTTAGCCAAAGCTGGATGCCCGTCGTTCAGCAGCCCTATTGTATGGACCGTTACAAAAACAGGCGACTTTACCCTTAAAATTACCGAAGGCCAAAAAGCGAAACGCGTTACTGAGGGCTATTTCCTTAAAATGCAGGCCCAAACAGAAACCTCTTTCCAATTGATAGATAACGTTACTGTTGGAGGAAAATCAGTGCCGGTTACCTACACCTTTATGAAAAACTAATAATTACAAATACACATATATATGAAAACGAGTTTAAAAATATACGCACTAACTGCTGTAATGGCAGGTGGAATAGGATTTACCTCTTGCGAGGCTGTAAAAAACACGAACAACGCACAACGTGGTGTAGCCATAGGCGCAGCATCAGGAGCCGTTTTAGGAGGTGTGCTGGGTAACAACATAGGTAAAGGCGGAAACACGGCACTTGGCGCTATTATAGGCGGTGTAGTAGGTGGTGCTGCCGGTGGTATTATAGGTAACAGGATGGACAAGCAGGCACAGAAAATAGAAACTGCTCTTCCTGGTGCCCAGGTAGAACGTGTGGGCGAAGGTATTAAACTTACACTTGGCGAAAACTCTGTAAACTTCGACTTTAACAAAAGTTCGCTTACGGCTACTGCCAAAAACAATCTGGACAAACTAATCCCTGTGTTTAACGAATATCCGGACACAAACATCCAGATCTTTGGTCACACAGACAGCAGCGGATCTGACGAGTACAACCAAAAACTAAGCGAGCAGCGTGCTGCTGCCGTACAAGCGTACCTTTCTTCAAAAGGGCTTAAGAGCTCTCGTTTTACCGTACTTGGTAAAGGTGAAAGCGAGCCGATTGAAACGAATGACACCGCTGCCGGACGTGCTAAAAACCGCAGGGTAGAATTTGCCATTACAGCTAACGAAAAAATGGTACAAGACGCACAGAAAGAAGCAAAACAATAATAGCTTACATACATCTTACTACAATAATGGCTGCCCGTATAAGGCAGCCATTAGTTATTTAATGACAGTCGGCAGTGGCGCCATTTCGCCCAAAG
>JAAXJD010000114.1:0-12782 GCA_012270005.1 Flavobacterium sp. | reverse complement strand
GGGGGGGGCGGAACGGGAATTTTGCTTAACAGTTAGCATCCCGGTTAAAGATCCGGGTAGGGCAAATTGTGGCGCAAGGTAAAAATGGGCTGTACCGCCTATCAGTACATTAGTACCCTTATCATAATTACCCTCATTGTTTCGCAGCAGTGTGAGCCCGGCACCGCCATGCAGCAAAAAATTAAACACATTAGGTGCCACATCGCTTATACGGAGCTTCCGTCCTAGGTTATAAATCACCTGAGCCGAAATACGGTTTACCTGTGTAACTTTCCCTGCCCCGTACGGGGTTTTGTAGCAGTCAAAACCATAATCGGCCTTAATGCCCCAGTATTCGGTATGCATATACCTAAAGCCTCCTTCAAAGTGCCGGAGGCCGGTAAGCTGCGGCTGTGCCGAATGGTTTAAACCGGCGGCTACTTCTATAGAATATTGATTAAAGTGGTTGTGGTTTTGGGCACTGGCACATCCGGCCAGCATACCCGCAGATACTAACAGTATATTTTTCATACACAGGATTTATATCGCATTTATCTATTATAAATACGTGTTTTAATTAATACTAAACCTATGTAGTTTTCCTGCCTGTTTACCTGATTGCATTTATGTAGCAAACGCAGATGGTGTGTTAATAGCTTTTAAGAAAGTGTTAATTATTTCTTACAAAAAACATAAAAGCCACGCAATGCGTGGCTTTGTATATAGAGTATGTATAAATCTTATCTCCAGTCCCTGTCAGAACCATTACGTCCCAGATACACGGTAAGACCTACAGTAAACGTAGACATACCGCCTGTAAAACGCTTAAGCCTGTCTTGGTAGCGCACCTCCCCGTTATAATCTTTGTGCTGAGAAAGGTTGACTATGTAAGACCAGTCTGCATTTAATGATAAACGATCTGATATGTATACCTGAGGAGTAAAACCAAATATTATGTTCCCCATGCTGTCTGTCATATCTGTAGCAGGCACATTAACGGGTTTCATCCAGGAGTAACCGGCACCGGCATGCGCAAGTACGTTAATATTATCTACGTAGCTGGCAAGATCCAGCGTGCGGCCCAGGTTATGTACAATTTGTAATGAAAGACGGTTATAATCAGTACCGGTTTCTTTAACAGGCGCCGGTGCGTTGTAACGAAACGTACTACGTGCAGCATCACCTTTTAAACCCCAGTCATCGTTCCACATCCACCTTAAGCCTCCGCCAAAAGTTGTAAACTGGGTAGATATCGGTTTTCCCGAAATACCTAAGCCATAACTTGCCTCAAGGGAAAACTGGTCATCTCTGCGACCCTGACCTAAAGCTACGGCAGATAATAGTAAAGTGGTAACAAGTAGTGTAACTTTCTTCATGTTTTAATTTTTTAGGAACGTTGCAAAGATATTAACTTTTTCGGTAATATTTCGCATAATTTGCTATATCACAAAAATTTACAAAAAATTTAAGATTATTTACCGCAATTTTAAATAATTTATTATTTAAAATATGACTTTCGTTACAATTGATAACATTTAAAAACTTATTTTGCGTAATTCTTTATTAAAGACCATTAACCATTGCACCATATTCAATACTTTTGCATTGTAATTTTATTGTAAAGTTAATGCTCTCCGTAAATAATATTTCGTTCGGGTATACCGATAAAACCATTATACACAATATAAGCTTTAAGGCTAAAACCGCCCAGAACATTGCCGTTATTGGCGAAAGCGGCTGCGGAAAAAGCACGCTGTTAAAACTTATATACGGGCTGTATGACCTTAATAATGGCGACATACAGTATAAAGGAGAACCCGTTACCGGGCCAAAGCATAACCTTATACCCGGCATGCCATACATGAAATACCTTGCACAGGATTTTGACCTGATGCCTTTTACCACCGCTGCCGAAAACGTGGGGAGTTTCCTGAGCAATGTATACAAAGATGAAAAAGACCGCCGTATACTGGAATTGCTGCAAATTGTAGAAATGGAAGATTTTGCAAATACTAAAGTGCAATACCTGAGCGGCGGACAGCAACAACGTGTGGCCCTGGCAAAAGTGCTCGCCCTGGAACCCGAAGTACTTTTACTGGATGAGCCTTTTAGCCATATAGATAACTTCCGGAAAAACGCACTTAGGCGTAATCTTTTTGCTTACCTAAAAAATAAAGGAATTACCGTAATTGTGGCCACGCACGACAGCACCGATGCACTTTCGTTTGCCGATGAAACCATAGTGCTTAAAGACGGGAAACTGCTGGACAAAGCACCAAGTAAAGACATTTACTATAACCCGGGCAACAAGTATACCGCATCATTGTTTGGCGAGGTGAACGAAATAAAACTGGAACTGCTTACCCTTACACAAAACCCGGAGCAAACCGTACTTATTTATCCGCACCAGCTTATAGTAGCCGATAACGGCCCGCTAAAGGTAGTGGTTAAGCAATGTTACTTTAAAGGCACACGCTACCTTATAAAAGCGGCACTAAATAAGCAGGTAATATTTTTTGAACACTATAAAGAAATACCTAAAGAAACCGAAGTAACCCTGGCAGTAGACCGGAACGCTTTCGGGTAGGCATAAAAAAAACGCAGTAATTACTGCGTTTTTTAATATTCGTTAATTACCTGCGGATCAGAAAAGCTAATTGTAAATGTATATAACGTTGTTACCGGCCTTCCGTCTTTGTATCCGGGTATCCATTTCGGCGAATCTTTAATTACCCTGATTATAGATTCGTTTAGCACCTTCTCTATGCCTTGCTTTATTTTTACATCGGTTACGGTACCATCTCTATGCACTGTAAATGTAACTATTGCTACGCCATCATTGTTGTTAATGTAAGCTGCTGGGCCTAAAGCTTCTTTTATGTAATTTACAAATCCCTGCCTGCCACCTTTTTTAAACCTTGGCTCACGGTTAACCACACGCTGAACCCCGGCTGTAGTAACAACTTTAGTACTGTCTTGTGCCATTGCGGCGACAGACATAAATGCCACCGCGGCAGCAAAAAGATATTTTTTCATTATTAATTGGTTTTAAAGCAGCAAAGATATTTGTTTGCTCTTACCTACCCAAAAAATTCCGGTAAAGCATATATTAATAAAGTGGAGGAGTTTACTACAATTAAGTATCTTTACCCCACACACAAAAATTATGGAGCTAAGCATACAAACACCGGCACTATTGTTCTCGGCAACTTCGCTAATATTATTGGCGTATACTAACCGTTTCCTTACCATAGCGGGTATAGTACGCGGGCTGAAAATAAGTTACGAACAAAACCGAACCAGGAGCATACTACTGGAAATTAAAAACCTTAACCTGCGCCTTACCCTTATAAGGCACATGCAGATGTATGGAGTATTAAGCCTGTTCTTTTCAGTATTTGCTATGATGCTGTTATTCTTCGGAATAGAAAGTTGGGGTGCGTATACGTTTGGGTTAAGCCTACTGTTGCTGCTTGCATCGCTTGGCGTATCGTTTTGGGAAATAAGCATATCGGTAAAGGCGCTGCGCATCCACCTGAGCGATTTAATAGAAGAAGCCGAAAACAATACCCGAAAATAAACACCTTACTTAATTTACTATCCATAACAGCACCGGCTTTTTAGTGGCTTTTAACCGTTCGTCGAGTGTAATCATAAAGGCATTGCTTACCGCAGGGCAACCCCAGCTAAGGGGCGTATAGTCCGGGTAAATTTCTTTATTGGGCACAACATCCCAGGAGTGTAATACAATTACACGTTCGCGGGCATTGGCATTGCTTTCTTCCAGCCCTTCGAGCCAGTATTTTACGTGTATGTCCCATGAACTGTAATCGCGCGGACCTATTTTATATTTACCCAACTCACTACAGTGGCTGTCTACCCTATTGCCAAATTTTGCCTTTTCATAGCGGGTATCATTGGGCTCAAAGCCCTCGCAGGCGCCGTGGGTTACCACGTTTTGCGCTACTACTTTCTGCTGCTTAAAATCATATACAAAAAAAACGGTTGCGACCCGAGTGAACACTTAGGTCTACCAGAAAATAATAATCGGTACAAAATGCCTGTTGTTTACAAAACGACAATGCCTCACGGTGTTTAGCAGTGTAATCTTTAGCAGGTTTTTCGGCAGGCTGCTCCTTCGAAACATTGGCGCATGCCACTAAACTCAACATAAATAGTAAGTTTAAACGAAACATGGTGGTAGTTTTTTTTATTAACTACACCTATAGTTGTTTTATTGCGCTAATGCGAAACAAGCCTTCAGATTGTTGTATATATAACACTAAAAATAAAATTTACGCTTATTTTAAACAATTATTAAAGCCTAAGCCTTACCTTTGCCCGCTTTTTTAATTTTTATAGCAATATGCAAAACAACAACGATACTATAAAAGGCGTACTGCTGGTAGGCTTAGGCGCATCGAGCTACGGTATGCTGGCCACCTTTGTAAAACTGGCATACGGGCAAGGATATACCACTGCCGAAGTTACCGGCTCTCAAATGCTGCTGGGCATACTGGGCGTATGGTTGCTGCACACCTTTACAAAAAACAGAACCACACAAGCTGCGGTGGCTACTGCCACAAACAAAAAACACCTTATACTATCGGGAACCTCTATGGGTTTTACCAGTGTATTTTACTATTTGGCAGTAAAGTATGTACCGGTATCTGTAGGTATAGTATTGCTTATGCAAAGCGTATGGATGGGCGCACTGGTAGAATGGGCCACATCTGGCAAACGCCCCGATGCTAAAAAGCTACTCGCCGTAGCCATAGTGCTTGGCGGTACCTTACTGGCTACTAACCTTATAAAAAGCAGCGAATTCCCAGACTGGAGAGGCATAGCGTGGGGGCTACTTGCGGCAGCAAGCTACACCACCACCATGTATGCGGGTAACAAGGTGGCTACACACCTGCCCAGCGCGCAGCGCAGCCTTTTTATGCTATTGGGCGGCGGGCTTGTAGTGTTAACCTTTACAGCCATTACCTGGCCGGGCAGTTTTAATTTCACCATTATTTATACGTGGGGTATACCACTGGCTATATTTGGCACCCTGCTGCCGCCACTATTGCTAAATGCCGGTTTCCCGAAGGTGAGCATAGGCCTGGGCAGTATTGTTTCGGCTATGGAGCTGCCGGTATCTGTAACAATGGCCTACATTTTTCTGCACGAAATTGTATCGCCTACACAGTGGGCCGGTATTGTAATGATACTTGCCGCCATTGTACTTATGAATGTTTCGTTTAAAAAACAGCGGTAACCCCACCGTTTACCCGAAAAAATATCCGAACTTTGGCTAATAGCCAAAGTTTTTTTTATGCAGTTACCCTGGCATTTATACATTATGGCGGCGGTGTACGCCCTTGCAGGACTTAACCATTTCCGGGTACCTAAGCTGTACCTGCGCATAATGCCGCGCTACCTGCCTGCCCACAAAACCTTAAACTACTTAAGTGGCGCCGCCGAAGTGTTGCTGGCTGTAGCACTGTGTATTCCGGCCACAAGCAGCCTGGGTGCGTGGGGCATTATAGGGCTGTTAGTGGCTGTTTTTCCGGCTAATGTATATATGCTTACCGAGCCAAAAGCTGCCATGGGTTTGCCACGGTGGGCGCTGTGGCTCAGGCTGCCGCTGCAGGCGGTACTTATAGTATGGGCGTGGCTGTATACCTGATTTCTGACAAAAACTTCCTGCTAAAAAACACAATTGCCTGATACTGCAAATGCTAAAATCCTGTATGTTTTTTCAGCAGACAAAACATTTGCCAAAAAGAAATTAAAAAAACGCAGCCCTATGAAATGCGTTTTTAATAAATCCTGAAAAATGAAACCTCAATAGCAAACTATTTGTTTTTTTATTAATATTGAAATACACAATCTTTTAAAAAACATACCAATTTATTATTGATTATTAATTTTCAGGAGATGAAAAGGAGTAGCCTATCCGCCATGGAAAGGGAAGCCATACACAGAATAGTAACGCTTGCCCAGGAAGAAAGAAAACCTTTTGAAGAAATAAAATCCCAGTACGGGTTATCTGAAAAGGAAGTGACAGACCTTATGAAGAAGGAATTATCTGCAGATAATTTTGAGTTGTGGAAAAAGAAAACCGCAGCCAAAAAGCCAAGGCCAAAACCCATTAGCACACTGCACGACGACGAATTAGACACCAGGTATTATTTTAATAAACGATTTTAAAAGACAGGCCTCCCCTAAAAGGGAGGTTTTTTTTATGGTATGTATTTCTATAAAACATCACTTAAAAATATTTTTATTCAATTTTATAAAACATAATCTTAATTTTATATAACTATGATTACCCAAAATTAAAACCATCATTACACCTAAATTGCCCACCCATTCCCCGGGATGCAGCTGCACACTACACGTGTCTCAGCTCTCCTGCCCGGCGTGCAGCACCCAGGTGTCCGGAATGTTTAACCTGCCCCCCCTAACCCGCCTTACCGAAGACGAGCAGGAATTTATACTACAGTTTGTAATAAACGGCGGCAGCCTTAAAGAAATGGCCTCTATAACCGGGGTAAGCTACCCCACGGTGCGTAACCGACTGGATGATCTTATCGAGAAAATAAAAACCAACCGATAACCTTGCTTTACAATACAATGAAGAAGCTATTGTTTAACCCCTTTGCTACACAACCCGATAATAAACTGTTACTTGCCGGATTGTTCTCGGTAGTAACAGGCAGCATTTTAGGCTGGCTGTTTAACGCCCGGTTCGACGGCGTGCTGGACCTTCACTTTGTTCCTGAAACCCTATGGTGGCACCCCTTTGCAGATAATGCTATTAATGTATTTAGCGCGGTAACGCTGCTCTTTATTGCCGGTAAAATAATAAACCGTAAAACCCGTATTACTGATGTCCTAAGCGTGGTGCTACTAGCCCGCACACCATTGTACCTTTACACATTTGCCAATATAAACAGCTATACTTACAACGCCACCGAAGTTTTACTTCAGGCAAAAGACAATATCTATGCGCTGTCGCCTACGTTGCTGATTATTCAGCTTGTATCCGCGCTTGTGGTACTGGCAATTGTATTTTGGTACATGGCACTGCTGTACAACGGGTTTAGGGTAGCCACCAACTTAAAAAAAGGGAGCCAAATTGCCGGATATATCGCCACAGTGCTTATTGCCGAAATCATATCTAAAATTTTAATATCTGTATTACCGTACTAAAACATAACCTCATGAAAAAACTACTGCTTACTGCATTGCTTTGCCTTACGGCTGCCGTTAACGCCCAGGATGCAACGGGCGACTGGTTCGGCCTACTGTCTATCCCCGGCACCAAGCTGCACATAAACCTGCACATAAAAAAAGCCGATAAAGGCTACACTGCCACCATGGACAGCCCTGACCAGGGCGCTAATGGCCTGCCGGTAACCACCATTACCATTGAAAACAACACCCTTAATTTCAGTATCCCTTCAGGGGGCATTTCGTATAAGGGAACTGTAGAAGGCAAAAGCATAAAAGGTACATTCACCCAAAACGGGTATAACATTCCGCTTGATTTTGGCAGGGAAGCTCCAAAGGCCGAAGCAGTAAAGCGTCCGCAGGAACCCGTAAAGCCCTACCCGTATTATGAGGAGGAAGTAACTATAAAAAACGACAAGGCAGGCCTTACCCTTGCCGGAACACTTACGTTACCTAAGCAGGGCGGAAGCAACTACCCGGCAGTAATTTTAATTACCGGAAGCGGGGCGCAAAACCGCGACGAAGAACTGCTGGACCATAAACCCTTCCTGGTGCTGGCTGATTACCTTACCCGCCAGGGCATAGCTGTACTGCGCTATGACGACAGGGGCACCGGAAAGAGCACAGGTAAATTTGCCAATGCCACCACACAGGACTTTGCCACCGATGCCGAAGCTGCCTTTAAGTACCTGAAAACCCGAAAAGAAATCAACCCTAAAAAAATAGGCCTTGCCGGCCACAGCGAGGGCGGAATCGTAGCCCCTATAGTAGCGGTAAACAACCCCGATGTTGATTTTATAGTACTGCTTGCAGGCACAGCTATACCGGGCGATGAGCTTATGGTACTGCAAAACTATATGATAGGCAAAGCTAACGGCATGCCGGAAGCCGAACTGACCAAGCTAAGCCCCATTAACCGCAACATATACAACCTGATTAAAGAAGAAGAAAACATAGCGGTATTAAAAACACGCCTTCAGGCAGCTTTTAATAAAGACCTTAAACCTATACTTGTAGCTAACGGCATACCGGAACACCAAGTAAGCAGCTATATAGAAATGCAGGTGAGTGATATTACATCGCCTTGGTATGTAAATTTTATACGCTACAACCCGGCCCCTACTTTAGAAAAAGTAAAATGCCCCGTGCTGGCTATTAATGGCAGTAAAGATGTGCAGGTTTCGGCTAAAGCCAACCTTGATGCTATAAAGCGCATTGCAGAAAAAAGCGGCAATAAAAAAATTACTACTGTAGATCTGGAAGGCCTTAACCACCTGTTCCAGACCAGCACTACAGGGGCACCTACCGAATATGGCGAAATTGAGGAAACCTTTGCCCCGGCAGCGCTTAAAACGGTAGGCGACTGGATACAGCAGCAGGTTAAATAAATCGCGTTATGGCAACCGTATATAAAACCGCATACAGCACAGTATTGATTATTCTTTTAGCCGTTGTAATTGCAGGCTCAATTGCTATGAGCATTATGAATAGTGCACTATTAGGCACAATCATTTTAGTGCTTTGCGGTATCTATGCCGGGTACGTTTATGCTAACTTCAGATACATTATAGACAACAATGTACTACAGATAAAATGTGGCCCATTGTACGCTACAAAAATCAACATTGGCGAAATCCGTAAGGTAAACGAAACCTTTAGTATATTAAACCAGCCTGCCGGGTCGTTCCACCGACTGGAAATCATATACAAGAAGTTTGAAAGCATACAGATTTCGCCAAAGGAAAAAGATAAATTTATGGCACAACTTAAAGTAATAAACCCCAGCATTGAATTTCATCTCAAAAAATAAGAAATGGCCACCGTATACCGTTCTAAAATAGGCATTGAACTTGTATTACTACTGGTAGCAGGCATGATGCCGGGATTTGTTACCGCACTTGCCGATGATAAAAACAACGATCCCGAACTTCCGTGGATACTGGGTGGCGTGTTTGTTTTAATCATTGCACTCATGACAAGCACCCGCTATAAAATAGACGGCAACCTGTTGCGCATTTATGTTTTAGTATTTCAGTACAGGCCCATAGACATTACCGCCATAACCAGGATAAAAGAAACCAATAACCCGCTGAGCGCGCCCGCGGCATCGCTGGACAGGCTGGAGATAAAACACGGCACTAAAAGTATTTTGGTTTCGCCAAAAGACAAGCCGGGATTTATAGCTTCGCTGCAACGCATAAACCCGAACATAAACTATACGGGCTGAACAAAATTAAAAAAAGCCGGCAGATTATATCTGTCGGCTTTTTTTTACGTTATTAGCAGTAACAAAAACACCAAACGCTCTACTTATAAGGAACTGAAAACATAATCTGATGAATAAATTAGTATGCACACTGGCCCTGGCACTTTCTTTAGGAAGCCTGGCACATGCACAGAAAAGCAAAGACATTAAGGTAAACATAGACCTTGAAAACATTAAGGACGACAAAGTTATGGTTACCGTAACCCCGGAGGCTATTAAGGGTAAAACCACTACTTATTTTATCCCTAAAACCGTTCCAGGCACCTACAGCACAGACAACTACGGCCAGTTTGTAGAAAACCTTAAAGCCTACGATAAAAAAGGCAAGGAACTACCCGTTACTAAAGGCGATGAAAACTCATGGAAAATAGATAACGCAGATAAACTGGTAAAAATAACTTACCTGGTAAACGACAGCTTTGATAACGAAAAAGAGAAAGAAGATCCTATTTTTTCGCCAAGCGGAACAAACATTCTTGCAGGTAAAAACATATTACTAAACACACACGGCTTCGTAGGGTATTTTGATGGCCTTACCGAAACCCCATATACGGTTACCGTAACGCACCCGGCAGAACTGTGGGGCGCTACCAGTATGACCGACCTTAACCAGAGTAACACGGTAGACGAGTTTAAAACATCGCGCTACCTGGAGCTTACAGAGCACCCGGTTATGTATGCGAAGCCTGATTACACTACGTTTACTGCCGAAGGCATGGATATTATCATAGCGGTATATTCGCCAAACGGTAAAGTTAAGGCGGCAGACGTAACCCCTATGCTGGAAAAAACAATGCGTGCGCAAAAGAAGTTTTTGGGCAACATAAACAACAATAAAAAATACGCCGTACTAATTTACCTGTCGGGTATGGATAAGGAAGACGCTACAGGATTCGGCGCGCTGGAGCACCCTACCTGTACTACTGTGGTAATGCCGGAAGTAATGGAAAAAGACCAACTTGCAGAGCAGCTGAAAGACATTGTTTCGCATGAGTTTTTCCATATTGTAACACCGCTTAGCGTACACAGCAAGGAAATACAGTACTTTGATTTTAATAACCCTAAAATGAGTGAGCACCTTTGGATGTACGAAGGTATTACCGAATATTTTGCTAACCTGTTCCAGGTAAACCAAGGGCTTGTTACAGAGGAAGAATTTTATACCCGCATGGCAGAAAAAATAGAGCACGCCAAGGAGTTTGACGATACCATGCCGTTTACCGTAATGAGTAAAAACGTGCTTGAAGCGCCTTACAAAGACCAGTACCGTAACGTATACGAAAAAGGCGCACTTATAGCAATGTGCCTTGATATTACCCTTCGTGAGCAAAGTAACGGTCAGCGCGGCATACTTAGCCTTATGGGTGAACTGAGCCGTACCTATGGTAACGATAAACCGTTTGACGATGCCGAACTGTTTGACAAAATTACCTCAATTACCTACCCTGCCGTAGGCGAGTTCTTTAAAACCTACGTATCGGGTAACACGCCTATTAAATACCAGGATTTCTTTGCTAAAATGGGTGTAACCCCTGCAATGAGTACTAAAACGGGTAACCCGTTCCTTAAAAATATGCAGGAGCCACTTATTGGCGTAGACCAGACCAAAGTAATATTTGTAAGGCCAGACCTGGAGCCAAACGCGTTCTTTACCACACTTGGCATAAAGAAAGGCGACAAACTACTGGCTATAAACGATAAAGCCTACAACCTGGACAATATTTACGACCTGATAACAGAAAGCCTTGCCTGGAAAGAAGGCGATGCAATTTCGGTTAAAATAAGCCGTGATGGCAAAGAGCAGGTGGTTAAAGGAAAAGTTAAGCTACCTACCGAAGAAGTAAGCGGATGGAAAGCTACCGATGCTTCTAAGGCCACTGTGCGTAATGCATGGCTTAAGGGGTAACCGCAACCGTACATAAAGCATTATTAAAACAGAAAGCCTTCCCGGTATGGGAAGGCTTTGTGCTTTTATACAGGCGCATTTTTTGCGCGCTACAAAAAAACGTTGTAGGCATAGTATGCTGCATATTTTTTATTACTTTGCGGTCACTTTTTTAACACACAAAATTCAGATGAAAAAAATACTTGTAGCGGTAGCCACGCTGGCTGTTTTGGTAGCTTGTAAAAACGAGGAGCATACCGATGCCAATGTACATATAACCGGCAACGTAAAAGGATTTAAAAAAGGACGTATTTTTATAAAAGAGCTTAAAGATACCAGCCTTGTAAATATAGATACTATAGAGGTAGACGGGGACTCTAACTTTGCAAGCCATCTTAAAATGTCCGAACCGGATATGTTATACATGGTTATAGACCGCGGTACTACCGAAAGTATAGATGACAACCTTCGCTTTTTTGCCGACCCGGGCGACGTTACCATAGAAACTACACTAGATTACTTTTACTCAAGGGCTAAAATAAAGGCGGGCCGCAACCAGGAAAAGCTTACCGAGTACGAGAAACTAAAAAAACGCTTTACAGATACCCGCCTGGAGCTTATAGAGCGCAACATTATGGCGTCTAAAGCGGGTAATAAAACAAGGCTGGACAGCATTGCTAAAGCAAGCGACGACAATACAAGGAGAAGCTACCTGTTTACGGCAAATTTCGCACTTAACAACGGCGATTATGAGGTATCGCCATATATTGTACTAAGCGAAATCCCGGATATAAATTCAAAATATCTTGATACGATAGTAAAAAGAATGACACCAAGGGTGGCAAAATCAAAGTATGGAAAAATGCTTTTGCAGCACCTAAAAGAGAATAAACAAGCTGAAAACACAGCTAATATTCAGTAAATTAAGATTTTTATTGGGAGTATTGACTTGTGTAGGTAAAATACATTAATTTAGTACTCCCAACTAAAATCAATTGTTTTGAAACCAACAAACCTATTACGAATTGCCCTGTACTTTTTTTCGGCGTCATTCCTTACGCTGATGTATGGCATATTTGCGGTGCTCCCATCCGCAGAAAAAAACGTCCATTTAAGTATTGCAGATACTGATATCCTGCTTGATAAATTTGAGCTTACTATTGTTTTTAAAGTAGGTTTGCTTGTTGCATCCATAGGATACCTTGTAGCGGCAAAATTACATTTACCCCTGATTTCGGCTTTAACCATGCTACATGCACTGCTTACCTTTGGCAGCATGATTTGCTGCGGTATATGTTCGCTGTTACTTTCCCGACCGGTAATGGAAAACGTGGCGTTTTGGCTCGTGGCTACATCTCTTGGCGCACAGCTGTTGTTTGTAATCAATATTGGCTACGGTATGGTAAACAAGAAGATTTGCCCTAAAAG
>JAAXJD010000011.1:1601-3673 GCA_012270005.1 Flavobacterium sp. | reverse complement strand
GGCATTAATAAATAGCCCGTCGTTTGCATTTGGTTGAATATCTGCTATAAACGCGCCGGTTTTAAAGTACTGTATTCCGCCGGTAAAACCCACAAATGGATTTAATGTATAGGTTAACCCGGCAAGGTAAGCTGTACCTATGTAACGCTTAGTGGAGGTTGCTCCGGGTCGGTTAAAAATGCCGCTGGGGCGGTATACGCCATCTTGCAGTGAATAACGCCAGTTATATACTACGTCCAGCTGTAGGCGAAGGGATTTTAAAACATCTAATGTGGCATAGGGATGGATGTCTATGAGGTTTACAGGGCCTATCTGCGGGCTGAACCCAAAATATCCTCCCTTCGGGTAAATAGGGTTAAAGGTTTGCAGGTTACCATCTCCGGCAAGTTTGTCGCCCGAAATGTAGTCATGTCGTAGGTTAATAGTTGGCCTTAACGATGTATTTTCAAACATATACCCTAAGTCTGCCGAAGCGGTCCAGGCATTTATATAGCCATTACCAAAGCTGCCAAACTGATACGCGCCTTCCACATTGTAAATAAAACCGCCGCCGTAGCGCCAAAACCTGCCCCCCACGGTATGGCGTAGTTCTTTTTCGGTACCTTCTTCAAAAGGGGAGTAGTCTCTTCGTATTCCTATATAGTACACATCAAGGTTACCGGCTGCCGGGAAAATGATTTTGCCATAAGTACCCCACAGATTGATTTGTTTGGTCGGTTTGTTGTCAAAAGCGCCGGGGTAGGTAGTATCGGCCATCATTACAAAAGCATCGACTGATATACGTGCTGAGGTATACATAGCCTTAGTCCCGGTAAAATAGAGCCTTGCGTTAGGCCCCTCCCGTACTGAAATTAGTCGCCCCGAACCATAATCCATTTCCTGCCTGCCCAGCCGGAATAATATTTTTTTCTGTTGTTTTTGCCATGCTGTAATGTCTGCAAAAAGATTCTGTACGTTAAGGCGATCTTCATCTATGCCCCGAGGCCCGTTTTTGCGTCCGTCCTGTAAGGCGCTGCGTAACTGGGCAAATATCCTTACCCTGCTGCCCAGATGTACGTCGGAGTGCAGGTTGTACCGTTGCAGTAAAAACGCATTGTGACCTATATTTAGCCTTCCCCAGTCTTCGTTATTAAAATCTATATACTCTGCCCGGGTTTCCCCTCCAAATGACATATAAAAGTTGTTTTCGCTTCTTACCGGTAAGTATTTAAACCGTTGATATGCAGAGCAAGCCGAATCTTTCAGGTAGCTGTAATCTTCGTCGTAGCGCAACAGCTTAAACGGCTGTGCGCTAAGCGTAACGCTGCATAAGAGATAAAGAATTATTGCGTAAAAAGCTTTCATAATCATTTGGAGTAAGGGGAAAGGCTGAGACAAGTGCTGTTTTGTATTAGTGCTTTAGCATATTGTGTGCGTAGTGTATACCAAGCCCGTAGCTGCCGCCATATTTTTTCATAAGGTTTGTAACCGCCTCATAGGTTTCCTGGCGTGCCCAGTCGCGTTGCAGTTCCAGTAGGTATTGTATAGAGGTTATGGGTTTTACACCTTCCTGAATCATGCGCTGTATGGCACGTTCATGCGCTTCGGTGCTAACATCTCCGCAGGCATCCGTAATTACATACACTTCGTAATCTTCGTGAAGCGCAGAAAGTGCCGGTCCTACAATACAAACACCTGTCCACAGGCCCGCAAGTACAAGCTTTGCTTTACCCGTGCCTGTAATCGCTTTGTAAGCATTTTCATCTTCCCATGTGTTCATTGTAGTACGGTCTATATACCCAGATGTAGCTTGCGGGTAAAATTCTTCTACTTCAGGAAATACAGGGCCAGAGAAGCTTTCTTCGGCAACCGTGGTAACAATGGTTGGCACATTAAAGATTTTAGACGCCCCTGCAATAATGGCTGTGTTAGTGCGTAAAGTAGCCATTTCTATGCTTTTTGTAGCAAAAGCCATTTGACCTTCAAAGTCGATAAGTACTAATGCGTGGTTATCTGGCGATAACAAGTTTTTTGATGGTTTCATAATAACAAGGTTTTTATTTTATTTGTAAAGTAGCTTGCTATTATTCCGC
>JAAXJD010000011.1:0-1591 GCA_012270005.1 Flavobacterium sp. | reverse complement strand
ATCATAGAGTTCGGCTTAACATAGAGGGCGGCTTAACAAAGAAGTTTTACGGTATATCGTAAAATTTTAATTTTATTTTATAAGTATTGCTACTATTGACTTAAGTTTCGTAGTCCATTAAATAAAATGGTATTTTTGCAGGAAGAAAATATGCATTATGGTTGTAGAGGGTTTTGTAACGGCTTTAAAGAATCACATTTCGGATAATAGCTTTGTAAAGATTACTTTAGGAAATTATAAAGGAGAAGAATCGGCTTTAAAACAAGTTATTGCCCGTCCGGTACTGATTAAACAACGCTACATGATGTCTTTTACGTACAGGTATAAGACAAGAGACATAACTAAAAATTTTGAAATTGAAGAAGGTATTTTGCTTATCGGAAAATGGCTGGAAAATCCTGATAAAGGTTTTGGAGTTGCAAATCTTTTCTCAGTAGCAAACACTACCCGCATACAATTTACAGGTAAAAAATGGCGTAAGGATAATGTTGTAAATGATCCGCCTTTAGCTGTTCCCCAGTTACTACACGACCGTAATAAGAAACGGGTATTACAGCACGGAGAAAAACATTACCTGGAAGCGCTTGGTGTTACAGATGCTAACGGTAAGGTGTATAAACATGCACAAGACAAGTACAGGCAAATAAACCACTATATAGAGCTTTTAGCTCCCGTATTGAAGCAAATAGAGCCAAATCCTGCTAAGCCGTTTTCAGTTGCAGACATGGGATCCGGTAAAGGCTACCTTACTTTCGCGTTGACTGATTATCTTACTAATACATTAAAATTGCCGGCACAAGTTACCGGAGTTGAATTTAGAGAAGATATGGTAATGCTTTGTAACAGGATTGCAGGCGACAGTGGAATGGACAATCTTATTTTTGTAGAGAATACTATAGAAGGTTACAATCCTGAAGTATTACCTGATGCAATTATTGCGCTACATGCATGTGATACAGCAACCGATGACGCCATAGCAAAGGGTATAAACAGTAACGCTACACTTATTGTAGTGGCACCTTGTTGTCACAAACAAATAAGACGGGTTATGGAAAAAAATAGGATGAAAAATGACGTTAGTTTTTTAACACGTCATGGCATTTTTATGGAAAGGCAGGCTGAGATGATTACAGATGGTATACGAAGCCTCGTTTTGGAGTATTTTGGTTATAAAGTAAAGGTGTTTTCATTTATTGATGATGTAAATACACCTAAAAATGTAATGATTACAGCCTTAAAGCAAAGTGTAACTAAATTACGTAAGCAAGAAATACTTGAAGAGTTACAAACCATAAACAAAACCTTTGGTATTGATTATCATTATTTAGAGCGTTTAGTCTCAATTTGATGCTTTTGTAGCTGGTATCATTTCTACATTGAATTTTAGTCTGAAATCTTTTTTAATTAAAATTTGTACGATAATAAAAAAAATGTATTTTTGCAATGATAATAATTTAAACCCCAAAATTATGAAAACGAATATTTTAAAATGGTGTTTTTCAGTTGTTTTCCTTTTAGTTGGATTTATTTCTTTTGCACAAGGATCAACTGCTGAGGATGAAGGTACAGACCCTTTAGAGAATCCAGATAC
>JAAXJD010000076.1:3530-18289 GCA_012270005.1 Flavobacterium sp. | reverse complement strand
AATATTAAATTTAATTTTATCTCCAATTTTAAAATTCATCCCTTTTGCAATTTTGGCATTCATTTTTGTGGGTCATTAAGCAGGTATTTTGATTCAAATTCCTGCGTCAGTTCAATGATGTTTTTACATAAAGCAGCCATTTCAATAGTCTGTTTTTCCAATCTGTAGAGGTAAGCAGCAGCCTTTTTTTCTGAAAAATTCCGGTACAATATCTTTACCACCTGGTTATAATTAACGCCGATTGAACGGAAAAGACCGAATAATTTGGTCAACTGTGTATGGTATTCCATTGCCTGCAGGTCAATTTTAACCGTTTTAATTTCCCTTTCCAGCAGTAGCGAGATGATGAATTTTGCTTTGTTGCGCATCCCGGAGCTTTCAAAAAGCGACAGTAGCCTAGCGTTTTCTTCGTCGTTCAGGCGAAACACATGGCGGTGTGTGCTGGGGTTCAGCTTGGGCTTACGCCCCCCTTTGTTTCTCTTAAAGTTATCCTTCTCATTCATCATACATCCATTTTAAAATTAAAAATAGCCGACTTTGGAGGGTATTTCCCGCCCCCTGCAAGGGCAAGTCGTTTTGAGGCACCGATTAGGTTTCGGGTGCCTCAAAACATAACTTGCTCCTTTCCCGCGAAAGGAAAATCCGCCTTATCCGGCGGATTCTAGTGAGCCAGAACAAAACGGCATCCGGCCGTTTACTAAGAATCCCCACAGGTCAGCCCTATACTGACAAAGTAAAGAAACCCAGTTGGCTATGGCAGCATGGTCAGTTGTGCCAAAGCCAGACAACCAGTGCCAAACAATGCTTACGGTTAAAACCACGAAACCTCATGTATTTACTTTGTGTCGGTGGGTGTATGTACGTACATACGTATCTACGTAAATACATACCTGCACACATAGCTACCTGTGTTGGTAGATGCATACCTATGTAATGATGTACATATAGCGGTATTCCTATATCTATATAGTTACCTGCATACACACATGTATATGCAAGCATGTATTTATGTATGTGTATACCCGTGTACCTGTGTAGGTAGATATGTACCTACATACCTCACTATGTACCTATGTAAATAACTATATACCTATGTAAATATGGAACGATTTGGCAAAACACTATTTATTGCTTTTGCTTCCCAAAAGGGAGGTGTCGGCAAAACAACCTTTACCAGCCTTGTTGCAAGTGCACTTCATTACAGGTTGGGCTTTAACGTGGCGGTAATAGACTGTGACTACCCTCAATACAGCCTTGTACAGATGCGCGAGCGGGATATGAAAATGGTCATGGAAAATGATGGGATGAAAAAGCTGGCGCACCGGCAGTTTCAGTCGCTCGGTAAAAAAGCCTATGCTGTTGTACAACAACAGCCGGATACTGCATTGGAGGCTGCTGAGCAAATGATAAGGGAAACGCAACAAGACCTTGACATCGTGTTCTTCGACTTACCTGGTACGGTAAACGCTCCCGGTATCATCAAGGCATTGGCAGGTATGGACTATATTTTTACGCCCCTTGTGGCCGACCGTGTAGTAATGGAAAGTACCCTGGTTTTTACCCAATTGGTCACCGATGTGTTGATGAAACAAAAACAAGTAGCCATCAGGCAAATTTATTTATTCTGGAACCAGGTAGACGGACGCGAACGCAATCCGCTTTATGCGTATTACAGTTCCGTTATCCAAACCCTTACACTGAAACTCATGGATGTTTCAGTGGCCGCCAGTGTGCGCTTTAGAAAAGAAAATGATGCCGACAGCCGGGGTATTTTTCGCTCTACTTTGCTGCCGGCAGATGAAAAACTGCTTCAGGGCTGTAACCTTGACAGTTTTATCAACGAGTTTTTAAAAATACTAAATGAGGATAACGATGGAAAAGGATAACAAAGACAGAGACCCTGAAATTGATGAGCAATACCTGATTTCTATGATGGCAGGTGGTGTACAGAAGGAAGGGCTTGCCCGTGATTCAAAGCAACCGACGGATACCGGACAGAAACAGGAGCCAAAATCAAAACCAAAAGCTAAAACGAAGGGCACTTCCAATTATGAAGAGCAGTTTTTAAGAAATAAAGACGGTAGCGCCCGCAGTGGTAAAGTCGTATACATTAGGTCCGAATTTCATGAAAGGTTGTCGCGTATCGTTCAGGTCATTGGTGAGGATAAGGTGAGCATCTATGAGTATATGGACAATTTACTGGAACACCATTTCAATGAATTTGGTAACGAGATCACCCAAAGTTT
This sequence comes from Flavobacterium sp., assembly GCA_012270005.1. Taxonomy (GTDB): domain Bacteria; phylum Bacteroidota; class Bacteroidia; order Flavobacteriales; family Flavobacteriaceae; genus Flavobacterium. Next base: position 16,043 of record JAAXJD010000076.1, on the reverse strand, counting down.
TAATGATAAATATAAACCAATATTATAGTTATGGAAAAGATAATAATAGTCTCGCTTCTGGCGGTAATAGCCATCTTACTTTACTTATGGACAAAGGCAAAAAATAGCAATCAACCGAACAAAACGCAGAACGATTCCTTACCGGGGGTGCCCGATATTGTGGGCAGGCCAAAACTGGGTGGACGCCCGGCGGAGCCAACACAGGCCTCGGGAACCCAAAACAGCGATAACACACCTGCAACTTCTACTTTTGATAATGTAAATAAGCGGGCAGTGAAACCCGCGATTCCGCAGGAAGAGCCGGATGACGAAAGCCTACCCGATTGGGATGATGAAGAAGAGGAAATGAAAGGGTATGCAGCAAATACAGCACATCGTATTGAGGACGGTTTAGCTACCGGGGTTACCTATGATGAGCTTGCTGCCGTAGGGCAGTTGCTTCAGCGCAAGGCGCTTAAGGCTTCTGAAAAAAAGAGCACGGTAAGTGTAGCTTCAAAAATTGACGGAACCGAACTCATGCACATGCTGGAAACCGCCGTAGGAGATGCCTCGAAAAAGATAGCAAAACTACTTGACCGGGCTGACGACTATGAATCGGATTCAGGTTCTTCCTTACTGCGGAATGATAATGAAGGGAATTTTAATATAGGGGATTATGTTTAATCCCCTTTTTTATGAGAATAGTCTGGTTTTACAATCCCAACTGCTGCTTTATTACCAACTTTTCCCGTTCAATTTCTGCCGCCAGTTCTTCTTCGGTGGGAAGGTATGGCAGGTACTTATTGGCAAAAAGCTGTTTGTTTTCGTGCAGGACAGAATATCTGGCTATGGTACTATCTGTTTCCGTACACAGCAGTATTCCAACGGTTGGATTATCTCCTTCAGTGCGTTTCAGATCATCGTACATTCGCACATACATATCCAGCTGTCCGATATCCTGATGGGTAATCTTATTCGTTTTAAGCTCTATGATTACAAAACACTTTAGAATGTAATTGTAAAACACCAGGTCAATATAAAAATCTGATGTTTCGGTGCGGATGTGTTTTTGCCGGGCAACAAATGAAAACCCTTTGCCCAGTTCCAGCAGGAACTGTTGCAGGTTGTCAATAAGCGCCTGTTCAAATTCCTGTTCGGTATAGGATTTATTAACCGGTAATTTCAAAAACTCAAGAACGGCCGGATTCTTTATAAATTCGTCCGTAGTCCTCTTATCTAAGTTTTCGGGATTTTCAGCCAATTCCTTTTTATGTGATGACAATAGTCTTTGGTAGTACAGTGTTGATATGTTCTGGTCGAGGGTACGCACCGACCAGTTTTGGCTCACTGCTTCATTCAGATACCAATCGCGTGCTTCGGTATCCGATACCCTCATAAGCCTTTCGTAATGCGACCAGCTCAATTGGGCAGACAGTGTCTGCCCTTTTTGTTCTTCCCTAAAGGCCAGGTAAAATTTCCTGATATTTTTTAAGCTGGTAATGGAGAAACCTTTCCCAAATTCAGCGTTTAACTCATCTGAAAGCGTTTTGATGATTTCATCTCCATAACCTGCACGTTCAGCACCCAGCATTTCCTGTTCTACAATACGTCTGCCGATAAGCCAGTAGGCTTCCACCATAGCTGCATTGATTGCAGTATAGCCCTTTTGGCGGGCTTGGGCAAGTATTTGTTTGATTTCGGAAATGTAATCCAATGGGTTGTTTATATCCTTATCCATCATAACATATAAAATCTGTGGTATGCAAAAATACTAAATATCAGATGTAGCCATTAAAAGACAGTAGCCCTTTTTAAAGCCAAATGACAGCCATAAAATGCCAATTACAGCCACGGACGTAGAATATAAAAAGACAACGGTAAGTGTGCCTTCAAAAATTGACGGGACCGAACTCATGCTTATGCTGGAAACCGCCGTAGGAGATGCCTCGAGAAGGATAGCAAAACTGCTTGACAGGGCTGATGACTATGAAACGGATTCAGGTTTTTCTACTCTACAGAATAATAATGAAAGAAATTTTGATATCGGGGATTATGTTTAATCCCCGATATGTTCTTTGTTAAAATATAGTTTACATCGTTATTATCCCAATTCACAGGCCCATAGAACATGCAATTGATTTGCCTTTAATTATAAATTATGTAGTGCCTAATTTTTTTAAAACTGAAATTACGACATTTTCCTTATTGCCTGATGGTGCAAACATAGATGCGATGCTACTCCCTAACGTTACCGCAGCTGCTCCTATCAAAATTGGTGCGGAAATTACAGTAACTGTCCCTGCCATTGCGACTCCTGCAGTTCCTACACTTGAAATTTTCGAAATGCTATCCAGAATTTTTTTTGCTTTTGTTACATTTTCTTCTTTCAAGGCACGAACAATTTCTTTATGGAGTTCTTCAAAATTGTTTTCAAAGTTCATAGCATCGTTGTGCGTAATCAGACGCAAGTACTCGTTATAGAAATTTTCGCTATCCCTAATCTCTGCAGCGTATTTGTCTACCGGTATGTCGCCTATGTATTCCAATTCGCTTATTTTTAAAATTTTTTGCGACATCAGTCCGGCAATAATCGAATGATAGGAACTTAATGAGACGGTCATGGAGGCCAAACCTGTTAAATCTATATCGTTATTCAAAAGCCTGTCGAAGTCAATCTTATCTTCTGCAATTGTGTAAGGTTGGAGGTTACATATCCTGCAGATAGACAACACGTTCAAAAGGCTAACGGTATCTGGTGTCAGCGAGTACTTTTTGGAAGCTTCAGCTAAAAATATTTTTGTGTCACTATTCCAATAAAATGGCGATGGTATTATAACAAAACGGCCTTCTTGGGCGAGACTTTTCATTTTTACCAAATTTCTTGCAACTTCCCCCAATACATTTTTATCAAGTTTCTCAAGGTCCTGTAAAATCCTCTGGTAGATAAAGTCAATAAGTACGATGCGGTCTGCAATCATATAGCCGGCCTTGATTGCCAAATCAAAATTTTCAACAAGCCCGAATAATGCCGCTTGCAGTTTAGCTTCCTTTTTTTGAACTAATAATTCGACTGCTGTATGCGAGTCGTCCCAGACTAGATATAAGGCATCTTTTAAGTCTTTAATATTGTTAGCCGTTACGAAATCAGGAAAGAAATTAGTCTCCCCATCCAGCGTTGTAATTTTTAAATGCTTTTCCAGGCATTCTATATATCGTATGGTAAAATGGTTGTAGTTCATCAGTAAAAGTTGTAATGGCAATCGCTTTTTATAAAATGATCCAACTGTTCGCTGTATGAATGCAATAAATCAGGATATTTCTCGCCTAAATGTTTTAGTATATTTTCTTTCTGGTCGAAGCGCACGCATTGTGCCTTTAGGATACAGCCTAAACCGTCAATATCCATTTCGTAAGCCTCTGAGTTTTCGCTAGTATAATTCACCCAAAACTCTATTATCTTTTCCAAAAGAACGCTTGGTATTTCATTTTTGCAAATTTTTTCAATGTAAAGCATATCGCCTCCCCACAATAGCCCTTCTTTGATATCAAATGTCGCCGATACGTGTTTCCAGAATGCATCCCTGCTGATATCCCATAGAAAGTCGATATAATCAGCAACATAGTCTTCCTGCATTCGCCTTTTACTTACTCTTATGTATATTTCTTTCTCACTCATGGAGTCTATAATTTGTTTGGCCACATCTTCCGGCATTTCTTCAAGAGAGCGCTGCATATCCTCTATAAAATGCTCACTCAAGAGCTGCTTTTTTATTTTGTCCTGTTTCATTCTAAAAGTTTCTGTTTACACTCAAAGATAGTTAACAAAAAGTAAGGGTACGATAAACCTTTCTCTTTTCAGGGAAATATCTTAGAAGTTTTCAAGATTGGCCTAGATTATTAATAGATAAACTGCCGCATTTATCCCGGATTTTATTGCCATGCCTGAAGCCACCAGTATCCAATTGAAGCCAGTAGTAGACGATCATAAAGCTAGAGGCCCTATTCACAAGACATTTGCCCTAATCCTGCACCCAGCAGGTAATTAATAACCATTAATTCGGTAAATGTTATGAGGTATCAACACAGAAAATTACTGTTCACGGCAGCACTGCTGCTGGCAGTATCAGGGGCATTCGCCCAGGGAGACGGCTCAGCTGGTATCACTGAAGCCACCCAGATGGTCACATCGTATTTCGCACCAGCGGTACAGCTTATCTATGCCATTGGGGCTGTGGTCGGACTGATTGGCGGTCTTCAGGTTTACAACAAGATCAGTAGCGGGGTCCCGGCTACGAGCAAAACGGGAGCCCGCGGGGTTGGCGCGTGTATCTTTTTGATTGTTGCCGCTACAATCCTTCAAGCTTTCTTCCTGTAAAGCCAAATGTTATGAATAGCTATAACATCAACAAAGGGATTGGCAGGACCGTGGAGTTCAAGGGGCTTAAAGCGCAATACCTGTTCATTTTTGCAGGCGGGCTGTTGGCTGTACTGATCGTGGTGATGGTGCTCTACGTCGCCGGTGTAGGCTCTTATGGTTGTATGGGCATTGGTGGTGGCGGAGCGGGGCTTATTATCTGGCAAACGTTCGCGCTGAACAAAAAGTATGGCGAGCATGGGCTGATGAAGCTGGGGGCGAAAAAACGCCACCCGAGATATATTATTTGCCGCAGGCAAATCCGCAGGTACATCCGGTCGAACCCTAAAAAGGAAACGGTATGAGAAGCACAGCTAAAGCCACCACACTGGAGCGCAAGTTTCCGCTGCTGGCAGTCGAAGAAAATTGTATCCTGAGTAAAGATGCGGATATTACCGCCTGCTTTGCGGTACACCTGCCGCAACTCTTTACGGTAGCTTCTGCGGAATATGAAGCCCTCCATGCCGCCTGGCATAAAGCCGTCAAAACCCTGCCGGACTACACGGTCGTACACAAACAGGACTGGTACATCAAGGAGAATTACACACCCGAGCTGAATGAAGAAGGCTTGAGTTTTTTGGGTAGGTCGTACAAACAGCACTTTACCGAACGCCCGTTCCTGAACCACTATTGTTACCTGTTACTGACCAAGACCACCAAGGAGCGGATGCGCATGCAAAGTAACTTTTCGTCGCTGTGCCGTGGCAGGCTGGTACCTAAGGAAGCGAGGGATAAAGAAGCGGTGCACCAGTTTATGGAAGCAGTGGCCCAGTTTGAGCGCATTGTAAACGATTCCGGTCTCGTAAAGATGGAACGGCTGGCGGAGGATGCCATCATCGGCACAGAGGAAGCGCCGGGGCTGTTGGAACAATACCTGACTTTATCGCGCGATGGCAATGAACCGATGCAGGACATTGCACTCGGCGGTGAAGAGGTGCGTATCGGGAACAAACGGCTGTGCCTGCACACACTTTCCGATACGGACGACCTGCCTGGTACGGTATCAGCCGATACGAGGTACGAGAAGCTGTCGACCGACCGCAGTGACTGCAGGCTGTCGTTTGCGGCGCCTGTTGGGCTGCTGCTCAGCTGCAACCACATCTATAATCAATACATGTTTCTGGACAACAGCGAGGCCAACCTGCAAAAGTTTGAGAAGTCGGCCCGGAATATGCATTCCCTGGCAAAGTACAGCCGCAGCAATCAGATCAACAAGGAGTGGATTGAACGTTACCTGAATGAAGCCCATTCGTACGGGCTGTCTTCCATCAGGGCACATTTCAACGTAATAGCCTGGTCGGACGATCCGCAGGAGCTGAAGCAGGTAAAGAATGACACGGGCAGTGCCTTGGCACTAATGGAATGCAAGCCCAGGCACAACACCACGGATGTAGCCACCTTGTATTGGGCAGGCATGCCCGGGAACGCCGGGGATTTCCCGAGTGAGGAGAGTTTCTACACCTTCATTGAACCGGCATTGTGCTTTTTCAGTGAGGAAACGAACTATAGGGATTCGCCATCGCCCTTCGGGCTGAAGATGGCGGACCGGCTGACGGGCAACCCCATCCACCTGGACATTTCCGACCTACCGATGAAGCGTGGGGTTATCACGAACCGCAACAAATTCATACTGGGGCCTTCAGGCAGCGGCAAGTCGTTTTTTACCAACCACATGGTACGGCAGTATTACGAGCAGGGCGCCCACGTGCTTTTGGTAGATACCGGTAACAGCTACCAGGGTTTGTGCGAGCTCATCCATGGTAAGACTAAAGGCAAAGATGGGGTGTATTTTACCTATACGGAAGATAACCCGATTGCTTTTAATCCGTTCTACACGGATGATGGCATTTATGACATCGAAAAGCGTGAGAGTATCAAAACACTTATCCTGACACTATGGAAACGTGATGACGAGCCGCCCACAAGGGCGGAAGAAGTAGCGCTGTCGAATGTAGTAAGCGGGTACATCGAGCAGGTCAAAGGTGGCGTACAACCGTCCTTTAACGGATTCTACGAATACGTGCAGGGCGACTATAAAAAAGTGCTGGAGGAAAAGAAAGTCCGGGAAAAAGACTTTGACCTGGCCAATTTCCTGAATGTACTGGAGCCGTATTACAAAGGCGGCGAATACGACTACCTGCTGAATTCGGACAAGCAACTGGACCTGCTGTCCAAGCGCTTTATTGTCTTTGAGATCGATGCGATAAAGGACCACAAAATCCTGTTCCCGATTGTTACCATTATTATCATGGAGGTGTTCATCAACAAGATGCGCAGGTTGAAAGGCGTGCGTAAGCTCATACTGATTGAAGAAGCCTGGAAAGCCATTGCCAAGGAAGGCATGGCCGAGTACATCAAATACCTGTTCAAGACGGTACGTAAGTTTTTTGGGGAGGCTATTGTAGTTACCCAGGAAGTCGATGACATCATCCAGTCGCCCATTGTCAAGGAAAGCATCATCAACAATTCCGATTGTAAGATAATGCTTGACCAGCGGAAATACATGAACAAGTTCGATGACATCCAGTCGATGCTGGGGCTGACCGATAAGGAGAAGGCACAGGTACTTTCGATTAACATGAACAACGACCCATCGCGGCTGTATAAGGAAGTGTGGATTGGCCTGGGCGGTACCCATTCGGCGGTGTATGCTACCGAGGTAAGCCTGGAGGAATACTTAGCCTATACCACAGAAGAAAGCGAAAAGATGGAAGTCATGGAACTGGCCAAAGCATTGGGCGGCAATGTGGAACTCGCCATTCGGCGTATCGCGGCACAGCGCCGTGAAAGTCAACTGTAATAACCATAAAATCCAAAACGATGAAAAGAATGATGTATGCGGTGTGGGCAGCCTTGTTATTGGCTGTTGCACCAATGAGGGCGCAATGGGTGGTGAGTGACCCTACCAACCTGGCGCAGGGAATTATTAATACGGTGAACCAGATTGCTGAGACCTCGGCTACGGCCACCAATACGCTGGACAGCTTTAACAAGATCAAGGACGTATACAACCAGGGAAAGGAATATTATGATGCCCTGAAATCCGTCAACAACCTGATACAGGATGCCCGCAGGGTACAACAGACCGTGTTGTTGGTGGGGGACATTTCTGATATGTATGTGACGAGTTTCGGGCTGATGATGAACGACCCGAATTTCACCCCGGAAGAACTGAATGCCATTGCCTTTGGTTACAGCAAGCTGCTGAACGAAACGGCAGGGCTGCTGGATGACCTGAGCCAGATTGTGAGCGTGACTTCCATGTCGCTCAGTGACAAGGAGCGTATGGATGTGATCGAGCGTGTGTACAAAGACGTGCTGCATTATTACAACCTGGTACGCTACTATACCAAGAAGAACATTTCGGTGAGTATCGTCAGGGCCAAGAAGCATAACGATACCCAGCGTGTTTTGGAACTGTACGGCAGTGCCAACCAAAAATACTGGTAGATGATCGCGCTTGATATTGAGTTTGACAACCTGCACGAGGTGCTGCGCTCACTGTATGACGAGATGATGCCGCTCTCGGCAGAGATGGCGGCTGTGGCCAAAGGGCTTGCCGGGCTTGGGGCATTGTTTTATGTCGCCCTGAATGTCTGGCGGGCACTAAGCCGCGCCGAACCGATTGACCTGTTCCCGCTGCTCAGGCCTTTTGCCTTGGGACTTTGTATCATGTTTTTCCCCACAATGGTGCTCGGTACAGTGAATGCGGTACTCAGCCCGATTGTCACGGGAACCCACGGCATACTGGAAGGCCAGGTTTTGGACCTGAATGCCTTGCAGGCACAAAAAGACCAGTTGGAACACGAAGCCATGTTGCGCAACCTGGAGACGGCCTACCTGGTATCGGATGAAGAATTTGACCGGCAGCTGGACGAACTGGGTTGGTCGCCCTCGGATCTTGCCACCATGTCGGGTATGTACCTGGAACGTGGTATGTACCAGCTGGAACAGCAGATTAAGAATGCCTTTCGGGAATTGTTGGAAATCCTGTTCAATGCCGCGGCACTGGTGATTGATACCCTGCGGACTTTTTTCCTGATTGTCCTGTCGATATTGGGGCCGATTGCTTTTGCCATATCGGTATGGGATGGCTTCCAGTCCACGCTGACGCAGTGGTTTACCCGGTACATCAGCGTGTACCTGTGGCTGCCGGTCTCGGATTTGTTCAGTTCGATGCTGGCCAAGATACAATCCCTGATACTGGAGCATGATATTGAAATGCTTTCCGATCCAACATATATCCCGGACACTTCCAATGCCGTGTACATCATCTTTATGATCATTGGCATTATCGGGTATTTTACGATACCCACGGTAACAGGCTGGATCATACAGGCCGGCGGCGCGGGCAATTATACCCGTAATGTCAACCAGGCCACACAGAAAGCAGGAAACGTGGTAGGCGCCGGAACCGGTGCGGTAACCGGAAACATCGGTGGCAGGCTGATGCACAAACAATAACTATAAAAATCCTGATTATGGAATTTAAAACATTAAGGAATATTGAGAACAGCTTCAGGCAGATGAGATTATACGCGATTGTATTTACGGTATTGTGCCTTGGGATTTCCGGCTACGCCGTCTTTGAATCCTACCGTTTTGCCAGGGAACAACGCGAGAAGGTATACGTATTGGATCAGGGCAAGTCGCTGATGCTGGCCCTGTCACAGGATGCCGCGGTCAATCGGCCGGTAGAGGCACGCGAACACGTGAGGCGTTTCCATGAACTCTTTTTCACTCTCGCACCGGACAAGGCTGCCATTGAGAACAATATGAAACGGGCTTTTAACCTTGCGGATAAAAGCGCCTTTGACTACTACAAAGACCTTTCTGAAAAAGGATACTACAACCGTATCATATCGGGTAATGTACAGCAGCGTGTTGAGGTGGACAGCGTACAATGCGACTTTGATACCTATCCCTACAGCGTACGTACGTATGCACGAGAATATATTATCCGTGCCAGCAACGTTACACGAAGGAGCCTTGTTACTTCATGTCTTTTAGTCAATTCGGTACGGTCGGATGTCAACCCGCAGGGGTTCAATATTGAGCAATTCCGGGTACTGGAAAACAAGGACGTTGAGGTCGTAGAACGTTAATATTGATTGTATGCAAACCCCTGTAGAACGTATTAACGCACGTAAAGCAGCATTGGAGCACCAATGGGAGCAGCTTGCGGAAAAGCAACGGCGAAAGCTGGTACTGTATGCTTTTGGTGGTTACTGTGTATTGACCCTGATTGTGGTCATTCAGGTGATTATGGCTTTTGGAAGTACGCCTGATGTACTGAAGGTAGACCATATTGAGAACCCCATTGAAGTGCAAAAAGACCCTAAAATGAATAGTGAACCCAAAACAGCAGCGCAACATGGAAAATGATAAGAAGAAAACGAGCGTGCAGGTGACGGAAGGTACCGTCCCTGCAAATGCAGACAAACCCCAATTTAATAAAGAGCGTTTGAAAAAGCCGATACTGTTTGGCGTGATGGGGTTAATTTTTGCCGCCTGCCTGTACTTTATCTTCGGCAGGGATACAGGTAATAACACAAAGGACGAAATAAAAATAGGGATTAACGAGGTCGTACCCCAGGCCTCGGAAGACGGGCTGCCCACGGACAAAGGCAAAGCCTACGAGCAGGAAATGCAGCGGCAGCGCGAACAGCAAAAGAAGGAGGCCATGATGAGCCTTTCGGATTATTGGCAGTCCACTAGCGATGGGGATAGTATTACAGCAAATACTACAGGATCTAAAGCATCCGAAGAAGAACGGAAAAAACAAAAGAGCAGCCCCGCACTAAACAGCTACCGTAACATGCAGCGTTCGCTGAATACCTTCTATCAGCCACAGGCAGGACAGGAGGCATTGCGTAAGGAAAACGAAGCCCTGAAAGAAAAGCTGGAAGCCAAGGAAACACCGCAGCAGCGCAGCAATGAAGACCGCCTCGCACTGATGGAACAGTCCTTTAAGATGGCGGCGAAATACTTTCCGGGTGGTACTGCGCCAGTGGATCAGGAGAAAGCGTCTACGGCAACCAAAAAGCAGGACGATGAAAACTTTGTGGCGGTACAGCCGGCAAGGAAGTCGGTCGTTTCCCAATTGCAGCGGCAGGTTCCGGATTCAGTAACATTGGGACGCCTTGCCACTGCTGAGTTTAACGGATTCCAGACACCCACAGTTCCTGATGAAAACGGAATACCGGCCAACAGTATTAAAGCGTGTGTTCACCAAACCGGTAAAATAACCGCCGATAGCAATGTGCAATTGCGGCTAGTACAGGATGCCCGTATCGGGGAAACAACGCTGCCGAGTGGCTTTATCGTGAGCGCGGTGGCTAAATTCCAGCAGAACAGGCTGCAATTACAGGTCGCATCTATAGAGGTAGACGGCAGTATACTACCGGTCAACCTTACGGTGTACGACCTCGACGGACAGCAGGGGCTTAATGTCCCTTACGCTCCCGAAGTGTCGGCAGTGAACGGCACTTTAGCGAACATGGGAAATACCGCAGGGAGCAGTTTTACCATCAACCGCTCGGCTGGCCAGCAGTTGGTGGCGGATGCAAGCCGTGGCGTGATACAGGGCGTTTCGGGCTACTTTTCAAAAAAGGTCCGGGCGCAAAAAGTAACCCTTAAGGCAGGGCACCAGGTGTATTTGGTATCGAAAAAGAAATAAGATTAAAATTTAAGATTATGAAACAGTTTGTAAAATACCTATTAGCAATAATTGGAGCTATTAATCCCCTGATAACATTTGCCCAGGCGAAGCAGGCAGAAGCGTTAGCCCTTGGGGCTATTCCACCCTATAGTATTGAGGTAACTTATGATAAAACCTCCCATATTATATTTCCGGCGGGTATCCGTTATGTGGATTTGGGGAGTGATTACATCATTGCGGACAAGGCGGCAGACGCAGAGAATGTCCTTCGGGTAAAAGCATCGGTACAGGGATTTACAGACCAAACCAATTTTTCCGTGATTACGGAGGATGGCAGCTTTTACGGTTTCGACGTATGCTACAGCAGCGCTCCGGCAGAAATGAGTTACAACCTGAGTAAAGGTGAACGCCAGGTTCGGCGAAATGATGCTGCGGATGTACAGTTCGAAGATTTGGGAACCACACCGGCCTCGTTAACTGGGCTGCTAATGGAAACGCTGTATAAGAACAATAAAAAAGCCATCAAAAATATCAGGTCAGAAAGCTATGGTGTTACCTTTCGCCTTAAAGGGATCTACGTACACAATGGTAAATACTACTTCCATACAGAAATTGAAAATGAGACATTTGTCCCTTTTGCAATCGACTTTATTACGTTTAAGATAGCAGACCGTAAGGTAGCGAAAAGGACAGTGATGCAGGAGAAAATATTGGAGCCATTACGTAACTACAGACCGGTAATCCCTGTCGGAGGACAGGCAACCGAGCGTAATATTTACCTGCTGGATGTCTTTACGCTATCTGAAGGGCAGGTGCTGCTCATTGAGGTATTCGAGAAAAATGGAGGCAGGTCGCAGGTTTTAAAAGTCAAGAATTCGGACCTCGTCAAGGCACTGCCGTTGGAGAAACTGAGGCTCAAATTATAAACAGGTGAAAAAGGATTGTATTTCTATGCAATCCTTTTCTATCTTTGTGGGAACATATCGAAAAAATCTTAAAGTGTTTTTGCTTTAAGTCTCGGCACTGAAAACTGGTAATTTTTAAAGACTTCGAGACTAAGTAGAGACGCTCACGCCATGGCGTGGGCGCTCGCTTATTCGGAGTCGGGTATACCAGTGCCCCAGTGCCGGTAAGTGTAGTGGCCTGCGCCTTTTTTTTAGCGCAGCATGAAGGTGCATCCTTCGCCTCTCCACTTACGGTAATTACTAAATCTAAACGGATGAGTGCTATGGTAAACCCTTCCACAAAACTGCATATGTTACTTTCAGAAAGCCAGTTCCCCTTCAGCAGAAGGATGCTTTCTTTTTTTAAAATGGTAGAGGTTTCGTCCATAGCAGAACTTGCTGCTATCCCATTGCAAAAAATTACCTGTTTCAGAGGATTTAAGACTAAATGCACTCACGAAATAATTGCTTTTATAGAATTTGAAGGCATTCAGGAATTATTTGAAGGTTACCTG
>JAAXJD010000076.1:937-3520 GCA_012270005.1 Flavobacterium sp. | reverse complement strand
CATCGATATTAAATCATTGTACATTTATATTTTCAATATCTGAAGAGCGTTCTTGGAAATAAACGCCGAGTTTTACATGGAAGAACATAGAATCTATAGCAGGGATTTTAAAGAGAAAGCAATAAAACTAGTGCTTGAAAAAAATCGTTTTAAAGCTGCGAAAGAGCTTGGTATAGCACATTCAATCGTATACAGATGGTACGAAGCATATAAAAAATTTGGGGAAGAAAGTTTTTATATGAAGCATGTCAGAAATCCTGAACAAAAGAGATTTTCCGAACAAAAAAGAACGCTGCAAAAAAAACTCAGGGATTCAGAAATTCAAGTTGAAATTTTTAAAAAAGCAAGTAAACATATTGTCGCAGGAAAGCCAATGATTTTCCACTTTATTGAGGACAATCTGGATACGTATCCACTATGGAAAATGTGTAAAGCGTTGGGTATTCTAACCGGAACCTACCATAAATGGAAGAGTCAGGAAAAGTCGCCCAGGCAACAACAAACCAATTTATTGGAACAAGAAATAACTTCTATCTTTTACGAGTATAAAGAGCGCTATGGCAACATAAGAATATCAGAAGAACTAAAAAGCAAGGGCATTAAATTATCACCTTGCCAAGTTACATTTTACATGAAAAAGCTAGGCCTTGTCAGCAAGCTAGGTCGCAGAAACAAGTCAAAATTCAGTTCACCATTTATTCCTTATAATCCCTGTATTTTTCCGAATATCTTAGATCGCCAGTTTAACGTTGAAAGACCTTCCCAGGTTTGGGTCTCTGCTATAACGAGTATTGAAACCGTAACGGGTCTCGTTTTTCTGACAATCATTATGGACTTGTTTGACCGGAAAATTATCGGATGGAGCCTGAGCGATGGGCGGACAATAAGAGAAACTTCGATACCAGCTTGGGAAATGGCGGCTCAGGACCGGAGAATAGAGACACGATTATTATTTCATTCAGACAGAGGGCCACAGTATGCGAATAAAGCATTTACCCGTAGACTGGCCTCATATAAATCTGTTAAGCGCAGTATGAGCCGACCAGGAAATCATTTGGACAATGCTATCCCCAGAAAATTGTTTAGCACCCTTAAGTCTGAATTGGCGCGGTCATCGAATCCCTTGACAAAAGAACAAATTGAAGAAATAATAATCGCTTATTCTGGAAATCATACCGAATCAACGCATAGGGTATAAATCAAAACATTACATGATAAAAAAATATGACCGTGCTTTTAAAGAGTATGCCGTTAAATTAAGTTATGAAAGAGGCAAAGGACAAATTGTCGTTATTGAACGGGAGCTCGGAATAACACCCAGTTGCCTGAACCGATGGCGGCAGGATTTCGAAAAATATGGGTCAGGAAGTTTCTGCGGAACAGGTTACTTAAAATTAACACCCAATCAATTTGTAGTTACGGAACTCGAAAACAAAATTAAAGATTCAGAAATTGCTTTGGAAATTTTAAAGAAAGGCACCGGACCTGTTGCTCAGGGAAAAATAGCAACCAAACAATTCATTGAAGAGAATAAGAATAAATTTTCAATTTTAAAAATGTGTGCCGTATTGGGCGTATCGAGGACTACCTACTATCGCAGAAAGAAACAGGAATTGTCAGGTACGGAATCCCGGATAATTTTACTTAAGCAAGAGATTGTTTCTATATTTAATGAACATAAACAAACCTATGGATGCAGAAAAATTACAAAAGAGCTACACGAGCGGGGCTTTAAGATACAAAGTGCACAGGTTACAAATTATATGAGAATGCTTGGACTACGAAGTAAAACCAAGCGAAAATATAAGCATACTACAGATTCAAATCACAACCATTACATCTTTCCAAACGTTTTAAACAGACAATTTACAGTTGATGCGCCTGCCAAAGCCTGGGTTTCGGACATCACCTATATTCAAACGGTTAAAGGCTTTGTATACCTTACCATAATTATGGACTTATTTGATAGAAAGATTATCGGATGGAGTTTGAGTAACGGAATGACTACTAAAGAAACTACTTTACCGGCATGGGAAATGGCAGTTAAAAACAGAAAAGTTACTAAAGATTTGATTTTTCATTCCGATAAAGGCGTTCAATATGCCAATAAGATGTTCTCTAATGCTTTAAAGTCTCATAAGTTTGTCAGACAGAGCATGAGCCGTAAACAAAATCATAATGATAATGCCGTCTGCGAAAGTTTTTTCAGGTCTTTTAAGTTGGAATTAATTCATGGAAGTACACTATTAACGAGAAAACAAATGAAAGCTGAAGTACATGAGTATATTGAAAATTGGTACAATAAAAAACGCAGGCATTCTTTTTTGAACTATACATCTATTGAAGAATTTGGGAAAATACATGGTTTGACATAAATAGCACTGGCTTATATTTAACCCTGTTATCTCAACTTAGTTCCGAAAATATAAAAGGTTTTTATAGAGTAAAGTTTAGCGAAACTTTACTTGAAACGCGCCCGCACGGCAAATGCAGCAGGGGTTTCCCCGATGCTGTTGCCGTGCGAGCGCATCCGCTTTTAAACCGCAAAAAGGCGTTCCCGACCACAGGGAGGGATTGCCTTTT
>JAAXJD010000076.1:0-927 GCA_012270005.1 Flavobacterium sp. | reverse complement strand
CCTTTTTGCGCTGCCATCGAGGCTAATCAGCCAACCGCTAACGGTTGGCTTCGAAAATTACCCAAATTCAAAAAAAAGCCCCGTTCCGTAGTTAGCCCTTGCCTGAGTAGCTGCCACAACAGGCTGCAACCCATTTGTGCCAATACGGAGTTGATGAACAAATCCTGCTTTTCGAGGGCTTCGGCAAGGGAGCAGCTTGGCAGGTCTTCGGTATCGCCCTGTGTGAGCAGTTCGGCAAATTCTTTTGTAACCTGTGGCAGGCTGCTCACAGGTATAAATTTTTCCGATGCAGGTTGTTTGATACTGCCTATGGTAGACAGTATAACCTGCCCTGTGTCCCTGCTGTTGCCGAAGTCCATCCAATAACGGGGCGTATCGGAACGATGGTTATTCAAATCCAAATCATTCAATACTTCTGCTATCCCGAAACGGGCTGCTGCGGTATCTACGCAGGATATGTAAAGGGCATTCCTGCCTGTTGCGGTATCAACGGTAAATGGTTTTTCTACGGCTTTCCAAGCCGTGCCAAAAAAGCGGTTGGTACGGGTAATGAGGGCTGTTGCTTTGGATAAGCCGACTTCACATTCTGCAAACAACTGCCTGCCACGGTTGGCATCGGTAATAATATCGTCATCCCACAGGCTGACCTGAAAGCCTGCGTGTCCCAACTGTTGCAGGCTGTGCGACATCCGTGCCAAGCCTGTCAGCACCTGTGAGCCTGTACCACCTGCACCGATAAGGCATACTGTTATGGGGTTGGTGGGGTTCAGCAGTTCGGGTGCGGTAAAATGTGCTTTTGTTTTCGTTTTCATTACAGTAGGTTTTTAAGGGTTAGGAGAGTGCCTCTAAGGGTGTCGGTTGGGAATGGCTTTTTAGGCTCTGCCATCAGGTCTTTATAGAGGTTAAACAGGTTGACCCCTACGGGAT
>JAAXJD010000026.1:1979-3710 GCA_012270005.1 Flavobacterium sp. | reverse complement strand
GGTTAATTAATGTATTGTTATTGTTTTATTTTACTGGCTAATAGATAAATCACAGCCATCAGCACCGCAACACCATTTTCTACCTGATCTAAAATCACAGATTGCTGCGAGTCGGCTACATCACTGGTTATTTCTACCCCACGGTTTATAGGGCCAGGGTGCATAATTATAATTTCTTTATCAAGCGAATCTAAAAACGCCTTGTCTACACCGTATTGCTGAGAATACTCTCGCGTCGACGGGAAATAATTAACATCAAGTCGCTCATTTTGTACACGCAGCATGTTTGCTACATCGGCCCATTCCATTGCTTTTCTCAGGTTTGGTTCTACCGTAACGCCAAGTGATTCTACATAACGCGGAATAAGTGTTTTAGGCCCACAAACCTTAACTTCAGCACCTTGCATCTGAAGCGCAAAGATATTAGAAAGCGCCACCCTGCTGTGCAATATATCGCCTACTATCACCACTTTTATACCTTCAACACCTCCTAAGCGTTCGCGAATGGTATACGAGTCTAACAATGCCTGCGTAGGGTGTTCGTGAGCACCATCTCCTGCGTTTACAATACTTGCGCCAACGTGCTTAGATAGAAAGTGGGCTGCACCGGGTTTTTCATGACGCATAACCACCATATCTACCTTCATACTAAGTATGTTGTTCACGGTATCTATAAGGGTTTCTCCTTTTTTAACGGAAGACTGTGCTGCACTAAAACTTATAACATCGGCACTTAGGCGCTTTTGAGCCAGCTCAAACGAAAGCTTAGTGCGGGTACTGTTTTCAAAGAAAATATTGGCTATGGTAATATCTCTAAGCGAAGGCACTTTTTTTATAGGCCTGTTAATTACCTCTTTAAACTGGTCTGCGGTTTCAAAAATAAGGTCGATATCATTTTTATTGATATACTTTATTCCTAATAAATGATTAACGCTAAGTTCTTTCATCTTGTGTGTTGTGTGTTGTTTGTGCGTGTGTAGTGTTAAACGATATAAACAGAATCCTCTCCTTCATTCTCCTTCCAGGAAACCCTTACCTTTTCATTATTTATAGCGTCTACCTGCCTTCCCCTGTAATCAGGCTGTATAGGAAGATGCCTGCTAAAACGACGGTCTATTAAAACAAGTAATTCTATTTCGCTTGGTCGGCCAAAAGACTGTATTGCCGTTAAGGCAGATCTTATGCTCCTGCCTGTATACAACACGTCGTCTATAAAAATTACTTTCTTGTTTTCAACAATGAAGTCAATCTCGGTTTTATTAGCCTCTAAAGGTTTATCGCCTCGGCGAAAATCATCCCGAAAGAATGTTATATCCAACAAACCTAATTTAATTTGCGGTACATTATACTCACTCTCAAGGATTTGCTTAATTCTGCGGGCCACAAAGCTACCACGGGGTTGTATACCAATAAGTACAGTTTCAGAAAAATCGAGATGTTTTTCTATAAGCTGACAGGCCAAACGATGCAATATTATATCTACTTCGCGAGCGGTAAGCAATATTTTATGGCTCATAATGAGGTGTTGTGTTTGGATGGTAAAATTAGTCAAAAAAAACACCCACTCAAAATTATAATAGACTGTATTTAAAAAGGGCTAAAATGACTTAATACAAAATATTAATTTTTAGCCAATTAGTGGAGTGTTAACAGAACTTGGCGGACATTAAGCGTAATTTTATGTCTCAGTATCCTGCATACTGAAGTTTGAAGTGCAGAGCCATGAAACTG
>JAAXJD010000026.1:0-1969 GCA_012270005.1 Flavobacterium sp. | reverse complement strand
TTGGCAAAAATGACTACATCCAAAAAAATTATAATTTCCCAATTACTCGCGTGTTAACACAACTTACCCTATAATAAGATTAATTTTAAAACTCAATAACCTAAAAACAAAAAAATGAAAAACAAAGCCATCAAACTGCTGTCATTAGTAGCTATTGCACAGTTATTTACAGGATGCGAAGCCATAGAAGCTATTTTTAAAGCCGGTATGGGAGTAGGAATTTTTATAGTTATAGCTGTAGTTGTCCTTATAGTGTGGATTATAAGCCGCATGCGTAAGTAGTAAATAAAAAAGGTGTAAACAGCCATAGTCCGTTTACACCTTTTTTTTCTAACTCCTAACGTCAATAACCGTTAAGCTGGCTTGGCATTTTTTAGTACCGCTATTACCTCACTGGCTTTGCTAAGCTGCGCATACTTTAACGCCGTATTTCCTCGGTCGTCTTTAATCTCCGGTCTGGCACCGTTTTGTAAAAGATAACTAACAATCTCTACCTTATTGTAGCGCGCAGCTATCATAAGTGGTGTAAGGCCATTAGATAGTTCGTTAACATCGCAGCCGTATTCTACAAACTTCTTAACCGTATCAAAGTCGCCTTTCATAATGGCAACTACAAGCGGTGTCCTACCTTCGTAATCAACACTAGTAACTACAGATGAACTGGTTGTTTGAGCTTGTTTTGCAAAAGTTGCCTGAGAAAATACCAGTAGTGCCACGCCTACATAAATGATCGTTTTTTTCATGATGATGATTATTTTGATGATTGAAATTATTTAACGTAACGGTTGATTAGGCCGTTTAAAATAATAGACGACAAGTTTTAAGATTTGTTACAGTTGCCTATAATTTTTTTTTATAAAAAAGATTAGTAAAAAGCAAAATTAAGCAAAACGGTTAAAACCTTTGCTATACAAGGCTTTATAAAAAGAGTAGTCTTAGTTCGGAAGTCGGTGTCTGATAGTTTTGGAGCTTAAATTGACAAGGTTAGGTTACTAATTCGTTACCGATTGACAAAGGTAACAGTATGGCTTAACTGATTATATTTCAGTTTTTTGCACCCTTTTCTACATTCCCTTGTAACTCAATGTAATTTAATTTTAAACGTTAAACATTTGAGTTATGGAGCAGACAAAAAAATCGACGTTCAAACTGCTTTTCTATTTGAAAAAGAACGAACTGAAAAAGAACGGTAATGCGCCAATTATGGCCCGTATTACCATTGACGGAACCCCTAAAACTTTCGGAACAAAGTTAGAAATTGACCCCAATAATTGGGATTTGAAACACGGAAGAGTTCAGGGCAAAAGTGTGCAGGCATTAAGCATCAATAAAAGACTGGATAACATACGTGGGCGTATCGACAAGATTTATGAAGATATGTTGAAGCACGAGGGCTTTGCAACCGCCCAAAAAGTTAAGCTATCGTTTTTGGGTGTTGGTGTAATGGATGATGCAATATTAAAAGTCTTTAACGACCAAAATGAGGATTTTAAAAAATTGGTCGAAAAGGAAAAACGTTCCCAAAGTACCTATAACAAGTACATCACGGTTTACAATCATCTTACCACGTTTATCAAAGAACGCTATCATCGTGATGATATGGCATTTCGGGAATTGACTACCGATTTTATTCGTGAATTTGATTTTTACCTACGCTACGATTTACAGTCTTCGCATAATACGGTTTGGGTTTACACTATGCCTGTGTTAAGTCTGGCAGAACAGGCTATTAAAAAAGGCTTGATACGTGATAATCCATTTCAGGATTATGAAATTAATATGGAAGAAACCGACCGTGGTTATATCCTTAAAGAAGATGTAGAAAAGCTGATGATGTGCGTACCACCGCACCCACGGTATGAATTGGTAAAAGACCTGTTTATTTTCAGTTGCTTTACCGGACTTGCTTACGCTGATATTAAGAAACTGACAAGGAACAATATTCAATCATTCTTTGACGGTCATCAAT
>JAAXJD010000120.1 GCA_012270005.1 Flavobacterium sp. | reverse complement strand
AAGTGTATTGAGTTAGTGTCTTGCGTGTTAGATTATAATGAAACATTCTTTAATATTATCTTAGTTGGATTTGGAGTTGGAGGCGCCACAGCATGGTATCTTAATCCCATTACTGATACCTATCCGGGGTATGGCCCATCTAACGTATACCAGTGGGGATATCGTAACGTACACGATCCTTCTGTTCTTAAAGATGGAGATACCTACTACTGTTACAGTACAGACGTATGTTACGGTGCCGATATACGCCCGGGAATCCAGATAAGAAAATCAAAAGACCTTATTAAGTGGGATTTTATGGGGTGGGTGTTTAATTCGCTGCCCTCTCAGGGTGCTAATTTTATAACCAGTAGTGGAGGTACTCCTTTTAATTCGCTTTGGGCACCTTACATTATGAAGGTGGGTAGCGAGTACAGGTTGTATTACTCTTTGTCTTCGCCTACCGCACGCCTTAGTGTAATAGGTATGGCAACCGCCAGCGCACCACTGGGCCCATGGACAGAGAAAGGCCTTGTAGTAACTTCTAAAGACGACAGTACCGTACAAACTAATGCTATAGACCCTACTGTGGTTATAGACCAAAGCGGCCGCCACTTTATGTATTACGGCTCTGCGTGGGATGGTATTTACAAGCTGGAACTTAACCCTTCAACCGGTTTGGCGAAGGCTAACGGAGATAAAGGTATCAGGGTAGCGCAGCGCGGATTTACTAACGGCGTAGTAAATGGAAACATTGAAGGGCCGGAGGTTATTTATAACCCAACGTTTAATAAGTACTACCTTTTTATATCATACGATTGGCTACAAACCAAATACAATGTGCGTGTAGGCCGCTCTGATTCGCCGGAAGGCCCGTTCCTGGATTATGCAGGAAAGGGTAAAGGTAGAAAAAGGTGAGCGTTGGGAGTATATGAGTATGAGCCATGAAGAATATAACGCCGGGCACATGTACGAAGCTGCTGCAGTACATTACTGGGCTACCGGTAAGCGCAATTTCCTGGATATTGCGCTTAAGAATGCCGACCTTTTTGTAAAGACCTTTGGCGACAAACCAGGGCAGATACTTGCCGTACCGGGGCACGAAATCATAGAAACCGGGCTTATAAAACTGTACCAGATTACCGGTAAGGAAGACTACCTTAAACTGGCTAAGTTTTACCTTGACCATAGGGGAGACCCTAATAAAAAGGAACAATATGGTGCCTACGCACAAGACCATCTGCCGGTTACAAAGCAAGATGAGGCGGTGGGGCATGCGGTGCGTGCCGTATATCTGTATGCAGGGATGACAGATATTGCAGCTATATATAATGATGCTGCCTACCGCGCCGCCATAGATAAGATTTGGCACAACATGGTAGAGAAGAAAATTTACATAACGGGGGGTATAGGTGCCCGCCACGATGGCGAGGCTTTTGGCGACAACTATGAGTTGCCAAACCTAACCGCGTATAACGAAACCTGTGCGGCCATAGGTTCGGTATACTGGAATAACCGCCTGTTTAACCTTACAGGAGATGTAAAATATACCGATGTGCTGGAACGCACCATGTACAACGGGCTTATTTCGGGTATGTCGTTAAAGGGTACGGAGTTTTTTTACCCTAATGCACTGGAGAGCGACGGTAAATACCTGTTTAACCGTGGCGCCTGTACAAGGTCGGCTTGGTTTGACTGTTCTTGCTGCCCTACAAACCTTATTCGCTTTATTCCATCTATCCCCGGACTTATTTATGCCCAGCAAGATAATACGCTTTATGTAAACCTTTACATGAGCAATACTGCACAGGTAATGTTAGCCTCTCAAAAGGTGGGTATAAGCCAGCAAACCGCCTACCCTTGGGATGGTGCCGTTAAGATTACCGTTACCCCGGAGAAGCAAGGGGTGTTCACTTTAAAACTGAGGGTTCCGGGCTGGGCGAGAGATGAGGTAATGCCTGGCGGATTATATCATTATACTACATCACTTAAAGCGTTACCTCAATTATCTATAAATGGAAAAAAGCAAAGTTTAGCCATTAACGACGGTTACTATACCATAAACCGTACCTGGAAAAAAGGCGATGTGATTACGCTTACATTCCCGATGGAAGTTAGGGAAGTACAGGCAAGCGAAAAAATAGCGGAGGATAAAGGTAAGTTAGCCTTAGAGCGTGGCCCACTGGTATATACGGTAGAAGCTGCCGATAACACTGACATGAAGGCTGCAACGATAAATTTGCAGACTAAATTTACGGTAAAGAAAATGCCTACACTCCTTAAAGGAATTTATACCATTGAGGGAAAAACGAACGGAAAAATATTTACAGCCATACCGTACTACACCTGGAGTAACCGAGGTGTTAACGAAATGAAGGTATGGTTGCCAAAGTCAAAATAAAGTAACTAAAAGAACAAACTGAATAATACAATGAAAAAACACCTTTTAAGAAATGCTGCGTTTTCGGCCATTGCGCTAAGCGGCCTTTTTGCCACAGCACAGCAAAACAAGTATGTATTGGATACAAAAGAAACAGGCGTAAAAATTCAGCCTACCATGTACGGTATTTTCTTTGAAGATATTAACCTGGGCGCTGATGGCGGGCTTTATGCCGAAATGGTAAAAAACCGTTCGTTTGAATTTGACACCCCGCTTATGGGATGGGCTCAGCCAAACAGCGATAAACATTCTTTAAACAAAAAGTCGGGCTACGCGAATGTTGTAGAGGCTAAAAAATCAGGAAATAAAAACTATGCCAGTATAGAGGTAAACGATGATAAGGGGTACAGTCTTATTAACGAAGGTTTCCGCGGCATGGGTATTAAAGAGGGCGATGCGTATAATGTTTCAATAATGGCTGCGAACCAGGAAGGGAACATAAACAAAATTAACTTTCAGTTTTTAGACGAACAAGGTAATGTAGTGGCGGAGACTTCGGTAAACCCTTCAGGTAAAGACTGGAAAAAATATACCGCCCAGATGAAAGCTACAAAAACTGTAGCTAAAGGTAAGCTAAGGGTAACGTTTACGGGTAAGGGGATTATAAATATAGACATGGTTTCTGTTTTTCCGCAGGATACCTGGAAACACAGGCCAGGAGGATTACGTAAAGATTTTGTACAATAACTATACCACATTAACGCGGGCTTACTGAGTTTGGCCGGCGGATGTATTGTAGAAGGGCGCACCCTGGAGCAGCGTTACCAATGGAAAAAAACCGTAGGTAGTGTAGACGACCGCGAAACCCTTATTAATCGCTGGAATGTAGAATTTGACCACAAGAAAACACCGGACTATTTCCAAACGTTTGGCCTTGGCTTTTTTGAATATTTTCAGCTGGCTGAAGACATAGGGGCAGAGCCGCTGCCGGTACTAAGTTGTGGTATCGCCTGCCAGTTTAACACTGGTGAGCTTGTGCCACTTGCCGAGCTGGATCCGTATGTACAGGATGCACTGGACCTTATTGAATTTGCAAACGGTGCCACAACAACCAAGTGGGGTAAACTGCGTGCCGATATGGGACACCCGCAACCTTTTAACCTTAAAATGATAGGTGTAGGTAACGAGCAGTGGGGGCCTGATTACATATCGCGCTACAAAGTGTTTGAAAAAGCCATCCGTGCTAATTATCCTAACATAAAAATTATTTCGGGTAGTGGGCCGTTCCCATCTGGCTAGTATTTTGCTTACGCCTGGGAGCACCGAAACCAGCGTAAGGCAGACTACGTAG
>JAAXJD010000103.1 GCA_012270005.1 Flavobacterium sp. | reverse complement strand
GTCTTTAAGCCGGGTAGCAAACTCGTCCATTTTAGCGTTAAGGTTTTTGGTTTGTTCCTCAGCAGATAGGTTTGCCTGGCCTTCGGTAAGGTTTTCCACGCTTATGTTCAGCTTGGCTATAAAGTTGTTTTCTTTTTCGCCGGCACCTTTAAAGCCTATGGTTTCGTCAAACTGAGCGGCATCCATGTCCATAGTAAGGTTGTACCCGTTTTTAAGGAACAGGGTAGCATATTCTTTACCATCGGTAAGGGTATAAAACCCATCGGTAGGTACGGCAAAGCTATCGGCAAAAGCGCCTTTTTTAGAGGCCTTAAGTACCTTTTTAAAGGTTTGGGTCTTTATAACCAGCGAGTCGCTGTTAGGGTTTTTAATGTTGGCAGTAAATTTTACCTTATCGGCCTGCGCGTACATTGCGGCAGAAGCCATAAACATAAAGGCAAGGAGTTTTTTCATAAGTTTTAGTGTCGTTGTATATAAGGTGTAAATGTAAGCGAGAAATGCATAACTCTGTAAAGAATGTTTGTTAAAAAAGATGGGAGTTGTGAAGGAGGAGGGCCGAAGGCCGATGCGGGGCGATAACGTTTAGAGTGATTGCAAAAGCTGTGCCGCTTCCGGTTCAGAAGGGCGCGGGGCATTGGCATTTATAATACTGCCATCGGGTGCCAGAAGCACATAAAACGGTATGCCCTTTCGGCCAGAGGAAAATTTAGATATAATATCGCTGTCACTTCCTTTATTGCCAGCAAGGTTTATAACCGTGGCAGGGTCGTCCTGTATATGTTCTTTCCAGTCGTTTAGCTGGCGTTCTTCGTTTATACACACCTTTACAAAAGCTATGTTTTTGTCCTTGTAGGTTTCGGCAAGTTGGGTAAAATAAGGCGCTTCATACAGGCAGGGCCCACACCATGTAGCCCATACATCTATATAAACATATTTGCCTTTAAGGGTTTCCATGCTCACCTTTTCGCCGGCAGCATTATACAAGGTTACCTTAGGCATGGGTTTACCTTTCATGCGTCCGGCTTTTTTCAGGTTATTTATACGGTACTGCATTGTTTCCCCATCCGAACGTATATCGGCAAGCATATACGCCCTAAAATCTTCATCGAGCGCGTTGTTTTTCAATTTTGCCTCCAGGTCGTGGTTGCGTTTGGTTAAAAGAGCCTGCATACAGTCTACATTATCATTACACTCGGTTAGCTTCAGGTCTATAGCGTGGTCAAACTGGGCCATGCTGCGCATCAGTTTGTTTTCGGCGGCCAGGGCATCAGTAAATACCACTGTACCGAGCATATTTTCCTGGTTGAAGCTTATGGTAGTGCTTTTGCCGGGTTCCAGGTACACACGCATACGCTGCGATCCTAAAAAAACATGGTAAAAACCTTTAGAAATAGGGATTCTTAAATTGTACTTCCCGTCGGCTACTTTTTTTATGCCCTTAATGTTAAGCCCGGACAAAAGGGCAAGAGGCTCGTTTGTTTCGCCTTCTATTTTTACGGTAAGGTCAAGGTCATCGGGCTGGGCAAAAGCCGGCAGCACATACACAAAAAACAGCAGGATGCACAAGAGTTTTGATTTCATAAAAATGGGATTGGTTAGCCCAAAAATATGCATTTTACCACAGGCGTACAACAAACCTAAAACTATAAACCACAAACCGGAAACATTTTTCTAAATTTGCAACCGAAATTTCAACACATATATAATAATGTACAGAAGCCATAACTGTGGGGAGCTTACTGCCAGCCACATTAACCAGGAAGTAACACTAGCCGGATGGGTACAAAAGGTGCGCAACAAAGGGTTTATGATTTGGGTAGACCTACGCGACCGTTACGGCATTACGCAGCTTATTTTTGACGAACAGCGTACAGAAAAAGCCGTACAGGACCTGGCTGCCACACTGGGGCGCGAATTTGTTATTCAGGTAAAAGGTACCGTAATAGAGCGCGAAAGCAAAAACCCTAACATGGCTACCGGAGATATAGAAATCCTGGTAAAAGAACTTAATATACTAAACGCGGCGCAGCTGCCGCCGTTTACCATAGAAGATGAAACCGATGGTGGCGAAGATATCCGTATGAAATACCGCTACCTTGATATACGCCGTAACCCGGTAAAAAACAGCCTGCTTTTCCGCCACAAAGTGGCTATGGAAGTGCGCAATTACCTATCGGGCCAGGGCTTTATAGAAGTGGAAACGCCGGTACTTATTAAAAGTACACCGGAGGGCGCACGCGACTTTGTAGTACCAAGCCGCATGAACCCCGGGCAGTTTTACGCCCTGCCACAATCGCCACAAACCTTTAAGCAGCTGCTTATGGTAGGTGGTATGGATAAGTATTTCCAGATTGTAAAGTGTTTCCGCGATGAAGACCTACGTGCCGACCGCCAGCCGGAGTTTACACAAATAGACTGCGAAATGAGCTTTGTAGAGCAGGAAGACATCATTCAGATGTTTGAAGGGCTTGCAAGCCACCTGCTTAAAGAACTTAAAGGTGTAGAAACAGGGCCATTCCCTCGTATGACTTATGACGAGGCCATGCGTAAGTACGGTAACGATAAGCCGGACATCCGTTTCGGTATGGAGTTTGGCGAGCTGAACGCCGTAGCCCAGCACAAAGAGTTTGCCGTGTTTAACAACAGCGAACTGGTAGTGGGTATTGCCGTTCCGGGGGCAGCAAGCTACACCCGTAAACAAATAGACGAACTTATAGAGTGGGTAAAACGCCCTCAGGTAGGCGCTACCGGTATGGTATATGCCAAGTACGAGCTCGATGGTTCGCTTAAATCATCTGTAGATAAATTCTACGACCAGGACGACCTTAAAAAATGGGCCGAAGTTACCGGCGCACAACCGGGCGACCTTATACTGGTACTAAGTGGCGATGCGCACAAAACACGTACACGCCTTAGTGCCCTGCGTATGGAAGTAGCCACACGCCTTGGGCTGCGTAACCCTGAGGTATTTGCTCCGCTGTGGGTAGTAGATTTCCCGCTGCTGGAGTGGGACGAGGAAAGCGAGCGTTTCCATGCTATGCACCACCCGTTCACCTCGCCTAAGCCAGAGGATATGGCACTACTGGAAACCAATCCGGGTGCCGTACGTGCTAATGCGTATGACCTTGTACTAAACGGCAACGAAATAGGCGGAGGCTCTATCCGTATACACGATAAGGCTACACAAAGCCTTATGTTTAAATACCTTGGCTTTAGCGAAGAAGAAGCTAAAAACCAGTTTGGTTTCCTTATGGATGCATTTCAGTACGGTGCGCCGCCACACGGAGGCCTTGCCTTTGGTATGGACAGGCTTACGGCCATATTGGGCGGACAGGAAACCATTCGTGACTTTATTGCCTTCCCTAAAAACAACAGCGGCCGCGATGTTATGATAGATGCGCCAAGCGCCATAGACAACAAACAGCTCGATGAGCTTTTTATAAGCGTAAAACCGCAGTAAGCTACTGCACCACACTATACCCTACCCCGAAGCGTTTGTTTCGGGGTATTTTTTTATAGGATTTTTCTTCAATAGATAATAAGATGTACAATAAACGGCTATCTTGCGGTATAAATCCTGTAACCAAATGAAAAAAATCTATCTCCTTTTACTGGTGCTGTGTGCCGGTGTTCCGGCTTTCGCCCAAAAAACCATACAGAGCAAAATTAAAGACATGGTCACGGGCGAACCCGTAGAAATGGCTACCATTACTGCCGAAGGTACCTCTATAAGTACCGTAAGCAACGCCGAAGGCAGCTTTAGGA
>JAAXJD010000044.1 GCA_012270005.1 Flavobacterium sp. | reverse complement strand
CGAAAACAGTACCACCTTCGTTTCCGGAAAAGCATTATTAAGTCTCTTAACATTGCTAATGCTAGTAAGTCCTTCCAGCTCCAGGTCTACCACGGCTACGTCTACTGTTTTTTTGTTTAAAACATCTAAAAGCCCGTCCAGATTATTTACCACTCCCACAAAACTTATCTGAGGATTGTCGTTAAAAAACGACTTCATCCCGTAGTGTACTACCGGATGATTATCCGCAAGGCATAACTTAATCATAATAAGCGTGTTTTGTGTTTACATAGTAGTAAAATTAACCATTAGTTTCTTAAAGTATTGTGAATGAAAGAATTTTATTTCAAATTTTTAGGAATCGTGCATACCGGTATGGGTTGCATCTTGTGTTGATTAATAGTATTCAGGCGTTTATAAATATCAAAAACTTCCTTTTCGCGTCCGGTAAATTCGTGGCTTTCGCGTCCGTGGCTGTCCTGTTCCATGGCCCACTCCAGTTCCTCGTAGCTGGCGCCTATCTGGTCTTCATCGCTTCGGTCATCGCCAAAAAGCCCGTCGGTAGGTTTTGCTACCAGTATGGTATCTGTAACCCCCAGGTGGCGGGCCAGTATGCGCACTTCGGTTTTGGTTAGGTCGGCAATAGGGCTTATGTCTACACCTCCATCGCCGTATTTTGTATAAAAGCCTACGCCAAAGTCTTCAATTTTATTTCCGGTGCCTGCTACCAGGTAGCCGTGTATGCCGGCATGGTAGTACAGGGTAATCATGCGCAGTCGGGAGCGGGTATTGGCTTCGGTAAGGTCTGTTACGGCCTGCGTAGCTGCTTTTGGAACCTGCTCTTTAAAGTGCATAAAGGTGCTGGTAAGGTCTGTTTCTACAGACGACACATTGCTAAACTTATCTTTAAGCCAGTTTATGTGTTCCTTCGCACGGCTTACGTGGCTTTCTGCCTGGTGTATGGGCATTTCTACGCATAGTGTAGGCAGGCCGGTTTGCGCGCAAAGTGTTGAGGTTAAGGCAGAATCTATACCGCCCGATATGCCTACAACAAATCCTTTTGTTTTTGCGTTAAGGGCATAATCGCGCAGCCAGCTTACTATATGGTCGTTAATGGCTTGGGTTTCAAATTTTGAATGTACCTCCATGGTCATAATAAATTAAATGGTTGTGCTATATTTGCCATAAAATTAGATAATACTGAGTAAAGAACGTAGCATTTAAAGATCAAAAATGAAAAAATACATCACACTTTCGCTGGCAGCGCTGTTGTTGTTTTCGTGTAAAAATGAAAACAAGGTGGAAGACAAAATAGCCGAAGTAAAGGTAGAAAAGGTAAACGTGGTACGTTTTGACGATATGTTTTATAACGCAAAGCCCGCTGATTTGCCGAAACTAAAGAGTGAGTTTCCTTATTTTTTTCCGGAAGGCAACCCTGATGCTGTATGGGAGGCTAAAATGAAAGACTCGTTACTGCAGGAACTGCACAAAGAGGTAGATAAAAAATTCCCCAACAACAGCACGCTTGAAGATGATTTTACAAACCTGTATCAGCATATAAAGTTTTACTATCCGCAGGCACGTATACCTAAGGTGGTAACGCTTATATCTGAAATGGATTATAAAAACCGTGCGATTTATACCGATTCGCTTGCGCTGGTGTCGCTGGATTTGTACCTGGGTAAAGACCATAAGTTTTATGTGGATTTTCCTAAATACCAACGCCAGGAGTTTGAGCCTACACAAATAATGCCCGATATGGTAACGGCATTTTCTTATGGTAAAATAGCGCCTCCAAAAGACCACAACCTGCTGTCGCTTATGGTGTACTACGGTAAAGAGCTTTACATGAAAGACAAGCTGATCCCGGAAACAACCGATTTTAATAAAATAGGCTACACAAAGGAACAACTGGCATGGGCTAAGGCAAACGAGGCCGAAATATGGCGCTATTTTGTAGACAACAAGCTCTTTTTTGACGCCGACCCTAAACTGCCAAACCGTTTTATAAACCCTGCGCCGTTTACCAAGTTTTACATGGGGTTTGATAATGAAACTCCGGGCAGGCTGGGGCAGTGGCTGGGCTGGCAGATAGTGCGCTCTTACATGGAGCATAACGACAAGGTAACGCTACAGCAAATGCTGGCTATGGATGCCAAAATAATATTTGATAACTCTAAATATAAACCCGCAAAATAATGTCGAAATTAATTAAATCTGATATAAAGATTACCATAGAACTGGACGAAAACCGCGTGCCCGAAAAACTGAGCTGGACCGCCCGCGACGGTGGTGTGGTGGCTGAGCCTACAAAAGCTTTTATGCTTAGCGTGTGGGACAGCAAGCCGCAGGAAAGTATGCGTATAGACCTGTGGACAAAGGATATGCCGGTAGATGAAATGAAAGTATTTTTCCACCAAACACTTGTAAGCATGGCCGATACGTTTCAGCGTGCTACAGGCGATGAAAAAATGGCCGACACCATGCGCGATTTCTGCGATTACTTTGCAGAAAAGCTGGAACTGAAAACCGGTAAGTAAAAAATAAGCGACCCAAAAAGGTCGCTTATTTTTTATACAATAGCCAAAAACAGAATGAAGGCCAGTGCTATAAGTAAACAGAAAAAACCATTCCAGGTGTTTTCGCTCCAGTTTTTCATTATTTCTTTCATGGTGGTGGTATTAGGTTTTAGGCAAATATATATTAAAATCCCTGATTCTCAAAAATGCCTTTATTTACTTCATCTATGTAAGCCAACAGTTCTTCGCGGCCTGTAGCATCTTCAGATGAGGTTATAAAATGCTGAGGCATTTCTTCCCACCCGGCTTCTATAATTTGCTTACGGTAAGCCGCTACGTGCTGTTGCTGCTTGCCTTTGCTAATCTTGTCGGCTTTGGTAAAGATGATGCAAAATGGCACTTCGGCCTCGCCCAGGTAGTTTATAAACTCTACGTCTATCTTCTGCGCGTCATGGCGTATGTCTACCAGTACAAAAGCGCATACCAGCTGTTCGCGTTTTTCAAAATAATCGGTTATAAACTTCTGGAAAACCTGTTTGGTAGATTTAGATACACGGGCGTAGCCGTAACCCGGTAAATCTACCAGGTGCCAGTTGTTGTTTATTTTAAAGTGGTTTATTAGTTGGGTCTTACCCGGCCTGCCCGATGTTTTGGCAAGGGAGTTACGCCCGGTAAGCATGTTTATTAATGACGACTTACCTACATTACTGCGGCCTATAAAAGCATATTCGGGTATCAGGTCTTTCGGGCACTTTGCAGCATCGGAGTTACTTACTATAAACTCGGCGGTATTAATCTTCATGTCATCATTATTTAAGGCACAAAGATACGTATTTCAGATTTTAGAATTCAGCATTCAGGTTTTTCAGGATAAACAGAAAACACAAAGGCGCAAAACCAAACGATTTTACGCCTTCTTATATTTTTAGATTTTGGGTTAAGTTTATTCTGAAGTCTACAACCTGAAATCTTAAATTACTTAGCCAATCCTGTTTTACGCAGCCATTCGTGCATAAGCCTGTTAAACTCATCAGGGTGCTCCATCATTGCAGCGTGCCCGCATTTGTCTATCCAGTACAGGGTGCTGTTTGGTAGCAGCTTATGGAACTCCTCGGCCACATCTGGCGGTGTTACGCCGTCTTGCCTTCCCCATATTATACCCGTAGGCACGTGCATTTTAGGCAGGTCTTTTGCCATGTTATGCCTTATGGCACTTTTAGCTATAGTAAGGGTTTTAAGCAGCTTTATGCGGTCGTTTGCTACAGCATATACATCGTCTACCAGTTCTTCGGTAGCTATGCTTGGATCATAGAACACCTCGCCGGCTTTTTTCTTTATGTATTCGCGGTCGCCCCTGCGCGGGTAGCTGTCGCCCATGGCGCTTTCATAAAGTCCGCTGCTTCCGGTAATAATAAGTCCCAGCATCTTTTCGGGGTACATTTTACTAAAATATAGTGCTATGTGCCCGCCCAGTGAGTTGCCCACCAGTATTACGCGGTCAAAACCTTTGTATTCTATAAAGTCTTTTACCCATTTGGCAAAAGCCTTAACATTGGTTTTTAGTATACTTTGTGTGTATAGCGGCAGTTGTGGTATAATTACCTTAAAGCCGTGCTGCGGAAAGTAGTTTGCCACGCCGTCAAAGTTACTTAAGCCGCCCATAAGGCCGTGCAGTACAATGATGGGAGTGCCTTCGCCGGCCTCATAATAGTGGTACTTTCCTTCGTTATTGTTGCTATGCATTAGTTTTTATCTGTTTCGTAAAACGGCACAAATATATAACATTAATAGTTACAAAATTACTCTACTAAATTAGTAGGATAATCATTTGTTTGGTTTCTCCACTTTTTACCACCGCGGATACCACTTCCTCCCACCGCAATTGGTTAAATAAAGTTTAAAAAATACTATCAACAGTATTCTTTTTGTGTTGAAACATCTTTAAAACAGTAGGGTTTCAGTGGGTTTTTATTGCGTATTTTTCAACAGGTAAGGTTTTTTAATGAAAATTTTTCGTAGTGTTTACAAAACCTTGGGATTTAGGGCTTTGGGGCAAAGTGGGAGGGTTAAATCAAAACTTATCAACAAAGTGGGAGTAAGTGGGAGAAAATGGTAAAATTGTTTTATATTTGCTTTGACGTGACCTAAAACATAACTGCTTGAATACCATTATAGGAACATACGAATGTAAGGCTGATAACAAAGGAAGGTTGATGATACCTGCTCCTTTGAAGAAGCAATTGCATGAAGGTGTGGGGACAGGTTTTGTTTTAAAAAGGTCGGTTTTCCAGCCGTGTTTAGAGCTGTATCCTATGGCGGAGTGGGAGAAGATGATGAGTAAGCTAAATAAGCTTAACCGTTTTGTAAAGAAGAACAACGATTTCATCAGGGCATTTACAGCGGGTGTGCGAATGGTAGAAATGGATACGGCGGGCCGTGTGCTAATCCCGAAAGACCTGGCTACGTTTGCCGGGATAGAGGGGGAAGTTGTACTATCGTCTGCGGTAAACATTGTTGAGATATGGAATAAAGAGCGCTACGAAGCCTCTATTAACGTGTCTGATGAAGATTTTGCAAGCCTTGCTGAGGATGTGATGGGTAATATAATGGACGACGAAGATGGAATATCATAATCCTGTACTGCTAAAAGAAACAGTAGACGGACTTAATATAAAGCCTGATGGGGTGTATGTAGACGTAACCTTTGGTGGTGGCGGGCACTCGAGAGAGATAATGAAACGGCTAGGACCAAACGGTAGGCTGTTTGCTTTTGACCAGGATGAAGATGCTCAGGCAAATGTAATAGATGATGAACGCTTTACCCTTATCCCGGAAAACTTTAGGTTTCTTAAAAGGTATCTTAGGTTTTATGGTGTTAAAGAGGTAGACGGTATACTGGGAGATTTTGGTGTTTCATCGCACCAGTTTGATGTGGCAGAGCGCGGGTTTAGTACCCGTTTTGATGCCGGCCTGGATATGAGGATGAGTAAAAAAAATGACCTCGACGCGTATAAGGTGGTAAATGAGTACGATGAAAAGGAGCTTAAGCGTGTGTTCTTTGACTATGGTGAATTAAAAAATGCGGGTGCTCTTGCGTATACTATTGTTAATGCAAGGAAAGACAAGCCGGTTGCTAACACAGGCGAACTAAAACAGGTGCTGGCTAAGTTTCTGCCGGCGCACAAAAGCAATAAAATACTGGCACAGATTTACCAGGCCATCCGTATAGAGGTGAACCAGGAAATGGAAGTGCTTAAAGAGTTTTTAGAGCAAACGGTAGAGGTGCTTAAGCCGGGCGGAAGGCTAAGTGTAATAAGCTATCACTCGCTGGAAGACCGTTTAGTAAAACGCTACGTGCGAAACGGCATGTTTGAAGGGGAGCCGGAGCGCGATATGTTTGGCAGGTTTGAGGTGCCGTTTAAAATCATTGAAAAACTGATAGTGCCCACAGAAGAAGAAATTGCTGTAAACAACAGGGCGCGCAGTGCCAAGTTAAGGGTGGCAGAAAAACTATAATATATATTAAAGTATGAAAGGCGGAATTTACAGTTTGCTGAAAGCAAAGTATCTGGTAGACCAGGGCTCGATGAAAAACTGGCGTTTTATACTGTTCCTGATTTTTATAGCCATGCTTATGATAGCCAATTCGCATAATTATGAGGAAAAGCTATATAAGATAAGTGCAATGGAGAGCGAGATAAAGCAGCTAAGGGGCGAGTTTGTAGACCGCCGGAGCGAGCTGATGAAGTTGAAAATGGAAAGTACCGTGGCAGCAAAAATGGAAGCAAGGCAAGTGTTTCCGGCAGCGGTGCCGCCACAAAAAATTGTGGTAACAAAAGAAGAGCAAAAGAACTTTTTTAAACGATTATGGGAATAGAGGATAAAAGTATCTCCTTCAGGGTGTATCTGGTAGCCTTCGCATTGCTTGTGATGGCTATTCTCGTTTCTGTAAAACTTGCAAATATACAATGGGTACAGGGTGACCACTACAGGGAACTGGCACGCCAGCGTACGGTAAAGAATTTTACCATCCCGGCTAACCGCGGTAATGTGTACAGTAGTGATGGCAGCCTTTTGGCTACTTCTATACCTAATTATATTGTAAGGTTTGATGCTGTTGCCCCAAAGCCTGAAGATTTTAAGGCAGACCTGGAGCCGCTGGCCGATTCGCTTCAGGCTATGTTTGGTAAACCTGCCGATGAGTACATAGATATGTTTAAAAGGGCTCGTAAGCGCAAAAACCGCTATATGCTGGTAGCGAAGGGCTTAAGTTATACAGAGTTGCTGCGTATAAAAAGCTTTCCACTGTTTAAGCGTGGGCCGTTTAAGGGAGGTATTATTACAGAGCAAAAAATTGTGCGTGAGCATCCTATTGGTAAAATAGCCGAGCGTACTGTAGGTTACGAGCGTATAGATGAAGATGGGGATATGCTGTATGTGGGTATAGAAGGGGCGTATGCCGATTATCTTAAAGGTAAAGACGGCCGCCACATGATGCAGAAGATAGCAAAAAACCACTGGAAGCCTATAAGCGATGTAAACGAGCTGGATCCTATAGATGGACTCGATGTTATAAGTACAATAGATGTGTATATACAAGACATTGCACATCACGCTCTTTTAAAACAACTGGAATATTACGAAGCAGACCACGGTTGTGTGGTGGTTATGGAAACCAAAACCGGCTATGTAAGGGCAATAAGTAACCTGGGGCGCGCAGAAGATGGCTCGTATTACGAAACGGTAAACTATGCCGTGGGCGAGAGCCAGGAACCGGGTTCTACATTTAAGCTTGCTGGGCTTGTGGCCATGCTGGAAGATGGAAGGATAGATACAGCCCAGGTATTTGACACGCATGGTGGCGATATTACCTACTCAGGTAAGCACGTACGCGATTCGCACAAGGGCGGCTATGGTAAAATTTCGCTGGCACGTGGGTTTGAAGTTTCAAGTAATACCGTGCTGGTTCAGGCGGTGTACAACAGTTATAAAGATGACCCTAACACGTTTGTAAAGCACCTTAATAACTGGGGCTTAAACAACAGGCTGGGGGTAACGCTAAAAGGTGAAGGTAAGCCCAGGATTCCGCAACCGGAAGAAAAAAGCTGGTCTAAGCTTTCGCTACCCTGGATGGGATTTGGTTACGGGGTAAGCCTTACACCACTGCAAACATTGGCTTTCTATAACGGGATTGCTAATAACGGAGAAAAGGTAAAACCGCTTTTTGTACAGGAAATCAGGGCTTGGGATAAGTCGATAAAGAAATTTGACAAAGAGGTAATTAACCCTAAAATGTGTTCGCCGGAAACCATTAAGCAGGTAAAAGCCATTATGGCTAACGTGGTAAAAAAGGGTACGGGTTCTAAGTTGTATTCCGAAAACTTCAGTATGGCAGGTAAAACCGGTACGGCACAGGTTAACTACGGTAAAGGAGGTAAAAACAATGGCGAAATGTATTATTCGTCGTCGTTTGTAGGGTACTTCCCGGCAGATGAACCACAGTATTCGTGCATAGTGGTGGTGCATAAGCCGCATGTAGCTAAAGGGTATTATGGTGCAGACGTTGCGGGACCGGTGTTCCGCAGGATAGCGGAAATAATTTATACCGATGTGGCTTCTACCAAGAAGGTAAAGCTGGTGGATTAAAAGTTGTAAAAAATGTAGATGAAGTAAAAATCTTACTATGATAAAGAGGAAAAAGCCGCTGCCAAACAAAAAGCAGTTCCTAATACAGTGGGCATGAGCGGTATGGATGCCGTAGCACTACTGGGTAACATGGGGCTAAAAGTGCAGATAAAAGGGATGGGCAAGGTTAAAAAGCAATCGCTTTCGCCAGGCGCCCCGTTAAAGAAAAATGAAATTATAATACTGGAATTATCGTGATGCTGTTGCGCGACATATTATACAAAGTAGCCATAGAGCAGGTAAAAGGGGCAACCGACATACCTGTGGCAAAAATAGAGTTCGACTCGCGCAAGGCGGGTGAAGGCGATGCTTTTGTGGCAATACGCGGCACTCTTAGCGATGGGCATCAGTACATAAATAAAGCCGTTAGCCAGGGCGCTACAACAGTGGTTTGCGAAGCATTGCCTGATAATGCTGCCGACGGCATTACTTACGTGGTAGTGCGTAACACCCACGCGGCACTGGCTTACATGGCGGCAAACTTCTACGGTAATCCGTCTGAAAGTTTAAAGCTTGTAGGGGTAACTGGTACTAATGGTAAAACCACTATTGCTACGTTGC
Organism: Flavobacterium sp.; assembly: GCA_012270005.1. Classification (GTDB taxonomy): domain Bacteria; phylum Bacteroidota; class Bacteroidia; order Flavobacteriales; family Flavobacteriaceae; genus Flavobacterium. The sequence continues at coordinate 10,282 of JAAXJD010000044.1, read as the reverse complement.
TGTACCAGCTGTTTAAAAACGCGGGTTATAAAACAGGTTTGCTTAGTACGGTAAAAATAATGGTTGGCGATACAGAATATCCGGCTACACATACCACGCCTGATTCGCTTACAATAAACCGTTACCTGCGCCAAATGGCAGACGAAGGCTGTGATTACTGCTTTATGGAAGTTAGCAGCCACGGCATACACCAGCACCGCACCAGCGGATTGTTGTTTGCCGGGGGGATTTTTACGAACCTGTCTCATGACCACCTTGATTACCATGCCACGTTTGCAGAGTACAGGGATGTTAAGAAGTCGTTCTTTGATCATTTGCCTAAAACAGCATTTGCGATAACCAATGCAGATGATAAAAACGGGCCGGTGATGCTGCAAAACACGGCAGCAAAAAAGTTTACCTACAGCCTTAAAAGTATAGCCGATTATAAGGCACAGATACTAGAAAACCAACTTTCGGGCTTGTTGTTAAAAATAAACGGACAGGAAGTTTGGGTTAAGCTTATCGGTACGTTTAATGCGTACAATCTTCTTGCAATATATGGTGCTGCGGTTAACCTGGGCCTGGAAGAATTAGAGGTGCTGAGGCTGCTTAGCGAGCTGGAAAGCGTAAGCGGAAGGTTTCAGTTTATTGTAAGCCCTACTAATGTAACCGCGATTGTAGACTACGCCCATACGCCCGATGCACTGGAAAATGTGCTTAAGACCATAGAAGACATTCGCACACGAAACGAAAAGCTGATAACCGTTGTGGGTTGCGGTGGCGACAGGGATAAAACCAAACGCCCCGAAATGGCCAGGATAGCCAGCAGTATGAGCCATCAGACAATATATACCAGCGCTAAACAGCGTATAGAAGTGCCTGAGGATATTATTGAAGACATGGAAAAAGGCGTAGAGCCACAAGACTATAAAAAAACGGTGGCCCTTGTAGACCGTAAGCAAGCCATAAAACTTGCATGCCAGCTGGCAAGGCCAAACGACATAATACTCATAGCCGGTAAGGGACACGAAACCTACAAGGAAATACAAGGAGTAAAGAATCATTTTGATGAGATGGAAGTAGTAAATGAATTATTGAGCCAATTAAACAAATAGCAAAGGGAGTATATGCTGTACTATTTATTTCAGTTTCTGGACAAAGAACTAGACATACCCGGTACGGGCGTGTTTCAGTACATTACGTTCCGATCGGGCATTGCGGTAATACTGTCGCTACTATTGTCTACCATATTCGGAAAACGCATTATTAACTTCCTGCGCCGCCAGCAAATCGGGGAAACCGTTCGCGAACTTGGCCTTGAAGGCCAGAGCCAAAAGGCAGGCACACCTACTATGGGCGGGTTGATTATTATTTTTTCAACACTTATACCCGTGCTGCTACTGGCAAAGCTTGATAATATTTATGTAATACTGCTTATAGTAACCACGCTGTGGATGGGTACCATAGGCTTCCTGGACGATTACCTTAAAATCCACAAAAAAGATAAAGAAGGCCTTAAAGGGAAGTTTAAGGTAGTAGGGCAGGTAGGCCTTGGCCTTATAGTAGGTTATGTGCTTTACTTCCACCCGGGGGTTACAGTACGCACAGACAATGCTAACATAGTGCAGTTTGAACAGGGGCGCAACGTAATTACTCAGGCTCCGGTAGAGGAAAAATCAACAGCCACTACCATTCCGTTCTTTAAAAATAACGAATTTGATTATGCCGAAGCGCTTTCATTTATGGGAGGCGATTATGCCAAATGGGCGTGGCTGATTTTTATACCGGTGGTAATTTTTATCATCACGGCCGTAAGTAACGGTGCTAACCTAACCGATGGTATAGACGGGCTTGCGGCAGGCACCAGTGCCATTGTGGTACTCACCCTGGGGATATTTGCGTTTGTATCGGGTAATATTATTTTTAGTAATTACCTCAATATAATGTACATACCTAACTCCGGTGAAATGACGGTGTATATAGCCGCCTTTGCCGGTTCGCTCGTAGGGTTCCTGTGGTATAACACTTATCCGGCGTCGGTATTCATGGGCGATACGGGTAGCCTTACCATAGGTGGTATTATAGCAGTGCTGGCACTTGCTGTGCGTAAGGAACTGCTTATACCGGTGCTGTGTGGTATTTTCCTGGCGGAGAATTTTTCGGTAGTACTTCAGGTAAGCTACTTTAAGTATACCAAGAAGAAGTTTGGCGAAGGCCGAAGGATATTCCTTATGTCGCCATTACACCACCATTACCAGAAAAAAGGGTATCACGAAAGTAAAATCGTAGCCCGATTCTGGATTGTAAGCATTCTTCTGGCCATATTTTCACTGGTATCATTAAAACTAAGGTAGTATGAGGCTGGTAATATTAGGCGGAGGTGAAAGCGGTGTAGGTACTGCCATCCTTGGGAAGAAAAAAGGGTACGATGTTTTTTTGTCTGACTTTGGGAAGATAAAGAGCAACTACAAAGAGATACTGGCACTGCACAAGCTGGCATGGGAAGAAGAAACCCACACAGAGGAGCTGATACTTAATGCCGATGTGGTAATGAAAAGCCCGGGCATACCCGATAAGTCGCCCATAGTTAAAAAGCTTAAGGAAAAAGGCATACCGGTAATATCTGAAATAGAATTTGCCGAACAGTTTAACGATAAGGAAACCATAGGCATAACCGGTAGCAACGGTAAAACCACCACCACGCTGCTTACACACCACCTGCTTAAACAAGGTGGGCTTAATGTGGGGCTGGCGGGCAACATAGGTAAAAGCTTTGCCTGGCAGGTAGCCGAAGATAAAGTAGAGGGTTACGTTCTTGAACTTAGTAGTTTTCAGTTAGACGGGATTAATGATTACAGGCCACACATAGCCGTGATTACTAACATAAGCCCGGACCACCTGGACCGCTACGAATACCAGTACGACCTGTATATAGCCGCTAAGTTTCGTATTACCATGAACCAGACCAAAGAAGACTATCTGGTGTACGACGCCGATGACGAAGCCATTAACAACTGGCTGGCACATAATAAAACAAAAGCAACGCTGATTCCGTTTTCGCTTTCGGGCAATAATAAAAACGGAGTGTATGTAAAAGACGATACAATAGTGAGTAAAATAACTAAAAACGAGTTTACAATGCCAATAACGGAACTGTCACTGGAAGGTAAGCACAATGTAAAAAATGCCATGGCTGCTATAGCGGTTGCACAATTAAAAAATATCAGGAAAAAGACCATCATAGAGAGTCTTTCTAATTTTCAGGGTGTAGAACACAGGCTTGAAAAGGTGCTTAAAATTCAGGGTGTAGAGTACGTTAACGATAGTAAGGCTACCAATACAAACTCGGCTTATTTTGCGCTGGACAGTATGAACACGCCTACGGTATGGATTGTAGGTGGGGTAGATAAAGGTAACGACTACAACGAGCTTATGCAGCTGGTACGCGAAAAGGTGAAAGCCATAGTGTGCCTGGGTGTAGACAACCAAAAAATTATACACGCCTTTGGCAATGTGGTAGACGTAGTTACAGAAACTACCAGCATGACCGAAGCAGTAAAAATGGCCTCAAGGCTTGCTGAAAAAGGTGATACCGTACTGCTTTCGCCTGCATGTGCAAGTTTTGACCTGTTTGAAAGCTATGAAGACCGTGGCAAGCAGTTTAAGGCTGCCGTACAAAATTTGTAATTGCGTTCCGGTAGTAAAGGAACAACGCCGAAAGGCAACATTAATGAAGTAGAACATGAGAGAATTGATAAATAACCTTAAAGGAGATAAAGGCATCTGGTCGTTTGTGATTTTGCTTGCCCTTATATCGTTCATGCCGGTTTTCAGCGCCAGTAGTAACCTGGTGTATGTTATAGGCAAGGGTTCTGTAATAGGCTATTTATTTAAGCATCTTGTACATATATTTATAGGTTTGGCACTGATTTTTTTCGTTCACAGGGTGCCTTACCATTATTACAAGGGGTTGTCTATAATGTTTATGCCGGTAGTAGCGGTATTGCTTATATATACCTTTTTTCAGGGTACGGTTATAGACGGGGCTAATGCTAGCCGTTGGATAAAAGTACCGTTTATAGGGGTTACGTTTCAAACATCGTCGTTTGCCATGATTGTGCTTATGGTGTATGTGGCGCGCTACCTGGCTAAAATGCAGGATAAGGAGTACTCCTTTAAAGCATCGTTCATTGAATTATGGATTCCGGTATTCATCATACTGGCACTTATATTACCTGCCAACTTTAGTACAACGGCACTTATTTTCAGCATGGTGTGTATGTTGGTTTTTGTAGGCGGTTACCCCCTGCGTTACCTGGGCAGTATTATAGGTATGGGTGTGTTATTCCTTGCCATGTTCATAGGGCTTGCCAAAGCATTTCCGGATGCTATGCCAAACCGTGTAGATACCTGGATGGGGCGTATAGAGCGCTTTACTAATGATGAGCCAAACGAAGACGATTACCAGATAGAGAAGGCCAAAATAGCCATAGCAACCGGTCAGGTGTACGGACTGGGCCCCGGCAAAAGTGTACAGAAAAACTTCCTGCCGCAGTCGTCATCCGATTTTATCTTCGCGATTATTGTAGAAGAATATGGCATACTGGGTGGGCTTACGGTACTGTTTCTGTACCTCATGTTGTTTTTCAGGTTCCTTATACAGGCTAATAAGTCAAAGTCTATGTTTGGTAAGCTAATTATAGTAGGGCTGGGATTCCCCATTATTTTCCAGGCCCTCATAAACATGGGTGTGGCTACAGAGTTGCTTCCGGTAACGGGGCAGCCATTACCGCTTATAAGTAGCGGTGGTAGTAGTGTGTGGATGACGTGTATTTCTATAGGCATTATCCTTAGCGTTACCAAGAAAGAAGAAGAAGTGGCACAGGAAGAAGCAGAGAAGCTGGAACGCGAAGCCATATTGCAGCAGCTGATAGACGAACACATACAGCGTGAAAAGAATAAGGAAGAAGCCGAAGCACTCGGGCTGGAACCGCAGCCTGATTTTTCTATAGAAGACAGTGCTAACCCCATGAGGGCGGTAATGAAGTGAGCCACTTAGCTACTGAGTAATTAAGCTTCTTAGCTTTTAAGTGATAGAAAAAAATAAGTTGATAAATTAAAATATGTTGAGAAACTAAGCCGCTAAGCGACTCAGAGACTCAGTTGCTAAAAAATGAACAAACCTAAATTCATACTAAGCGGTGGCGGTACTGGCGGGCATATTTACCCGGCAGTGGCTATTGCCAATGAGTTAAAGGCGCGTTTCCCGGAGTGCGAAATACTTTTTGTGGGTGCTTCAGACAAAATGGAAATGCAAAAAGTGCCACAGGCCGGTTACAAAATCATTGGCCTTTGGATAGCGGGCATACAGCGCAGGCTTACGTTAGACAATGCCATGTTCCCGCTTAAGCTGGCCAGCAGCCTTTTAAAGTCGAGGCGTATTATTAAAGACTTTAAGCCTGATGTGGTAATAGGCACCGGAGGCTTTGCCAGCGGACCGTTATTAAAAGCTGCATCTGGCATGGGGGTGCCTACGGTAATACAGGAGCAAAACTCTTTTCCTGGCATAACCAATAAATGGCTGGCAAAAACGGCAAGTAAAATATGTGTGGCATACGATAATCTTGAGCGTTTTTTTCCTGCAAACAAAATTGTTTTTACAGGGAACCCGGTAAGGCAGGATTTAATAGATACCGATACCAAACGTGCCGAAGCCATAAAGCACTTTGGGCTGGATCCAAATAAAAAAACATTGTTGGTTTTAGGTGGCAGCCTTGGTGCACGCCGTGTAAACCAGCTGATAGATAAAGAGCTTGCCTACATACAGGCGCATGATGTACAGGTGATTTGGCAGTGTGGTAAGTTGTACTACGATCAGTACAAGCACCATAGCGAAAAAGACAACGTTCAGGTGATGGCGTTCATAGACAGGATGGATTTAGTATACGCTGCGGCCGATTTTGTAGTGTCGCGTGCAGGAGCTTCTTCGGTGTCGGAGTTATGCATTGTAGGCAAGCCGGTAATTTTTATACCGTCGCCTAATGTGGCTGAAGACCACCAAACCAAAAACGCAGAAGCCATTGTGAGCAAAGGCGGAGCAATTTTGCTTAAAGAAGCGCAGCCCGATACGCAGTTTCAACCGGTGTTTGCAGATTTGGTATATAACGCAGAAAAGCAGCAGTCTTTGAGCCAAAACATAAAGAAGCTTGCTAAGGTAAACGCCACAAACGACATTGTGGAAGAGGTAATAAAGTTGCTTAAAAGCTAAACTTTTTTCCACTGATTAAGAAGAATAAATTTATACTGAAATACTGAGTTTGTAAACAGGCTATACACGCCTCGCGGACTCAGAAGCATAAAACAGAGATGGAATTAGCAAACATTAAAAATGTCTATTTTATTGGTATCGGTGGCATAGGGATGAGCGCCCTGGCCCGCTATTTTAAATTCATAGGCAAAAATGTAGCAGGGTACGATAAAACCCCTACCCATCTTACAGATGAGCTGGTTGCCGAAGGGATAAACATTCACTTTGATGACAACACCGGCCTGATTGAAAATGCGTTCCTTGACAAAGAACATACACTGGTAGTAGTTACGCCTGCTGTGCCTAAACAGCATACAGAGTGGAACTATTTTACAGATAATGGGTTTGTAGTAAAAAAACGCGCCGAAGTGCTGGGCATTATCACTAAGGGAACTTTCTCTTTTGCGGTAGCAGGCACCCACGGTAAAACTACCACCAGCAGCAGACTGGGGCATATACTGTACCAGAGCGGTGTAGATGATCAGGCGTTTCTAGTCGGTGTGTGAGAACATATCAACGATAACCTTAGGGGTAGTGGTAAAACGGTAACCGTAGCAGAGGCAGATGAGTTTGACCGCTCGTTTCTGCACCTGCACCCAAACATAGCATGCGTAACCAGTACCGATGCAGACCACCTGGATATTTACGGAGATACGGCTTCTATAGAGGCGTCATTCCGCGAATTTGCAGATAAAGTAGAAGATAAAAGTAAGCTGTTTGTAGCTACAGGCCTTCCGCTTGAAGGTGTAACGGTAGGTGTGGGCAGCGGAGCGTTTTCAGCGCAAAACATTCGCATAGAAGACAGCGCCTATGTATTTGACGTGGTAACACCAAATGGTGTAATTACCGATATACATTTTGGCCTGCCGGGCCACCATAACCTAACCAATGCTACGCTGTCTTTAGCAATGTCATATACTTACGGTGTTTCGGCTGAGGATATTAAGGCTGCACTGGCAAGTTTTAAAGGTGTAAGGAGAAGGTTCAGCTACCAGATAAAAACAGATGAACTGGTGTATATAGACGATTATGCACACCACCCTACAGAGATTAACGCGGTATACCAGGCCGTTACAGAGCTGTACCCGGGTAAAAAGGTACTGGCGGTGTTTCAGCCGCATTTGTTTAGCCGTACGCGTGATTTTGCCGATGGTTTTGCCGAAAGCCTTGGCAAGTTTGAAAATATAGTGTTGTTAGATATATACCCTGCAAGGGAATTGCCTATGGAAGGCATTACAAGCCAGTGGTTGTTAGATAAGATACAGAACCCTAATAAGCAACTGGTAAGCAAAGAAGATTTGCTGCCGTTGCTTAAAGAAACAGATGCACAGGTGGTAATAACCATAGGTGCCGGCGATATAGGCGAAATGGTACCTGAAATAAAAGAGTTGTTGCATGAAAAATATTAACTGGACAAACATAAGGCTGGTGGTTATGCTGGCGGTCGTAGTTTTCCTTTATTCTTTTTCGGCATATCGTCATTAAAACAGGACTTTAACGCAGCCTGAAATCGTATTCGTTGACAACGAGAGTTTTATAACGAAAGAAGACGTTAATAAGTTGTTGAAACAAAATTTGGGCTCACTTACAAGCATTAAGAAAGTTCAGCTAGATTTGAGTAGGGTGGAAAGAACAATCTGTGAAAATCCTATGGTAAGTAAGGCTGAAGTTTACGCCACTGTAGACGGAAAGCTTAAAGCTGAAGTAACGCAAAGAAAACCTGTTGCGAGAGTGTTTGAGGGAGCCAAATCGTTCTATATTGATTATGAAGGCAAAGAGATGCCGCTGAGCCAAAACGAAACCGCAAGGGTTCCGCTGCTTACAGGCAGCCGTGGCCTGGTAGAGGAAAAAAGGCTGAAGCTTTTGCTGGATTATATTTACGATGATGATTTTTTAAAAAAGCACATCACCGGAATGGAAATTTTACCTAAGGGTAATATAGTGATGATTCCACGGGGGTATGATTTTGAAATAATGTTTGGCAGTCCGATTAACATCGACAGGAAATTTGATAATTACAAGGCGTTTTTGCACAACGCCATTAAGGATACATTGACAGAGAAATACAAAACAATAAACCTGAAGTTTGCGCAGCAGGTTGTGTGCACCAAAAAACAGTAATATGGAAAGAGAGAGCATTGCAGTAGGATTAGACATCGGAACAACGAAAATCGTTGCGATGATAGGTAAAAAGAACGAGTATGGTAAACTGGAAATCCTGGGCATAGGGAAATCTAAAAGCCTTGGTGTGGCCCGTGGCGTGGTTAATAACATAACCCAGACCATACAGTCTATACAACAGGCCATACAAGAGGCTGAGTCTAATAGCGGCTATCGTATAAACGATGTGGTGGTAGGCATAGCCGGGCAGCACATACGCAGCATTCAGCACAGCGATTACATAAGCAGGACGAACCCTGACGAGGTAATAGGCGATGCTGATATAGACTTACTGATTAACCAGGTGCACAAACTGGCCATGCTTCCGGGTGAGGAAATAATACACGTTCTTCCGCAGGAGTTTAAAATAGACGGACAAGGAGAAATCAAAGAACCTATAGGCATGTATGGCGGCAGGCTTGAGGCCAGTTTCCACGTGGTAGTGGGGCAGGCATCGAGCATACGTAACGTAGGCCGATGCATTAAAAGTTCGGGCTTAGACCTTTCGGGCCTTACCCTTGAGCCGCTTGCCTCTGCAGATGCAGTACTTAGCCAGGAAGAAAAAGAGGCTGGTGTAGCACTTATAGATATAGGTGGTGGTACTACAGACCTGGCCATTTTTAAAGATGGCATTATCCGCCATACAGCGGTTATACCATTTGGCGGTAACGTGATTACTGACGATATTAAAGAAGGTTGCTCTATTATAGAAAAGCAGGCAGAACTGCTTAAGGTAAAATTCGGTTCGGCGTGGCCAGGTGAAAACAAGGATAATGAAATAGTTTCTATCCCAGGCCTTCGCGGACGTGAGCCAAAAGAGATTTCGCTTAAAAACCTTTCAAAGATTATCCACGCCCGCGTGGTAGAAATCGTAGAACAGGTATTTGCAGAAATTAAGGCGTACGGGCACGAAGATCCGCGCAAAAAGCTAATTGCAGGTATTGTGCTAACCGGAGGTGGTGCCGAACTTAAGCATATAAAGCAACTTGTAGAATATATTACCGGTATGGATACCCGTATAGGATACCCTAACGAGCACCTTGCCGGCAAATCAGGCGAAGAAATTTCGAGCCCGCTTTATGCTACAGCAGTAGGACTTGTAATGAATAGCCTAAGGAACAATACACTTAGTGCTACACCGCTTGTAGAATTGCAAAAGCCTATGTACCAACAGCCACCGGTAGTAAGGTATCAGCAGCCGGTACAGCCGGTTGTAAATGCAGCTACGGCAGCTAAACCGGTTACCCCGCAGCCACAGGCAGCAGTACCACAGCCGGAACCTGTAGCGGTAACAGCACAAGAACCTGTTTTGGAAACGGCATCGGCTACAGCCACTGCTACAGCTACAAGGCCAATGGTAGAAAACGTGATGGAAGAATCGACCGAGAAAAAAGTGAAGAGGTCGTTTTTTGACAAGTATATAGATAAGATTAAAGATTTTTTAGATAACGCAGAATAATAACCCGTTGATTATGATGAACACAGATTTTGGAAGTATTTCGTTTGACTTACCTAAAAACCAGTCGAACGTGATCAAGGTAGTAGGTGTTGGCGGCGGTGGAAGCAACGCAATCAACCACATGTTTAAGCAAGGGATTAAAGGGGTAGACTTTGTTATCTGTAATACAGACAGCCAGGCGCTTCAAAACAGCCCTGTCCCTACAAAAATTCAACTGGGTGTAAACCTAACCGAGGGTCTTGGTGCAGGTGCCAACCCTGAGGTAGGGCAACAGTCTGCTCTTGAAAGTATAGAAGACATAGAAAAAATGCTCGATACCAATACCAAAATGCTTTTTATTACAGCAGGTATGGGTGGCGGTACCGGTACCGGTG
>JAAXJD010000087.1 GCA_012270005.1 Flavobacterium sp. | reverse complement strand
TTGCTGAAAAGTTCAATTCCCTTACTCCGCCTTCTTCTCTACCCTTGCCAGTATATCGTTCATCATGTCTATCTGAACTTTTTGCACCTCTATAAGCGTTTGTTCCTGGTGCAGTATCAGGTGATCCAGTTTTTCGTGCAGCAGCCTGATTTCCAGTTCTGATTTAAGATTTACCATATAGTCGTTTTTGGCGCGGCTACGGTCTTTTTCCTCCTGCCTGTTCTGGCTCATCATAATCACAGGTGCCTGTAAAGCTGCCACACAAGACAATATAAGGTTAAGGAGTATAAACGGGTACGGATCGAAACCTTTGTTAAAGAACACAAAGGCATTAATAAAAATCCACACCAACAGAAACACCACAAACGAAATGATAAACGTCCAGCTTCCGCCAAAGTCGGCTACCTTATCTGCTACGCGCTGCCCCAGGGTTAAGTTGGCGGTATCTTCATCTTCATCAGGGCTACCGCTTACCAGGCTTTTGTCGCGCATGGCCTGCACCACCCTTTTTTCTAGGTCGTCCAGTTGGCCTACTTCCCGCTGCAAAAACTCAGATATATACCGTTCGCGGTAGTCGTTTAGCTCACTGAGCGCAAGGTGACAGTTTTCATCAAAATCAGGGTTATCCCTCTTTATCAATTCAATAATTGGCTTCCGCACCAGTTTAGCCAAAACCTTTTCGCTTTGCGGAAACTCTTTTTTAGAAATATCGCTTATAAAATTCATACCGTTAAAACCAGTCTTTTTTCTTAAAATAAATTACCATCAGTATAATGGTAACCACCATAACGCCCAGCACTATGTAGTAACCGTTATGTGTATGGAGTTCGGGCATGTTGTCGAAGTTCATACCATACACCCCTACAATAAACGTAAGCGGCATAAAAATAACCGAAAACACCGTAAGGGTTTTCATAATCTCATTCATACGCTGCCCCTGAGCCGCAAAATGGAAATTACTGGCACTGTCTAAAGATACCAGGTCATAATCGGTTTGATCCAGCAATTCCAGGCACTTTTGGTGCAGCCGGGCAAAATACACGTGGGTAGATTTGCGTATCGTTTCATACTCCTCCTCATCGCGCACGCTTTTAAGGCTCAGTAACGCCTCGCGCAATGGCGTTATGGCACGTTTTAAGAATACAAGATTGTCTTTGGCGTGTTCTATACCCTCAATAAAATTAGCCTTGTAATTTTGGCGTGCCTGGTCGTTTAGCATTGCTATACGTTCTTCGTAAGACTCTATGGTTATAAAGAAATTCTCCATAATTGCATCGAGCATAAGATACAACAGATAGTCGTTTTTCTTCTTCCTCACAATACCGGTGCCGGTACGTATACGCTCGCGAATGTGGCTAAAGTAGTCCCTCCGTTTTTCCTGAAACGAAATTATGGTGTTTCCCTTTAGCAAAAAGCTTACCTGTTCGGTTTTCACCATGCCTGCCTGTTCTTCGGGCAATACTGATTTTACACTAAAAAACAGAACATCGCCCAGTTCCTCTATACGGGTACGGCGATGCACATTTAAAATGTCGCCCACTATAAGCGGCTCCACTTTTACAAGTTCGCCTATACGTTTTATAAGCTCTACATCGTGCAGGCCGTGCACGTTAAGCCACTTTATATCATGTTCTTGTTTAGGGTCTGAACACTCCTTTACTACCCGTTCCAGGTTTACGTTTTTATACTCCTCATAGCCTTCTTCATTAAAAACAAAGAGCTGCATTTGCACGGCGTCTTCTTTATATTCGCCGTTATATTCAAAGTTATTGGGCTGTACCTTACGTACTTTGCTGTATTCTATCCTTTTCACAAAATGTGCGGTATTTCTTTAGCATAAATATAGGAGTTTTTTAAAAGGGATGTTATTTTTACCAAAACTTTAAACCATGGCTTTACTTATAACCAACATAAAAGAACTATTACAGGTTAGGGATACGCCCACCGAAAAACTGAGTGGCAAAGAAATGGCTACACTACCCACCCTGCACAACGCCTGGCTGCTGATGCAAAACGGTACCATAACCGGCTACGGAACCATGGACACCTGCCCGGCCGACTTTAGCGGTGAAATAATAGATGCCACCGGAAAAACCGTACTACCCACCTGGTGCGACAGCCATACCCACCTGGTATATGCCGGTAACCGCGAGCAGGAATTTGTAGACCGTATAAACGGACTTAGCTATGAGGAAATAGCCAACCGTGGCGGGGGTATTTTAAATTCGGCAAAAAGGCTTAATGAAACCCATGAAGACGAGTTATACGAACAAAGCCGCAAGCGCCTGGAAGAAGTTATGCAACTGGGCACAGGAGCCATTGAAATAAAGTCGGGGTACGGGCTTACGGTTGAAGGCGAGCTTAAAATGCTGCGCGTGATTAAACGGCTGCGCCAAAATTACCCGGTTGCCATAAAGGCTACGTTCCTGGGTGCACATGCATTCCCTACGGAATATAAAGAAAATCATACTGCTTACATAGACCTGATTATTAACGAGATGCTTCCAGCTATTGCAAGTGAAGGATTAGCAGACTATATAGATGCATTTTGCGAAACGGGTTACTTCTCGGTTGCCGAAACGGAGCGCATTATGGAGGCCGGTAAACAATACGGTCTGGAGGCCAAAATCCACGTAAACCAGTTTACAGCCATAGACGGCATCGCCGCCTGTATAAAGCACAACGCCCTAAGCGTAGATCACCTGGAAATTGTAACCGATGACGATATTGAAGCCCTTAAAAACAGTCGTACCATGCCTGTGGCTTTACCTACTTGTTCGTTTTTTATAAGTATACCGTATACCCCGGCAAGGCTGCGGCTTAACGCAGGGCTACCCCTGGCACTTGCTACCGACTATAACCCCGGCACTACACCTAGTGGCAACATGAACCTGGTAGTAGCTACAGCCTGCATTAAAATGAAAATGACGCCCAAAGAAGCCATAAATGCTGCCACCATAAACGGGGCATACGCCATGGGGCTAAGCCAAACGCATGGTAGTATTACCAAAGGGAAAGCCGCAAGTGTAATAATTACAAAGCCGCTAAAATCGTATTATGAATTGCCTTACGCCTTTGGCAGTAATCTTATAGATACCGTAATACTAAACGGACAAAAGATTTAACAGTATAACTAATGGTTTGGGCTTCTTAATGCCGCTGCCCTTACCTACCTTTGCTAAAATTAACAACGTACATCATGACAAAATTTTTTAAGCTAATAGCCACACTGGAAGGGCTTTCGTTACTGGGCCTGTTTTTTATAGCCATGCCCTTGAAATACATCTACGGAAACGACAGCCTGATAAACCCCATAGGTACGGCGCACGGCTTGTTGTTTGTAGGATACATAATTTTGGCATTCCTGCTTAAAGAGCAACAAAACTGGCCCATAAAAAAGTTTTTAATTGTAGCCCTGGCATCGGTAGTACCGTTTGGTACATTCTATATAGAGTGGAAGTACTTTAAAACACCGCAAAGTAACTAATGGATTTGTTCCGCTGGGCATATCATGTATTCAGGAAGCTGCATTTTACGCAGAGTGCTGCCGTGTATGGCAATCTTGCCGTAAACCTGGTAGTTATAGCATTAATATCGTTAGTGCTATACTATGTGGCACGCCGCGCGTTTAAGTGGGTAGCCATTGTTATGGCCAGGCGTACGAGTACTTCCTTTGATGATTTCCTTGTGCTAAACGGTGTGCCTAAACGCACCGCATGGATAGTGCCACTGCTGGTAGTGCAAAATACCGTACCTGTAGCCCTTGAAGGTTTTGTGTACTGGGAGTACCTGTTTAATAAAGGCTTTACCATACTTACCCTGCTACTCGCCATACGTATTATAGGCAGCGTTATGCGTTCGTTACGCGATTACCTGAAACAGCAACCCGGGTATAACGACAAACCCATAGACAGCTACATACAGGTAGTAATGATAATGCTGTGGATTTTTGCAGCCATTACCATGCTGCTTATTTTGTTTAACGTGCAGTTTGGTGCCCTGCTGGGTACCCTGGGTACGGTATCGGCAGTAATTATCCTTATCTTTAAAGATACACTGCTGGGCTTTGTGGCAAGCATACAAATATCGGTTAACGACATAGTGCGCATAGGCGACTGGATAACCTTTGAAAAATTTGGTGCCGACGGCTATGTTACAGAAATTAACCTGGCTACCGTACGTGTACAGAACTTTGACAATACCTTTACTACGGTACCTACCTACAGCCTTATTTCCGACTCGTTTAAAAACTGGCGCGGCATGCTTAATTCGGGTGGCAGGCGTATAAAGCGCCACATACTGATTAAGGCGAACAGCGTTAAGTTTATTACCGAACCCGAAATTGAACGACTGAAAAAAATACAGCTGGTTACCGAATACCTCACCCACAGGCAGGCCGATATAGAAAAATACAACACAGAAAACAATGTAGATAAATCGCTTGCCATAAACGGGCGTAACCTTACTAACCTGGGGGTGTTTCGTAAATACATAAACAGCTACATAGAAAACCACCCGGGCGTAAACAGCGACCTTACCATAATGTGCCGCCACCTGCAGCCTACAGATAAGGGTATACCGCTGGAAATTTATATGTTTACCAAAGACAAACGCTGGATAAACCACGAGTACATTATGGCGGATATTTTTGACCATATTATAGCCGCTGTGGGATATTTCGACTTAGAGTTGTTTGAACTGCCTTCGCAGGGAAAAGAGGTTGTTGAGGGATAAATTTATGTAATCAAATTAATTAAGGTTACCCTCGACCAATTGGACTAAACTCTTTAACAAAACAATCAAAATACGATTAAATTTCCTACTAAATATGGGAAATGTGTTATTTTAATCACAAACAAAAGGCAATAAAATCAGGTAAATAGTTAACAAAGTGTATTTTAGATACTACTTTATTACACATAATACAAAATACACTGGTTCAGTAAAATCAATTTTTTGTAATCAATTTTTAGATATTAGCATCATTACAATTTAACATTTTAACATTTCTACAAGGTTTTCGTGCATACACTTAAAAATGTTCAAATTTATACTGATTATGAACATCTTAAAATATGCAAAAGTAACTGAGGCTGAATTTTATATGGGTTTATTAGGTAATTTTATAGTACCCCAATCACCGTATATATTATGAAGCAAATAATTACATATTACCTTCTGTTTTTACTGCCGCTGTTTGGCTACAGCCAGGCAGACAGTTTGCAGTTTTCTAATGCCATACGCATCAATTTTGCCAAATACAAACAAGAGTCTGAAACTGCATACCGCACCGGCGATACAGAGCGCGGACAGTACCTGTTTGATTCATTGGTGCAAAACCGCCTAAAGGGCACGTACTTCAACGAGTTTAAGTTTAAAAAAGTACACGGCGGCAAATTTAAACTGGAAAAAATTACCAAGCCTGTTGTGCTTATCACCTATGCATCGTGGTGCATACCGGGAACCGGCGAAATCCCTGCAATAAATAAACTGGCACAAAAGTACCGTAAAGAGGTACAGTATGTAGTGGTATTTTGGGACAGGCGCCATGAAATGAAAAAAATGGCCGGTAAGTTTAGCCATAACGTAATTGTATGTTATGCACATGAATCGTACCGAAATGATGCCCCTATTGTAGCATCGCTAAAACACACACTGGGCTTCCCTACTGCCTTTTACCTGGATGACCAGCACCGGGTGGTAGACATAGAGCGCTGTGGTGGTGCCATCTCACTAAAAAAAACACAGTACCAAAAAGGATATGCACTTAACTACAATAAATATCTCGAAGGGCTACACGGGTTATTAATGAACTTCGAGCTTAAAAAAGAAATGCTGGCTGTAAAATAGCCGGCATTTCTTTTACTTTAATGTTACTTGTCCCCTAATCCGCACCTGCTTATAAGCAAACACCACTGCGGCTAAAACTTAACCAAAACATTACGTTCTGTTCTGCTGAAAAATAAACCACGGATTTAGCTTTGTCATATTTTTAACCGATAAGCTAAAAATGGCTACGAATACTTTTTTAAACAAAAAGTTGGTTTTTAATACCATATACACCGAAAACTGGAGGGGCCTGTACGTATTTGCATTAAAAATACTTCAGAATAAAGAATCTGCCGAAGACGTTCTTCAGGAAATATTCACCTATTTTTTGTCACGGATGGAACATACCGAACTTGCCAGCCACAAAGCCTATCTGTATCAGGCGGTAAGAAACCAGTGCGCCAAAAAATTTGCCAGTAAAAGCCTAACCACTGTAGAACTGGAACTGCTGGCGCAGTCTTTTTCACTTGCCGATGAAGAAGAAACTACAGCAATACCCAGCGAAGAACTGGTTGAAGAAGTGTACAAGGCTGCCGAAACCCTGCTGCCACCCAAGTGCCACCAAATATTTACCCTGCGTTTTAGCCGGCAAATGAGCATAGCCGATATTGCATTGTTGTTAGAGATTTCTAACAGCACGGTAGAAAACCAAATTAATAAAGCCCTTAAAATACTCCGTAGCGAAAACATAGGTAACCTTGCTTTTGCCCTACTTATTGCGTGTGCAAACTAGGCTTTGCGTTACCTCAACGTTACGTGTTTTAACAAATTGTAAGGTTTCATTTTTGCAGTAGGTGCATAGCCTTTTTGCTGTACTTATATATAAACAAAGCTCATTTATATATAAAGCACATGGGTAACATGCATAAAAACATTTTTAAAAAATATAGCACCGGTAACGCCACGCCGAAGGAAGAAAAGGCGGTAAATATTTTCTTCGACACCCTTGCCGAACAGCAAACTTTTGCTAATGATGAGCTTACGCCACAAACCGGCGCATTGCTACTAAATAAAATAGAAAAGCGCATAGCGCAGAAAAACCGCAGGCCATACTTTAGGTTGGCCACTGCTGCCGTGTTACTAATAACAGCAGGATTGTTATACACTGTATTTTTAGCAGAAAATCAGGCCGAAATGAAAACCGTTTCGGCACAGCTGGGCAAGCAGCAAAAAGTAATCCTGCCAGATGCATCTGTGGTTTACCTTAATTCGGGTAGTAGCCTTACATACCCGGTAGCTTTTGATAAAGAATCGAGAGAGGTAACGCTAACCGGCGAAGCTTATTTTGAAGTAGAGCATAAAACCACGCACCCTTTTATAATTACATCCCGCCATTTAAAAACCCAGGTATTAGGAACGCGTTTTATAGTATCTAATTATTGCGGAGATGTAGCTGCGGTTACTGTAGTATCCGGAAAAGTAAAAGTTACAGACAAAAAATCAAACGCCTCAGAAATCATTACCAAAGGGCAACGGGTGGTTTACAGTCCGGAGAAAGCGGCATTAACTAAAACCACTAATGTTAATACTACTAACTATCTCGCCTGGAAAGACGGTCGTATCTTCTTTGACCACGCCAATATTAAACAGGTATTGCAAACACTGCACCGCAGGTATAACGTAACGCTAAGTGTTAACTCGCCATATTACAACTGCAGTACCATAAGCGGCAGCTTTAAGGGTAACGACCTGCAAGGAGTACTTAGCAGCATTCGCTTTATAAACAACATGGACTATACCAGCCCACAAAACGACACCATTAAAATCACTCTTAAACCTTGTAAAAACTAATATGCCTATGATTGTATAAAAGACTGCTCCTGTTTACCAACAAAAAAACCCGAACATGGCGGCCACCAATTATCGGGTTACAATTAATCGTTACAATTAACTAATAAACAAAGATATTACAATTATGTATCTTGACAGAACAAAAAATACCGCAAGAAAAATTCTGCTTTTATTTTTTCTAACGCTGGGCTGCCTGCAACAGGCACTCGCTATAAACACGCACAACGCCCACGGGCTGGAAACCACAAACGTAAAATTAACCACTAACGTTACCGACTTAAAGGTACTTTTTAAAGCCATAGAGAGTCAGACTACGTATTCTGTACTTTACACAGACGAGGTTACGTATCAAAAAACGAAAAACGCCGTTACTGCCGGAAACAAAACGCTTAAAGACCTGCTGGATGAAGCTGCGTTAAAATTTAACCTTGCTTACCTGGTAGCAGATAACGTAATTACTGTTAAAGTAAAGGCAGGCAATCAGGTAAAGAACCAACAAAAAATAAAAGTTACAGGAAAAATTACCGACAGTAAAAACGAGCCGCTCCCGGGCGTTAGTGTTCTGATAAAAGGCACCGCTCTTAGTAGCCAAACCGATATGGACGGTAATTACAGCATCATGGCAGAAGTAGGACAAACCCTGGTGTTTTCTTACATAGGTTTTAAAACCGAAGAAAAAACTGTTCCGCCTAACACGCTACTAAATATAACATTACAAGAAGAGGCCTCTCAGCTTACCGAAATGGTGATTACAGCACTAGGTATAAAACGTGAGGAAAAAGCACTGGGCTATGCCGTACAAAAGGTAAAAGGAAGCACCGTACAAACCGTTAAAGGTGTAGATGTAGCTACATCATTAACCGGAAAAGTATCTGGCCTACTGGTAAAAAACAGTACCGAATTTACCGAAGCGCCTACCATAGAGTTACGCGGCGAAAATCCTTTGCTGGTTATAGATGGTGTACCTTATGGCAATATGACACTAAGAGATGTACCTGCAGATGATATAGAAACGGTAAGCGTACTTAAAGGTGCTACAGCATCGGCGCTATACGGTTACAGGGGTGCCAGTGGTGCTATTGTGGTTACTACCAAAAAAGGCGGCACAGACAGAGATGGGCTTAGCGTAAGCTTTAACAGCAGTACCATGCTTACCGCAGGCTATCTGGCAATACCGAAACAGCAAACCACCTTTGGCCGACAAATAAATGCGGCTACAAATACCTATACAGGCACCGGAGCCTGGGGCGTACCTATGGAAGGCCAGCAGGTAATACAATGGGATCCTGTTACAAAATCATACCAGTCTATGCCTTACCTGGCACGCGGTAAAGACAACTTTAAAAACTTCCTGCAACAAGGCTATATATTTAACAATAACCTTAGTATAGCGCAACACGGCGAGCACGGAAATATACGCTCATCGGCTACGTGGGTAAATAACCGCGGCCAGTACCCGAACTCTGAGTTTGATAAGTACACCTATACGCTGGCGGGAGATATAAACATAGATAAATTTAAGTTTACATCATCTATATCATTAAACAAGCAAACTTCGCCAAACATAGGCTTTAGTGGTTATACCGCTTACGACCCTATGTACAACATTTTGGTTTGGTCTGCACCTGATTACGACATCCGCCAGTACAAAGACTATTGGCTGGTAAAAAACGAATCACAAAACAATAGCTATACCGGCACAAATAACAACCCTTATTTTGACCGTAACGAGCGTATACACAGCCTGGACCGGCAGGTGTTTAACGGGTTTATGTCGGGTACATACGAAATCGCTCCCTGGCTAAATGCCACACTACGCGCCGGTTTTGACACCTATAATAACCAGCAGGTAATACGGGTTTCAAAAGGATCGCTGGTTTCGGCCGGGGCTGCTACGGTAATATTAAACGGTGCACAGGTTTGGGGTGAATCGTTAAAGGGGTCATATAGCGAGGGCTTAGGCACAGGTTATAGTGTTAACCAGGATTTTCTTTTAACGGGTAACAAAAAATTTGGCGATTTCGACATCGACGGGCTTTTTGGAGAAACAATTTATTACACGCAAGATAAAGGTATAGAATCTCAAACCCAGGGCGGGCTTTCTATTCCGGGATTCTATTCTATTAAAGCGTCTATTAATGCACCACTGGTAAATTCATCGGTTTCAAAAAGACAGGTAAACAGTATATACGGGCGCCTGGGCGCATCATGGAAAAGTATGGTATTTTTAGAAGGTACCCTGCGTAACGACTGGAGCTCTACCCTACCGCAAGCCACACGTTCTTACCTGTACCCATCGGTAGCGGCAAGCTTCCTTCCATCAGAAATACTACCAAAATACGACTGGCTTTCGTTCTGGAAACTGCGCGGCTCATGGACCTCATCTAAAACTCCGGCCGGCGTGTACGATATTAACTCGGTTTATACTATTAACAACAACGCATGGGGAAGCAACACCTCTGCAACCTACCCAGATACGGTAAGAAACAGTACTGTAAATCCGCAGGCGTCAGACACATGGGAAATTGGTACAGCATCGAGCCTGTTTAAAAACCGCTTTTCATTTGACTTTACCTACTACTCTAAGCGTATGTATGATTTCCTTACTGCTACAGGGGTAAGCAGCGCTTCGGGCTTTAGCTCTAACTATGTTAACACAGGTGAAGAAATAACCCGCAGGGGAATAGAAATTACGGCTAACATAACACCTGTAAAACTACAGGACTGGCAGTGGGACATTACCGCAAACTGGTCTAAATACGCCCGATACTATACAAAACTGGATAGTAAATTTTCTGCAAACAACCCATGGGTAAAGGTAGGTAACCGTGTAGATGCCTTTGTGCTAAATGATTTCCAGAAAGATAACAACGGAAACATGATCTATGAAAACGGATTACCGGTGTACTCTGCTTATCAATCGGTGTACGGATATGCAGATCCTGACTGGATATGGGGACTATCATCTGCCATACGATACAAAAACTTTACGCTAAACGTGTCGTTAGACGGACGTGTAGGCGGCCTTGCACAAAGTACTACCGAAATGTATATGTGGCAATCAGGTAACCACCCTGATTCTGTAAACGACATACGCTATAAAGATGTAACAACCGGAACCGCTAATTATGTGGGCAGCGGAGTAAAGGTAGTTTCGGGTAGTGCCACCTACGATGCTTTTGGTAACATAACTTCAGATACAAGGCAATACGCAGCAAATGATGTTCCGGTAACGTACCAAAGCTACATACAAAGAATACACAAAGGTACAGCATGGGGCGGCGCGCCATCTCCGTACGATACTTACAGTACAACATTTATAAAACTACGCGAACTATCTATAAGCTATAACGTACCACAATCGGCATGTAAGTTTATAGGCGCTAAGAGCGCAGCGGTATCTGCCATTGGTCAAAACCTGTTTTTATGGGCTAAAGACTTTAAATACTCTGATCCAGACAGCGGCGTAGACAATTTTAGCGATCCATCGCAGCGCTTTATAGGCGGTAACCTGAAACTTGAATTTTAATAGTCGACATAATAAATAATGACGGACATGAAAAAAATTATTGGAGTAATAGCCATAATGCTTACAATTACCGGCTGCAGCAATTTTGACGATATAAATACCAACCCTAATACACCTACCGAAGTAAGTGCTTCACTATTGTGTACAAATATTATACTTAGTGTAACCAAGTATCAGGGCGCCGATGCAAAAGCGTACATATCAGACAACGCCCTGCCAAAATATGTAGCCTATGCTAATGAAGGGCAACTGGGCACACAGTACAACTTTATAAGTAACGCAAGCTTTGGCAGCATGACCATATTGCCTGATGTAGAAAAAATGCTACAGGCAGCACAAGGAACACCAGCCGAAAATTCTTATAAGGGTATTGCGCACTTTGTAAGGGCTTACACATTTTATTTGCTTACCATGAAAATGGGCGATATACCGTATAGCGAGTCAGGACAAGGGGCTTTAGGCAACTTTAAGCCAAAGTACGATACCCAGAAACAGGTTTTTCAGGGAATACTAACAGAGCTGGAGGAAGCAAGCGCAGCCTTTGCCGCCGGGGCTACATTTGCGGGAGACCCTACCCCTTTTGCCGGGGATAATACTAAATGGCAGCGTGCAGTAAACGCTTTTCAGCTTAAAGTATTAATGAGCCTGAGCAACAAAGCTAACGATGCAGAACTACGCATACCGCAGCGCTTTGCAGCCATTGTAAACGACAATAAACTGTTGGAAAATGCAAACCAATACCTTGGGCTGGAGTATAACAGTGTAAGCAGGCATCCGTTATACAGCACTAACGATATGTTTACGGGCCGTACAATTTTAAGTACCACGGTGGTAGATAACCTTAAATTGCTTAACGACAAACGCCTGTACTATTTTGGGGAGCCTGCCGAGGCTAAAAGGATAGCAGGTATACCGGCTACAAGTCCTGATGCGTATGTAGGGGTAGATACTGCCATAGACTACGCAGGGCTAAATGCTACGTATGCTACAGGCACCTACTCCAGGATAAACCTTAAATACCAAACCGATCAGGCCAGCGAACCGCGCCGCATGCTTACTTATGCAGAACAGCAGCTTATTTTAGCTGAAGCGCGCATACGCGGATGGATAAGTAGCGGTACTGCACAGCAGTATTACGAAAGTGGCGTTAAAGCAGCACTTACCATGGTTATGAATTCTAATGCGGCATACGCGCACGGGAACGCCTTAACCCAGGCCGACATTGACGGTTATTTTACCGGACAGGCTGCTTTTGCTACATCTCAGGAAAACCAGCTGATGCAGATAGGGCTGCAACGTTACCTGCTTAACTTTTTAATGGATGCAGATACCGCTTATTTTGAATACAGAAGAACGGGTTACCCTGCGCTTTCTATAAATCCGGCTACAAGCCTTAATGTAAATAATCCTGCTGCAGTGCCGGTGCGTTACCTATACCCTGCTTCAGAACTTACGTTTAATGCAGAGCACTTAACCGAAGCACTTAACAGGCAATTTGGCGGTTACGATGAAATAAATAAGCGTATGTGGACTTTATCGCAATAAAAAGTACACTGTATTACATAGTGGTTGTTTATTATTTTAATGCGTGGGGCTGTTTATTAAATTAAACAGCCTCTTTTTATGTACAAAGTTTTAACAGTAATTATACTACAGAAATAATGTTGCTTTTTAAAAAACGCAACATTGCCAAAGGTATGTTATAAAGATGAATTTAAACTAAGAAACTAATGAAAACGCTACATTTGAAATAATATTTTTCACATTTTTTTAACATAAAAACAAAAAAATATTTACGCATAACTTAAGATCAAAACTAATTTTTATTTCCCATTAAATTTTTATTAATTTGCAGTAGCATTTGAGATTTCTCAATGTCTTAACAATCAAAAAAACCAAAATTTGATGAGACCAAATCCTCTGCACATAATGCTTGCCGATGACGATGAAGATGACCGTTTATTTTTTAAAGAGGCTTTTGAAGATGTAAAAATTGAGTACGCCTTAAGCACATTCCATGACGGGGAACAGCTTATGAACTACTTAAACGACCATGCCAACGCGCTGCCACACATTATTTTCCTTGATTTAAATATGCCAAGGAAAAGCGGTTTAGAATGTTTACGGGAAATACGGGCAGATGAACACCTTAAAAAAATCTCGGTAGCCATTTACTCT
Source organism: Flavobacterium sp. (assembly GCA_012270005.1). Classification (GTDB taxonomy): domain Bacteria; phylum Bacteroidota; class Bacteroidia; order Flavobacteriales; family Flavobacteriaceae; genus Flavobacterium. Next base: position 5,906 of record JAAXJD010000087.1, on the reverse strand, counting down.
ACCTCTTCTGCGGAACAGGATATTGAGGAAACGTTTGAAGCCGGAGCGAACGTATACATAAGGAAGCCTAACGACTTTAACATGCTTAAAAAAGTACTTAGCGATGTAGTGCATATTAATTGGCAGTACATAGCCGATGGTTTAAATAAAGATAACTTTATACTTAGCCTTTAATTTTTTATCGTATAAAACAAAATACCCTGATAGTTTTCTATCAGGGTATTTTGTTTTATACGATATGTTGTTACTTGGCTTTCTTCAGGTACTTGTTGTATTTTACGTAAGCAAACCCTCCTATTACAAATGCGCCAAGCGCCATGTAAAAGAAATACGCCGGTGTACGAACCTCGCCGCTGGCGTAGCTGTGTAGCCCTGTAAGGTAGAAGTTAACCCCAAAATATGTCATAAGTATAGAGGCAAACGCAAGTACGGTAAAAAAGTTGAAAATCCAGGCACCGCGTAGTGCAGGTACAAAGCGCATGTGTATAACAAAAGCATATACCATAATACTTACAAGCGCCCAGGTTTCTTTAGGATCCCACCCCCAGTAACGGCCCCAGCTTTCATTAGCCCACTGCCCGCCAAGAAAGTTACCTATCGTAAGCATAACAAGCCCTATGGTAAGCGCCATTTCTGTAACGTATGTAAGCTCTTTTATATTAAGATCCAGTTTTTCTTTATTGTTTTTGTTTACAAACATCATTAACACTAACGACACCAAACCTAAAATTGTACTTAGCGTAAAGGGCCCGTAACTACCTACAATAACCGCAACGTGTATCATAAGCCAGTAAGAGTTTAAAACCGGTACAAGATTACCTATCTCAGGGTCTGTCCAGCTCCAGTGCGCTACCATTAGTACCATTGATGTTACAAAGGCTGTAGAAGCAACCGTAAGTTGCGACTTACGCCCAAACGCAAGCCCAAAGAACATTGTAGCCCACGCTACATAAATAACCGATTCGTAAGCGTTACTCCACGGTGCATGCCCGGAAATGTACCAACGCGCAATAAGCCCGAGTGTGTGCAGTAAAAACAAAAACCCTATAATTCCGTGGAATGTATTAACTGTTATATTAATCCATTTACGAGTATAAAAAATCTTTAAAATGGTAAATACTAACATCAGTAATCCGGCATACAGGTAATACTGAAACAACTTTTTAAAGATATCGTACTTGTTGTACATTATCTCTGCTTCTACTTTATCTTCAGATGGTATTACCGATGCACCAAACTTCTTTTGGTAAGCAGAAAGTGCTTTAAGTATATCATCGGCGGTTTTGTAGTTCTTGCTCTGTACTGCCGCCCCTAACGATGAAAAATAATACGGAACAATGTTACGTATGGTATCCAACCCTTTTATGTTGCCCTGCGCAGCTTCCGGGTACGAAGCCCATTTGTTACCCTTATCGCCGGGTATAGGCAGTATGCGCATTACCTGGCCGGTAAGCGCCCAGTTAAGCAGGCGTATACGCTTATCCAGATTTATAAAGTCTTGCTGTACAGAAGTAACTTCTCTTTCATGGCTGGCATCGTTTAGTATCTTATCCAGCTTGTAGTTACCCTGCTCGTCAAAAAAGTCGGCTAGTGCTGCATACTTTGTACCCTTTTCTATACCGGCAACTTTATAAATGCTGTCATTTTTTGTTACCATGTATATTACCGGCACCTCGTACCACATACGGTCCATAAGTGCCATAGATAAAAATGCCTGGTCAGCATTCATGCCACGATAAGTATCGCTATGGCTTACTTTACGAAGCAACTCAGAAGAAAACGTGTTGGCAGGTTTCATCCTTCCACCGGCATCCTGTATAATAATTCGGCCAAATTTAGCTGCGTGTTCTTCGCTAACTTTATACTTTTCAAAAATAGAATCAAGCTGTTTATCTGTAGGGCGCTGGTGTGTATGATTGTGCCCATCGCCTTCGGTATGGTTGTGCTGTGCCGAAGCAAACAAGGACACAAACAAAAGAATTACACTGGCCATAGCCGCTTTCTTCTCTTTTATTTTGTCGAGCTTCTTTTTAAGGTCGCCAAAACGTGTATTTTTATCAAACATAATTACCATAAGGCCTGTATATAAAAGAAAGTAACCAATGTAAGAAAGCCATGTACCCCATTGGTCGTGGTTTACCGAAAGCTTAGTACCTTTTTCATCAGGATCGTAACCGCTCTGGAAAAATCGGTATCCCCTATAATCCAGCACGTGGTTCATATAAATATGGGCGTCAAATTTCTTTTTGTCCTGCGCGTCGTCTACCACCACTTTACTTTCAAAGGATGCATAGCCACCTTCGCTGCCCTGCATACCAGGGTATTTGTTTGCTATAAAGTCTTTTAACGTAACCGAGAACGGAAGCTCATAGGTTTTACTACCGTACATAAGTGTAAAATCAAGCTTACCGATTTTAAATGCTACCGGTACACCTATTTTTTCTTTACCGCCAAGCAGTGTAATTTCTTTTTCTTCGCCCTGGCTTTTTACGGTAAGCAAAAGTGCAGCATCATCTTTGGTTTTAAAATTACCATTTGATTCATACGCTACCTTACCCTTAATGGCAGGCTCAGGAAACACAAACATAGCTCCTGCAACCTGGTACAGTGAACGGAACATAAGCGGCTGTGCCGCGTCTTTAACCACTTTACCCTGCATCCTGTCGGCCATGCGCATAAAGCTTCCTTCAAAAGGGGTAGTAATGGTGTAGTTATCTCCGGCTTTTGTAATGTTTACAGCACCCGCAGTAGGCTTGTTAAATGCAAAAAGTATATTGTTAATACTCTGCACCTCGCCAGCCTTCAGGAAACGGTCTTTACGCTGCCCGGTGCTTTGCTCTACCATTTTTATATACTCAGTACCATTAGGGTCTGTTTTAACCACTTCTTTAGCGCCAAGTATAAATTTTTTATATTCTACCTCAAAAGGAATATCAGCAAAGTCATTCTTTATACTAAAGTAGTTAGAGGCTATAAAAGGCACCTCGTGGCTGCTCATTAAAATCTTTTCTTCAAATGTGCGGCGCATAGTTTGGCCTTTATAGTCGCCATCTACCATTATGGTAAGATAGGGCCTGTCGCTGTAAAAGTGGGTTTCGGTGGCACCTTCGCGTATGGGCATCATGCCCTCGTAGCTAATGTAACGGGTAACAAACGCACCTATCAAAATAAAAATAAAGGAAAGGTGTAGTAACAGCGTAGCCCATTTTTCTTTCTTATGAAGGCTGTAGCGCTTTATGTTCCCGAAAAAGTTCAGCACAAATACAAACATTATTGCCTCAAACCACCATGCATTGTAAATGAATACACGTGCGGTTTCGGTGTTATAGGCATCTTCTATAAAGGTTCCTATGGCCATTGCTGCGGCAAAAACCACAAATAAAACGGCCATTAATCGGGTTGATGAAATGAAGGATATAATTTTGTTCATTGTAGTATACAGAGGTATTGAAAAAACGATACAAAAGTACTCAAAACTTTAGTTTTTCGTGGCTCATCATATCTTAAAATTCGTAATTATTTAGATAATTCAGTATTCAACTTACAGGCAAGTTAGGTATCTTTGGCGCAAGCATAACCTTGTATAATTGTATATTGATGAAAACATCAAAAATTGCCCTGCTGGCCTGTTTTAGTTCTATGGCTGTTTTTTCGCAGGAATTTGAACCTAATAACCAACAGAAATTTGACGATGCTTTGTACAGCCGTGGCAATACCTACCGCGCCGCAAGCGGCGTGCCCGGTCCGCAGTACTGGCAAAACAGCGCCAGCTATGTAATAGAGGCCGAGCTGGATGATGTAGCCAATACGGTTAAAGGTAAAATGACCATGACCTATATAAACAACAGCCCGCAAGAGCTGGATTATATATGGATGTATGTAGAGCAAAACCGGTTTACCGAAGACTCCAGAGGTACACTTACCACCCCTATAAAAGGTAACCGCTACAATGGCGATACCGATGGCGGATTTAAAATAACATCGCTTTCAGCCAAAAGTAAAGGTCAAGAAAGCAGCCGTTTCCTTATAGATGACACCCGTATGCAGGTATACTTTAATACCCCTATTAAGGCAAATGGTGGTAAAGCTACCGTATCGTTACACTTTGAGTTTAAAATACCTGAGGCCGGTATGGACCGTATGGGCCGCCTTACTACCGAAGGTGGAACTACATACTCTATTGCACAATGGTATCCACGAGTAGCCGTGTATGACGATGTTAACGGATGGAATGTGGAGCCGTACCTGGGTGCAGGAGAATTTTACGTAGAATATGGCGACTTTGATTACAAGGTAACAGTACCTTATAATCATGTTGTAGTAGGTTCAGGAGCGCTGGTTAACGCTAAAGAGGTACTTACTAAAGACGAGTACAACAGATACGTGCAGGCACAAAACAGTGACAAAACGGTATACATAATTTCGCCTGAAGAAGCGGGTAATACCGCAATAACGCGCCCGGTAAAAAACGGAAAAGTTACGTGGCACTTTAAAATGAAAAACACGCGCGATGTGGCTTTTGCTTCTGCAAAGAATTTTATTTGGGATGCTGCACGCATAAACCTGCCCAGCGGAAAAAAAGCATTGGCGCAGTCTGCCTACACTAAAGAAGCAGATGGCAAGGAAGCCTGGGGCCGAAGCACAGAATATGCTAAAGCCAGTATAGAGCACTACAGCAATACCTGGTTTGAATACCCTTACCCGGCTGCCGTTAACGTAGCAAGTAACGTAAGCGGTATGGAATACCCGGGACTGGCGTTTTGTGGCGCTACAAGTGCAGGAGCCGAATTGTGGGACGTTACAGACCATGAGTTAGGCCACAACTGGTTCCCAATGATTGTGGGTACCAACGAAAGACGTTATGCCTGGATGGACGAAGGCTTTAATACCTTTATTAACTACTATAGTTCTACCGCGTTTAACAATAACGAATACCCAAGCCTTACTGCACGCAGCCGTATGCACACGCCTTGGTTAAAAAGTCGCTATCGCGAAAGCATAGCTACCTACCCGGATATTGCACGCTCTGTAAACCTGGGTTACACTGCCTACTACAAGCCTGCAACGGGTATGATTATGCTTAGGGAATATATACTGGGGCACGACAGGTTTGACTTTGCATTTAGAAGCTACATAAAGAACTGGGCGTTTAAGCATCCGCAGCCTTCAGATTTTTTTAATGCCATGAATAACGGTGCCGGTGACAACCTAAACTGGTTTTGGAAAGGGTGGTTCCTGGCTAACGGAAACATAGACCTGGGCATCAGCGAAGTAAGCGAAGACAAAGCAGGGTATATTGTAACGTTTACCAATAAAGGCGACATACCCATGCCTGTAGTATATAAGGTAACGTATGCAGACAATACCAGCGAAACCCTTAAGCTACCCGTAGAAATATGGTACAGGGGTAACGAATGGCGACACCTGATAAAGACCTCTAAAAAAATTAAGTCGATTGACATTGACCCCGGGAGGTTTATCCCGGATGTAAATCTTTCTGACAATATATGGGAAAAAGAATAACAAAAAAGGCAGCTGTTTATAGCTGCCTTTTTTGTTACGCCTGAGCTAACACCTGAAATTTAGCATTAAAATCTACAACCTCTACCGGGGCGTGTATATCTATACTTGAAGCCAGCTTAGGAAACAATTTATCCTTATTTATTAAATCAGCCGGATTAAGCGCTGTTTGTAACAATATAAAAGTGGTAAAATCAGTAATGTGAGATAAATAGTTTTTAAGTTCTTCGCATACACCGGTATCCCGCCTTGAGCTTACTATTACAGCGCTGCCGGATTTAAGCAGGTCTTTTGCCGATGCCCAAAGGCTTTTATTTTGGCTTACATTTAAAAGAGATAACGAAGATGAAGGGAGTTCTAAAACTACAAAATAACTATCCATAAAC
>JAAXJD010000211.1 GCA_012270005.1 Flavobacterium sp. | reverse complement strand
CCATTATCAAAAGAAGCATCTTAGTACGCCTTATCGCCATACGATTTTACGTCAGACACTTTATAAGCTCCGTCGGCAAGTTTTTCTACCGTTTCTACAAACTTTTCAGGGGTTTGTTTAGCCGGGTCAAACGCTACAGTAGCGGTTTTCTTTTCAAAATCCACACTGGCTTTAGATACGCCTTCCATACCGCTAAGTTTGTTTTCAATGGTTTTGGCACAGCCTTCAGGGCAGGTCATACCCTCTATTTTAAACGTAGTGGTTTCCAGGTTAGCTGCAACTGCTTTAGTATTGTCTGCAGTAGTAGCCGCATCGGCAGTAGCTTCGGTTTTAGCAGCATCTTTACAGCTTGCAAATACAAGCACTGCCACAGCCATCATAGAAAGTTTCTTTGCAAAATTCATACGAAGTTGTTTTTTATATTTAAAATATTGTTAGTCTCAGGCTACAAATGTAACTAAAAACCTAAATCACAGGCATGATATACATCATTTTTATACACTGTGTAAACAAAAAACCCTTTTCTGTAACAGAAAAGGGTTTGTAAGTATCTTAGAACGGAAGATCATCATGTTCCTGCTCGTTATAATTCGGAGCCGGCTCAAAAGCATCGCGCGGCGTAGCCGGCTGCTGAAAGCCCTGCTGTGGCTGGCCGTATCCGCCTCCCTGCTGAGGGGCGTTGTATCCTTGTTGTGGCTGTGCATAACCTCCGCCTTGGGGCTGTCCGTAGCCACCTCCTTGCGGAGCGCCATAACCACCACCCTGAGGGGCACCATAGCCCTGTTGCGGCTGTCCGTAGCCACCCTGCGGGGCACCGTAACCCTGTGGTGCGCCATGCCCATGCTGAGGGGCATCGCCGCCCAGTGCTATCCTCCAACCCTGTAAAGAGTTAAAATACCTTGTTTCGCCTTGTGGAGTTACCCACTCACGGCCCCTAAGATTTATGGAAACCCTAACAGGCTCACCTATTTGGTAACTGTTTAGCAAATCGCACTTATCCTGAGTAAACTCTATAAGTATGTGCTGTGGGTACTGCTCATCTGTAGTTACTACCACTTCTCTCTTCCTGAAACCGTTAGCTCCAAAGGCTTTGGTTTCATCAATCATTTTAATCCTTCCGGTTACTTCCATAAATTTTGGTTTTTTTCTGCCTCAACGGGCAGCTATCGTTACTATATAAAAAATTGTTCTCTAAAAATCTCCTTTGGTAAGTAGCAATTTCCATGCCGTAGCCACATCATTCGCGTCCAGATATTCTTTAGCGCGCTGTAGCTTTTTCTGCTCATCATCAGCACTTAAAAGCGCTTTGGCTTCAAAACTGCCTTCTACAAATGTAGCAATTTCTTCGGCTGTGGGCAAGGCCTCTACATTACCCAGCTTACCCAGGTCGTTACCGTTAAATACCGGGCTGTTTGTTATAAATGCCGGTATGGCATCTACCCCTATGCCCAGCGTGGTAAGCGGTTTTTCTACCTCAAAAAGCCCATCGTTAGCACGCGAATACCAGTTGCCCCCCAAGCGCGATACCAGGTCAATTTTATGCTGGTCTATATTACCCGCAGCATCCAGTATATCTTCGCTTATGTGCATTCTAAGCACTTCGCAAATTACAAGGTTACCGGCACCTCCGCCATCACCTAATGATACTATCTGGTTTACACGGCATTCAAACTGTACTGGGGCCTCCTTTACCCTTGGCGGTTTTACCACCTCAGATGGCAACATGGTAAACCCTGCCTTTACAAACTCGTTAACCCCATCGGCGTACTCTGTACTGCTTAACGATGTTTGCTGTACCATGTCATAATTTACAACATTAATAACCACTTCCTTATGCAAATCGGCGTTAATAAGCGTATGCTTTATGGTGTTGTTCCTTACCCTTCGCGATGGCGAAAAAATCAGTATGGGCGGATTAGTACTAAACAGGTTAAAGAAACTGAAGGGCGACAAATTAGGCTCTCCGTTTGCATCTATTGTACTGGCAAGGGCTATAGGCCTTGGCCCTACAGAACTCTGCAAATAACCGTGTAGCTTTTGTGTTGGTAAATCGTTTGGGTTAATGGTAAGCATTATTGTTGTTTGTTGTTTAGGCAAAGATACTTTTTATAACGTATGAATAACGGCGCTTGGCAAGGTTGTTAATAAAATATTCCGGCCATTGCAGCGTTATGGTTATACCTCTTGCTACCGTTAGTTTTACTATCTTTAAGGCAAAATATATTTTTTTGTATGCAGATTTCCGATAAAAGGACCGTAACCCGATGGGTGATTATTATAGTTTCTTTTTTTATTGTAACTTTTATAGTGTGGAATACCTATTACCTGTTTCAGATTTTTAAAGAAGAGGAACGTAATAAAATGGAACTGTGGGCGCAATCTCAAATAAGCCTGAACAACGCAAATGAAAATACTGACGTAGAGTTACCATTGCGCATTATAACCGGTAACCGCACTATTCCCATTATAAAAGTAGAGGTACATAAAGGGAAAGATAGTGTAGTAGATATAGCAAACATAGACGAGTCTATACCAAAAAATTCAGAAAGGATGCGTGCTATTTTAGAAGATCTTAAAATGGAAAACTCACCCATTAAAATGGAAATTTCTAAAAAGCACATACAATACCTCTACTATGGTAACTCTACCCTGTTAAATGTTCTGAAATACTACCCGTTTGCACTCGTGCTTATTATAATACTTTTTGGCGCTGTGGTGTACAACTTTTACCGCGCTACAAAGGCCGGCGCACAAAACAGGCTGTGGGCAGGTATGGCTAAGGAAACCGCCCACCAGATAGGCACACCGTTATCTTCTTTACTGGGATGGATAGAAATAATGCGTGCCGATGACGTAGACGAAACTACCGTAACCGAAGTAGAAAAAGACGTACTGCGCCTGCAAACCATAGCCGACCGTTTTAGCAAGATAGGCAGCGAACCGGTGCTGGAAGAACGGGATGTAATTGCGGAAACGGAGAAATCATTTCAATACCTTAAAAGCCCTCCCACCCGCCAGGTCGAATTCAGCTTTACCGCACCAAACCACCCGGTAAAGGTGCTGCTAAACCCCGAACTCCATAGCTGGACGATAGAAAACCTGGTAAAAAACGCCATAGATGCCATGAAGGGTAAAGGCACCCTGCACGTAGAAATACAGGAACGCGAAAATTATGTAAAAATCAGGGTGACAGACAGTGGTAAGGGCATCCCGAAATCGCAGTTCCGCAAGGTATTTGAACCCGGCTTTACCACCAAAAAGCGCGGTTGGGGGCTTGGGCTTTCGCTTACCCGCCGAATTGTAGAAGAGTACCATAACGGACGCATAAAGGTAGCACAAAGCGAAGTAGGCAAGGGGACTACCATGCAGGTTACACTGGATAAGATAAAATAATGCTCGGCGCGAGACATAAAAACAAAGGCTGCCTAATAAGGCAGCATTTGTTTTACGTAATATATTTCACGCAAGCACAAATTACACCCAGAACGTTCTTCTCAGCAGTTTTATGGTTTGTCTATGGGGTTTTCATTTGAAAACTTACTAGGCAAACCCGTTAGGCTGCTATTAAGTTTTGTTCGCGTATCGAAGGGGTCACGCCCCCTTTTTAGTGCGAGAGTATGCACTATTTCTCGAAGTTTACAAGGCCTGTTCTGTCGATAGTTGGCCATTACACTATTGTTATAGCACAAAGGCTACCCGCCATTACGCTCGCTATTCAGTAAAGACACACCCCTCACGAGGGCTACGTATACTGTAACACGTGTTGGGGTGCATTATTTCGTGATGCTTTGTGTGGAAGCCGTACTGATGAGCATGGCCACAAAGAAGGATCAAAGGTAAAACAGTAAGACAATACTGAATGTACATAAGCAT
>JAAXJD010000058.1:5832-19790 GCA_012270005.1 Flavobacterium sp. | reverse complement strand
ATGATTTTTCATTTTCATTTTACACAATAAACATCCATGCCTAGCTTTGATAATATTTGTGTACCTTTGATTTCCTTTTTTTAAAACAACTGTACAAATAAAATGTCGAGTATTATCCAGCTTCTTCCAGACCATGTTGCCAACCAGATAGCCGCCGGTGAGGTAGTGCAGCGCCCGGCTTCGGCGGTTAAGGAACTGATGGAAAACTCGGTAGACGCAGGCGCTACCGAAATAAAACTGATTATAAAAGACGCCGGTAAAACCCTTATACAGGTTATAGACAACGGCAAGGGCATGAGTGTTACCGATGCGCGTTTGTGCTTTGAGCGCCATGCCACCAGTAAAATACGCCATGCCGAAGACTTGTTTTCGCTACATACTAAGGGTTTTAGGGGCGAGGCACTTGCTTCTATAGCCGCGGTAGCCCACGTAGAGCTAAAAACCCGCCAGGAGCAGGACGAGCTGGGCACGCACCTGGTTATAGAGGGGAGTAAATTTACCCATCAGGATGTGGCGGTACTGCCGCGCGGTACTTCATTTTCTATAAAAAACCTTTTTTTTAATATACCTGCTCGCCGTAATTTCCTTAAGAGCGATACGGTGGAGTTTCGCCACATAGTAGATGAGTTTGAGCGTGTAGCCATGGCGCATTCCAATGTTAGCTTTATGCTGTACCACAACGGCAGCGAAATGTTTAACCTGCCTTCAGGTAATATGCGCCAGCGGATTGTAAATATCTTTGGCGGAAAAACCAACGAAAAGTTGGTTCCCGTAAACGAAACTACCGAAATTGTTACCATAAACGGTTTTGTAACCAAGCCGGAGTTTGCCAAGAAAAACCGTGGAGAGCAGTTCTTTTTTGTAAACAACCGTTTTATAAAAAGTCCGTACCTGCACCATGCCGTAATGGCGGCTTATGAAGGCTTGCTTAAAGACGGCACACAGCCTGCCTACTACCTGTACCTTGATGTGCCGCCAAACACCATAGATATAAACATACACCCTACAAAAACCGAAATTAAGTTTGACGATGAGCACGCCCTCTACGCCATACTACGTTCGGCCATAAAGCACAGCCTGGGGCAGTTTAATATAGCACCTGTACTGGATTTTGACCGTGATTCAAATCTTGATACGCCATATAACTACGAAGGTAAAGAAGCCAGTATGCCTACGGTTGAGGTAGACCGTAACTACAATCCGTTTGCCGATGATAGCCCTACAGGCAGTAACTTTGGTCCCGGCACTAGTTTTGGCAGCTCGTTCGCATCATCGGGTGGCGGAAGGAGTTTTGGCAGCGGTTTAGCCTGTAAGGCCTCGGGTGGGGGAGGTAGCTTCGGCATACCTTCATTTAAAAAAGAATTACAGCCCAGCTGGGAAAGCCTTTATGTGGGTACAAGTCCTACCAATGAGGAAATTGCCGAAATAAATTTTGAGTCGGAGGAGGTAACCGGTTCCCTGTTTAACGATAGCGATATTGAAGAAACTACCGTTTATAAAACCTACCAGATACACAAAAAATACATAGTAAGCCCTATTAAATCGGGTATGGTTATTATTGATCAAAAAAGGGCGCATCAGCGTATACTATACGAGCAGTTTTTGCGTAATATTACCGTACAGCAGGCATCGAGCCAGCAGCTATTATTTCCGTTGGTACTGTACTACACACCTGCCGAAATGGCATTGATTAAAGATATGAGGGTGTCGCTGGAAAGCACGGGTTTTGGCTTTGCCGAAATATACGGGGATCACGTTATTGTAAACGGATTGCCTGTAAATGTTGCCGAAAGCGAGGTGTCTATACTGCTGGAAGAATTAATTAACGATATGCAGCAGGAGGTGCCCGATAGTAGTTTTAGCCTAAGCGACCGTATAGCCAAATCTATGGCACGGAGTTTGGCGGTAAAAACAGGTACACAACTTACCGAAAAAGAGCAGGAAACCATGGTTAATACCCTCTTCGCCTGTAAAGAGCCCGGAGTATCTCCATTTAATAAACTTACCTTCATAACCATGAGTGTGGAGGATTTAGATAAACGTTTTGCCTTATGATGCAGATTACCATTACTGTAAAGCAGTTAATAATAATTAATGTACTTTTTTTTATAGGTACGTATGTAGTAGGTACACATGTAGCCTACAACATTCTTGCGCTTCATACACCAACGAGCACTGATTTTCAGCCTTGGCAGTTTGTTACCTACATGTTTATGCATGGAGGCATACAGCATATTTTGTTTAATATGCTTGGTTTATGGATGTTTGGTAGCCCTTTAGAGCATTTTTGGGGAACCAAGAAGTTCCTGTTTTTCTACTTTTCATGCGGTATAGGAGCAGCGTTATTGCATTTGGGTATCAACCATTTTGAAATGCAGAGTCTGCTGGATGGTGCACAGGGACTCAATTTGTCAGAAACTGCTATAAGAAAGATAATTAATATTGATTCCACAAATGGCGACGTTATAGATACCGAAAAGTTTAAGCAGGCAGCTTTAGCCATTCTTCAGGAAAGCGGTAAATTACAGTATCTTCAGCAAAATCCTGGTGCGTTACAAAGTTTATTTGATGCCTCTATGATGAACCAAAGCCCGATGTTAGGAGCCTCGGGAGCACTCTATGGCCTTATTGTAGCCTTTGCATTTATGTTTCCTAATGCAGAACTGATGATGATATTTTTACCAATACCTATTAAAGCCAAATATTTTGTACCGCTTTTATTATTAGGGGATTTATTCCTGGGGCTTAAAGGGCAATCCATTTTTGGTAGTCAGGGAGATGACGGAGTGGCCCATTTTGCCCACTTAGGAGGTGCCCTGATAGGTTTTATTATGATGTGGTATTGGAAGAAAAATCAGTTTAACCACAACCGCTGGAATTAAACTATGGGAATTATAAACGATATTAAAAACGAATACCGCATAGGCGGGATTGTGCAACGCCTCATTTTTTGGAATGTAGGCTTGTTTGTAATACCGCTTGTCATTTTTAGCCTGCTAAAAATGGGAGGGGTAGTATTACCTCAGTTTGACTGGACAGTAGGAGGGACTTCCAACTGGTTTAGTGTTTCATCTGAACCGGCTGATTTGCTATGGAAACCCTGGACGTTAATCACGTATGCGTTTCTGCATTATGATTTTCTGCACCTGTTGTTTAATATGCTTTGGCTGTTTTTTGTTGGCCGACTGTTTCTTACTTTTTTTACCCAAAAGCAATTTTTTGGGTTATATATTATATCAGCTATATTTGCCGCTTTGGTGTTTATAGGCAGTTACCAGGTCATTCCCATGCTTAGCGGTGTAGTTGCACCTATGGTAGGGGCATCAGCTTCTATTATGGCGGTTTTGGTAGCAACAGCGGTGTATGCGCCTCAATATCAGGTAAGGCTTATGTTAATAGGTACGGTAAAGCTCTGGCATATTGCCGGTGTTTTTATTGTACTCGATTTAATAGATGTATCGGTTTCAAATAGTGGCGGGCACATAGCACACCTTTCAGGAGCATTTTTTGGATTTATTTACATAAAATTACTTCAAAACGGCACTGATTTAAGTAAGGGAGTATCGGCTATAATCGATTTTTTTGCTAATTTATTTAAGCCGAAGAAAGCAACGCCTTTTAAAAAAGTATATCGTAACCCAAATCCACAGCCCACCCGTGCAGCCCAAAAACCTGCTAAAGATATAACACAGCAGCGCATAGATGAGATACTGGATAAAATAAGCCGTAGTGGGTATGATAGCCTTACCCGGGCGGAAAAAGATTTTTTAAGGAATACTGACAAGTAATTGTACTGCCGTTAGCAATACTGCGTAAATAAAAAATGAAGAAACTGTCGTGGTTTAATAAGTTTATGTATTTCCTGAACATCGTACTTACGGTGCTCACGGTAATATCGTACGTACTGCCGTTTGTGGCTCCTAAGCTTTCGCCACTGCTTTCTGTTTTTACGCTTGTTATGCCGCTTATGCTGGTATTAAACGCATTTTTCTTTTGCTACTGGCTGTTTCAGGTTAAAAAGCAAATGTTGCTTTCGGGTGTTATCCTGCTTATCGGGATTACGTTTATCAGTAAAATGTTTAAGTTCAGTGCTAACGTTCAGCCCGAAGAGCCTTCAGATTTTACGCTGATGAGCTATAACGTACGCCTTTTTAACCTTTACGAATGGCTGCCGGATCATGATATTCCGCAAAAAATAGCCGCTTTTGTAAAAGAAAAAAATCCCGATATACTTTGACTTCAGGAGTAGAGAAAACAGGCGTTAGGAGTTACGTCTTTTAAACATATTCGGCACCGTTTTATATTTTCGGAAAAAGGTCAGACAGAACAGGCCATTTTTTCTAAATTCCCGATTATCAATACCGGCGATATACAGTTTCCGGAGTCGGCTAATAATGCGGTTTGGGCCGATATTAAAAAAGGCAAAGACACCCTGCGTGTATACACTATTCACCTGCAGTCTATAAAAATCAGCCCCGATATACACGAAAGTATAGATGAGGAAAAGGGTAAAATGATATTTAAACGCATAGGTGCTGCTTTTAAAAAGCAACAGTCTCAGGGCGAGCTCATGGAAAAGCATAAAAGCGAATGCAGCTATCCTATGATTATATGCGGCGACCTTAATAATAGTGCGTTTAGCTACGTATACCGCAGCATACGCGGCACTATGAAAGACTCTTTTGAGGAGGCTGGTAAAGGCTTCGGGAAATCCTATAACTTTAAATACTATCCTGCTCGTATTGACTATATTTTTACCGATAAAACTATAGACGTACGCCAGTACCAAACGTTTAGCAACTTTGTAAACTCAGACCATTTTCCGGTGCTTACACGTTTAAGCTTTATTAAAGAGGAAGCGGAATAAAATTTTAGTCTAAAGACGAATATCTAAAGTCCTCAGCTTATGATGCTTTGATAACTCTGGAAAGAAATCCACGTACTTATGATTCCGTTTTATTTTCACTAACTCCGCGAATTATCTAATAAACAAGCTCTTGTTTTTTTAAGTAATCTAATGCATACCGGCCTTCGTTAAATAAAAGATCAAGTATGCTAAGGTTGTTTATAAAGCCGTGCTTTTCTTCAAAAACCTGTGTATAGGGGTCAAATTGGTTGGGGTCTTTTTTGCCGTTCGCTAAAGGGCGCAAGTCGCTAAAACCTTGTGCTTCATGAAAGTATTCGCTGGTTTTGTCGTATGTAAAAGGCATACCGAGGCATTGGCATACAATTTCCATAATTTGGAAATCCAGATCCATCATGTATTTGTGTTTGGTTTCAAATACCGGGCGTATGTCATCTTCAAAATACTCAAAGAACGGAGACGTCCTGTAAGCTGCTTCAAGCGACTTAAAGTGCTGTTTCTGCCAGTCAAATGCGGTTTCTATCTTTACATCCTTAAACTTCTGGTGTCCGGCAACAGGCGCGTGTTTTACGGGTATGTTAAGCAGCTGCACACCATTTGGGCTATAAATGTACATGCGGTTACGGTTGGTCTGCTTCTGGAAGTTATCTTCTGCTTCAAAGGTTATGCTCTCAGCTTTAACCATAGCCACAAAATGGCTTATTGAAGGAAAATATGTAGGGTGTATAAGGAGATTCATTCTTATTGTTGATTTGTGTATCTGTCGATTTGTTAATTTGAATCAACTGTTATTTGTTCATTTGGCTTATTTGATATTTTTTCAGAGCATTTAATTTATTAGTTATGCTCTCAAGTTGAAGCCTTAGATCTTGATAGGTGGCTTCATTAAGAAAACCAAGTTCATATGAAATAATAAGCTGGTTAAGCACTTCAACTGCGCTCCCGAAAGCTAAAGTTGTAAAATGGGCTTTATCTCTAAACGTATTTCGAGAAGTACCTTCTGCGAGATTGGAACTTGAATATTAAAACTCTCATTTATATTGATAGATTAGGACATATTTCTCTGATTGTGTAAATCAAGTAATAGTAAAATGATTAATCGATTTAGTGCATTCTTTGGCTTCAATCCATACTTCAAGTTTTTCAAACGAAAATGTATACATAAGCCATCAAATTAACGAATTAACAAATCAACAAATTAACTCTTGATTTCTTTTTTCTTCTTCAGTACAAAGAAATCAAGCGCAAGGTAAGCAGCTAATGCTATAATAAAATACCTGAAATACGATACCGGCTGGCCATCGCCGTCCACGGTGGTAAACATACGCTCCCAACGGATTTTCTTGTTTACGCTATCCCAACTCATCCAGATGAATACCGGTTTACCTACTATGTGGTTTTCCGGCACAAAGCCCCAAAAGCGGCTATCTTCGGAGTTATGACGGTTATCACCCATCATAAAATAGTAGTTTTGCTTAAAGGTATATGTGGTAGCCGGAGCGCCATTGATACGAATTTCGTTACCCGTAACTTTAAGTTCGTTCGCTTCGTATTCTTCAATGATTTTTTTGTAAAAAGGCAGCGTTTCGGCGGTAAGGCTTACTTGTTTTCCTTTTTCAGGGATATAAATATCTCCTATGTTGTCAACCGTCCAGTTATCATGGTTATACGGGAAAATATAGTTTTTATTCTGCATACCGTCGTTGTTTTTGTAAACGGTACGTTCCAGGGTTTCAACCAGGCTGTTTGCTTTTAACTTAGCCACCATTTCATCGGTAAGCGAGCTAAAACCGTACTCTCCCTGGCCTACAAGGCGAACGTCAACCGGGTTAACTCCAAGGTCGTTAATAATGTAACTAGGGTCAAGTGAACTCTTGTCTTTAGTAGTCAGTTTATAGCTGTACTGTACCTTTGCGCGGTCAGAAAGTTTAAGTTCTTTACCGTTTATATACACCACACCATCACGAAGTGAAAAAATATCGCCCGGTGCTGCTACACAGCGTTTTACATAGTTTGATTTTTTATCAACCGGTTTACGTATACCAAAGCTGCTTGCATCAAAGAATTTCTTTACCGTATCTGCAGGCCAGTTAAATACCACAATATCGTTTTTCTTAGGGCTTTCAAAACCAGGAAGCCTCATGTACGGCAGCTGTGGCCATTTGCTGTATGATTTTATGCCCACTAACGGAATAGTATCGTGTACCATAGGGGCTGCAACCGTAGTCATAGGAATTCGTGCACCATAGTTAAGCTTGCTTACAAAAAGGAAATCGCCTATAAGCAACGTTTTTTCAAGCGACGATGAAGGTATGGTAAACGGCTGGATTACATACGTGTGTACTATAGTAGCTACTACTACGGCAAATAGTAGTGAGCTAAGCGTGCTCTCCTTTGTTTCTGTATTGCCGTTATATACTGCCTTATCAGAATAGTTAAGCGCGTAGATGTATAAGCCTGCGGTAAGTATGCCTATAATGTAGTCGCTGGTTTTATTTTTGCCAAATGCTTTAAGTATCTGCACCCATATTACAGGGAACATAATCAGGTTTACTATAGGTATAAATAATAATATGGTCCAGTACCACGGGCGGTTAATAATTTTCATTAGTACCACTGCATTGTATACCGGTACTGCCGCTTCCCAAGGCTTACGCCCCGCTTTTTGATAAAGTTTCCAGGTTCCTGCAAAGTGTACTACCTGTACGGCAAGGAAAAATATAAACCACTGAACTAAAGTCATATTTGTATGTTTTTGGTATAAGTGTGTGTTTTTACAAAAATGTTACAGGCCCAGCACATCTTTCATGGTGTATATGCCTGTTTTACCGGCCAGCCATTCGGCGGCTATAACAGCCCCCAGGGCAAAACCCTCACGGTTATGGGCGGTATGTTTTATTTCTATCGAATCAATTTCAGAATCGTAGGTAACCACGTGCGTACCCGGAACATTTTCTACGCGTTTTACATCTATAAAAATGTCTTCCGGCTTAGGGTTTTCTATGGCCCAGCCTGCGTAATCAGATTCGGCTATAATGTCTTTGGCAAGAGATATTGCAGTGCCGCTTGGCGCATCCAACTTTTGTGTATGGTGGATTTCTTACATGCTTACCTTGTATTGGTTTAGCGTACGCATCATTTTAGCAAGGTGGCTGTTTAGCTCAAAGAAAATATTTACGCCAAGGCTAAAATTAGAGCCATAAATAAAAGCACCATTTTTGTCTTCGCACAGTTTAGCTATGTTGTGGTACTGCTCTAGCCAGCCGGTAGTACCGCTCACTACGGGTATACCCAGGTTTAGTGCCTGGCTTATGTTTTCTACAGCGGCGTCTGGTATGCTAAAGTCTATGGCTGCATCAGCAGTTTCTAAACCATCAAAACTATTGGCGCTGGATTTTTTAAGTACTATTTCGTGTCCGCGTTCCAGGGCAATGCGCTCTATTACCTTACCCATTTTGCCGTAGCCCAGCAGTGCTATTTTCATACGTTATGGTTAAAAACGGAGGCTCATGGTAAGCCCCAGGTGATATTGGTTATCAATGTCGTTTGTTTCAAAATCGGGCCTTAGGCTCAGGTTTTCATTAACGTTAAACTGCCTTAGGTGGGCGTCTACGTTAGCATCTACAATATTAAGTATATAAATACCTGCTGTAACCAGTGCCGAAAGGTCCCGGTTACGCTGGTAATACTTTTGTGCCCGTATAAGGCGGTCGCCGTCTATGCCTTCCAGTTCGCCGGTAAGGGCATGGCCAGACAAAAGCTGCTTGTAGGCATTACGGTATTTTTTGTAGTATTTTTGGTTCCAGCCATAGGAGTACAGGCTTACGCCCAATGCACCCCATACAATAGGTGCTTTCCAGTATCTTTTATTGTAAATCTGCCCCAGCCCGGGTACTACGGCAGAATAAAACGCTGCCTTGCTGGGAGCAAGGGCGTCATACTTATATTCCGCGGTTTTTTTAGCAGCCGTTTCGCTTGGCTTTTCTTTGTTAACAGGCGGCTTTTCTTCCTTTCCGGCTTCCTGGCTAAGTGCAGTACCCGTGTAAAGAAAAAAAGCCGCCAGTATAAAAAATAAGTTTTTCACTAACCTTGTATCAGTTTTATAATCCTGTTAAAGTCCTCTTCAGAGTGGAACGGAATAGTAATTTTCCCTTTTCCTTTAGCATCAATCTTTACATCTACTTTTGCCCCAAAGAAATTGGTAAATGCTTTGCGCTCGTCATCATTAACGGCAAAAGCATTTGGTTTATTTTCTGCCGGCGCTGCCTGGTCCGGGTTTTTTACACCTTCGTGGTAGCTTTTAACCAAGGCTTCGGTTTCCCTAACGCTAAGGTTACCGCTTACTATTTTTTGGTAAATATCTGCCTGGTCGTCCAGGTTTTCTACGGTAATTATGGCGCGGCCATGACCCATGCTTATAAAACCGTCGCGTCTCCCGTTTGGTATTATCGGATCAAGTTTTAGCAGCCTCAGGTAGTTAGATATGGTAGAACGTTTTTTACCCACGCGGTCGCTTACCTGCTCTTGCGTAAGCTGTATTTCGTCCATAAGCCTTTGGTAAGACAGGGCTATTTCAATAGGGTCAAGGTCATGGCGCTGAATGTTTTCCACCAGTGCCATAACAAGCGAATCGTTATCATTAGCAAGGCGTATATAAGCCGGAACATGCGTAAGGCCTGCAAGTTTACTGGCACGAAGCCTGCGCTCACCAGATATTAGCTGGTACTTGTTATAATCTGTTTTACGTACAGTAATAGGTTGTATAACACCAAGTTCTTTAATACTGGTGCTTAGTTCCTGCAGCGTTTCCTCATTAAAGTTTGTACGCGGCTGAAACGGGTTAATTTCAATCGACTCTATTTCAAGCTCTATGATATTACCCACAACCTTATCTGCGCCTTTGTCCTCAACCGACTTAATGTCGTTTTCAGGGTCTTTTAAAAGTGCCGATAGTCCGCGTCCCAGTGCCTGCTTTTTTATTGCTTTTGTCATGATAATGCCTTACTTGCTGTTTTTCTTAATAATTTCCTCTGCCAGTTGCAGGTAATTGGTAGCGCCTTTACTGGTAGCATCATAGTTAATAATGCTTTCGCCAAAACTTGGGGCTTCGCTCAGCTTTATGTTTCGCTGTATTATGGTATCAAAAACCATGTCATTAAAGTGTTTTTGCACTTCTTCCACCACCTGGTTGCTTAGGCGAAGGCGAGAGTCGTACATGGTAAGCAGCAAGCCTTCTATGTCCAGCGCAGGATTGTGTATTTTTTGTACACTTTTTATGGTATTAAGCAGTTTACCAAGTCCTTCCAGGGCAAAATATTCGCACTGAATAGGTATTACCACGCTGTCTGCTGCCGTAAGGGCATTAAGCGTTAGCAGTCCTAACGATGGGGCACAGTCTATAAGGATGTAATCGTATTTATCTTTTACGCTTTCCAGTGCTGTTTTAAGCATGTATTCGCGGTTTTCCTTGTCTACAAGTTCTATTTCAATAGCTACAAGGTCTATATGGGCCGGTATTATAGATACGTTAGGTGCGGTACACGGTACGGTAGCCTCATCGGGCGTGTTACTATGTTCCAGTATCTGGTAGGTGCCTATTTCTACTGATTCTACATCAAGCCCGAGTCCTGAGCTGGCATTGGCCTGAGGGTCAGCATCTATAAGTAGTACTTTTTTTTCCAGTACACCCAGCGCTGCCGCAAGGTTTACCGAAGTTGTTGTTTTACCCACACCACCTTTTTGGTTGGCAATAGCAATGATTTTACCCATTTTCTGATTGAAATTTTCGAACCGTAAAAATACAATTATTTATGGTACCTGAAAACGGAATTTGTTAACAGTACAAAAAATAAAATACCACGCTGTGATGGCGTGGTAGTGTATTGTTGTATGCATAAAGCAGGTAGGGGTTGTGCCGTCCTGCTATATTATTTTGCTTTTTTGGCGCGTATCATGGCTTCCAGCTGATCCCACATTTCTTCGGGTATGGCTTCCAGCAGGTTAAACTGCCCTGCACCCTTAAGCCACTCGCCGCCATCTATGGTAATAACCTCCCCGTTTACGTAAGCCGAAAAATCAGATACAAGGTATGCCGCAAGATTAGCCAGCTCCTGATGGTCGCCTACGCGCTTAAGCGGTACTTTTTTAGCCAGGTCAAATTTGTCTCGTAAGTCTCCCGGCAGCAGCCTGTCCCACGCGCCTTTGGTAGGGAAGGGGCCGGGTGCTATGGCGTTACTGCGTATACCGTATTTAGCCCATTCCACAGCAAGGCTGCGTGTCATGGCAAGTACACCTGCTTTTGCGGTGGCACTTGGTACCACATAAGCACTACCTGTCCATGCATATGTGGTAACTATGTTTAAAATACTGGTATTTTGTTGCTTTGTATCTATCCAATGCTTGCCAAATGCCAGAGTACAGTTTTTAGTACCTTTTAGCACTATGTCTATGATGGTGTCAAAAGCATTGGCAGAAAGTCGTTCTGTAGGCGATATAAAGTTACCCGCAGCATTGTTTAGCAGCACATCTACCTGCCCGAAGTTGTCTACAACAGTTTTTAGCATGGTTTCCACTTCTTCATAATGGCGCACGTCGCACTGTACTGCAAGGCAGTTGCCTCCGGTTTCGGTTTCCAGTTCTTTGGCGGTATTCTGTAGTTTTTCCAGATCACGACTGGTTATGGCTACTTTGGCGCCAAGTTCTAAAAAGTACTTGGTCATAGACCTGCCCAGTCCGCTGCCGCCTCCTGTTACTACTATTGTTTTGCCTTTAAGCGCGTCGTCACGCAGCATTTTTTCGGTATAATTCATTGTTCCTAGAGGTTTGTTCGTAATAGTAAAGATACTAAAAATAGTATGCGCGCCTACTTTTGTTTTGCTGTAGTTACAATATTATGCTATTGTAAAATATTTAAGCATGCACGCAACCCTTTTGCATATTGTTTATCTTTTAAGAAAATCACCATGCTATGAGATACCTAAAACTACTGCTGGTAATGCCCTTACTGTTTTTATTACAGGGCTGCTGGCTTATCCTTTTTACAGACATCCACGGACCAGATGATCCGGGAGAGGCTCCGCAATCTGCCTACCTTGCCGTTACCATGCCACGTACCACTATGGAAAACTCCATTAGCCTTACCGATGCCAAACCGGTTAAGAAGTCAGGCAAAATTTACATTAAAGATAACCTGATGTTTGTTACCGAAGTTAACGAGGGTTTCCATATTTATGATTATTCAGACCCCGCGCACCCTATGCAAAAAGCATACTTACAGGTGCCCGGCGCTACCGATGTCGCCATACGAAACAACAGCCTTTACATTAACCAGGCGGTTGACCTTGTTACACTAAACTATACAGGCAGCAGTGTTGCTGTTACGGCACGTACACGGAATATTTTCCCGTCAAAGAAGTCGCCGGACGGCTACTGGGCACCTGCGGGAAACAATGAAATTATTGTAAACTGGATACCAAGATAATATGAAAAAAATACTACTTCTTTTACTGAGCCTTATGGTTGCGGTATCTTGTGCCATTGATAGTAATGAAAATGCCTCTGCCGGTGACGGTCAGGGTGGTTCCTTAGCGGTTTTTGCCCTAAAAGACAACTATTTATACGTTGTAGATGAAACAAATCTTAACGTGTTTTCTTTAGCCGATGCTGCTAATCCTACACAGGTAAATACGGTACACGTGGGCTTTGAAATTGAGACCCTTTTTGCCGATGACAACCGCCTGTACATGGGGGCACGCAGCGGCATGTATATGTACAATATAGAAAATCCCGAAGACCCGCAGCTACTGGGTACTGCCTTCCACTTTACGGCGTGCGACCCTGTAGTGGCCAATGGCAATACAGCTTACGTAACGCTACACAGCAACACGTGGTGCGGTAACAATTTTAACGCGCTTATGGTATACGATATTACAGACCCTGAGCACCCTGCCACCCTTAACTCCCGTACGCTTGTGGCGCCAAAGGGCTTAGCGCTTTACAGAAACTACCTGCTGGTATGCGACGATAAAATCAAGATATTTGATGTTACCATACCGGCCTATCCGGTACTTAAAACCAGTATAGACAAAGCCTGTAACGACCTTATTATTAGGGGTAATGAAATGTTTGCCATAGCAGACGATGCGGTTTACAGGTTTAATCTGGATCCGGTAGACATAACAAACATTCAGCAGATTAGTGCTGTAAAGTTTTAGCTGAAAAAAGCCCTGGCCTAACATTATAGACCAGGGCTATCTTGATTAGTCCTCAAATTACGATATACAAAAGCTATTATAGGAATAGTTATCCAAGCTCATATAAACAGCTTATGCACTGAGTTGAAAACTATGTATTTTATCTTCCGGCAATTTCCGGTGAAGCACTGTCTAGTATTTCAAAAAACAAGTTTTGGTTTTCTGTTAAATCTAACGTTTTTGTTGCTGCATCTCCCTCCATAACCAAAACAAAAATATGGTTACCAATTACTTTGCCGCCCATAAATTCAGATAATGTGGCATTGTTCATTTTTTTTCGTGTATGCCAGCAAATCATAAACTCATTATCTTCCGATGAACGCATTTGAAACCCTCTTTTTTGCGTTTTTAATGCAGCATTGTCTTTATTCGAATTTTTAGATGCCCAAAAAGAAGTCATAGTAGTAATTTTTTTCTCTTTGTCAGTCGGGGATTTTTTCTCATCATCATTAAGGTAGTATGAAGCTTCATCTTCTTCTATATGAAAGGTATTACTCTTAATTACAAACTTACCATCGGCTTTTATTTCAGCATCTTTAGGTAACAACAAGGTTATCTTGTTTTGTTTTCCGTTATAGGTATATTTAATAGAATCATCTCCCGCAGAAGGTGCTTTTTGCTGGGCAAAGCTTTTAACGAAACATAACAATGTAACTAAAACTAGATTTTTCATGGTTGAAGATTTTTGGTTTGTACACCAAATGTAAATAAAAAATGTACATGCTAAATCTGCTACTGTGTGTAAAAAAAAGGCTGCCATAACCGGCAGCCCTATCACAAACTAATTGAATAGAGGTTTTCGAACTACTCCCTTTCAATTTTAAGCACATAGGCGTGGTCAG
>JAAXJD010000058.1:0-5822 GCA_012270005.1 Flavobacterium sp. | reverse complement strand
ATGGAGTAATGGCCATTACTTCTGCCGTTGCAAGTGCGTTTATGCGTTTTTCTTTTGGTACAAAATCAAATACCTTACCGCTAAACGACTCAAGCGTTACGGGAGTATTGTTTCCGGGCCAACCTAAAAATATAGCGTAAATCACATTGCCTTTACGTGTATAGCGCACATCCTGGGCGGTGTAAGTTACTTTATCAGCAAACATACCCGCCTTACCCATTTTAGTAGGGCCTTCGCCAAAAACCTGCCACGTACGGCTGCCCTAAATTGCCTCGCCGTTTATAGCAAGCCATTTACCTATGGACAGTAAAATATCTTTCTGGTTTTGCGGAATGGTACCATTGGCCATTGGGGAAATGTTTAGCATCAATGCTCCGTTCTTACTAACTATATCTGCCAGTAGGTCAATGATTTCATCGTCGTTTTTTAGTCCCAGGTTATTGGTGTAGCTCCAGCTGCCCACCGATACCGTTTCGTCGGTTAGCCAGAAGTCTTTTGTAATGGCATTATTACGCCCTTTTTCAAAATCTTCCAGGCTCACTGTGTTGGGTAGTTCGCGTTCCTTATGGGTAACCACGATTTGCTTTTTCTCTGCTACAGAATGGTTAAAGTAATGTGCCAAAAACTGCTGTTTGTACGGTTCTGGTATTTTTGTCATTTTACTGTCAAAGTAAATCAGATCGGGCGAATAGTTGTCTATCAGTTCCTTTAGCTCTCCCAGCCAGTTGGCATAAAACTGCTCCCGTGGTATATTACCATACATCATCCGGATTTTAGGGTCGGTGCTCGATGTAGCCATATTAGGGTTGTACGGAAAGTAAGAGGTATCGTCAAGCCACTTGTCTTTTTCATCCTGAAAAAGCTGCAGGTTACGGTCTTTGTGGAAGCTCGTTACCAGTTTTAGCCCACGTTTGTGTATGGCTTTAGCCAGTTCACCCACAAGGTCGCGGTGGGGCCCCATATCCTGGCTGTTCCAAGGGTTTATTTTGCTGGCCCAGTTGCTCCATCCGTCATGATGCTCTGCTACAACACCGCCAAATTTCGCACCGGCTTTTACCATAAGGTCTGCCCATTCGTCAGCATTAAAGTTTTCTGCCGTAAACATAGGTACAAAATCATGGTAGCCAAACTTGTTTAAAGGACCATAGGTCTCCACCTGATGCTTGTTTTCGTCTGTGCCTTCTATGTGCATATTGCGCGGATACCAGTCGTTAGCATAAGCCGGCACAGACAGCACACCCCAGTGCGCATAAATACCAAACTTAGCGTCTTTAAACCATTCAGCCGATTCATCGTACTTAGCTAATGATTCCCATGTGGGTTCATAATGGCGTACTTCGGGTACTCCTTTTTTTGCAGTCGAACAGCTTGCCAAGGCAAATAATGCTGCTATTGCTATAGCGTTTTTCTTCATGATATTTTCCGTTTTATGAAAAGAGGCACAGAGCAGCGGATTAAATCCGTATGGCCCTGTGCCTCCTTATTGAATTTCTGTAGAATATTTAATTACTCCACAGTTACACTCACTTCTCCCTTAATATCTCTGGATGATGTTCCCAGTTTAAAAGTATACGTACCGGGTTCTACCACCCAGCTTTTAGTAGCTACATCATAGTAGGCCAGTTCTTTTACCGGAACTTCTATGCTCACTTTTTCGCTGTTGCCGACTTTTACAGCTGTTTTAGCAAAGCCTTTTAGCTCTTTTGCAGAACGTTGTACTTTACTATCCGCTTTAGAAACATATAGCTGAACCACCTCTTTACCGTCTGCCTTACCCGTGTTTTTAAGGTCAAGGGTAACGGTTATGGTTTCGTCTTTGGTATAACTTTCCTTATCGGTTTTGGCATTAGCAAGTTCAAAGGTAGTATAGCTTAAGCCGTAACCAAATGGGTATAGCGGTGCAATGTTCTTGGTGTCAAACCAGCGGTAGCCTACCAGTATACCTTCCTTATATTCTTCGGTAGCGCCACCAGGGAAGCTGTTTGTGGCATGAGCCGGAGAATCTTCGATACGCTTTGGCATGGTCCATGGCAGCTTACCCGATGGGTTTACTTTGCCAAGTATAACATCGGCGAGGGCGTTACCACCTTCGCTGCCATTATACCAGCTCCACACTATGGTTTGGTTTTCTTTTTCTACCTGATTAAGGTCGTATGGAGAACCTGCAACAAAAACCACTATAGTTTTAGGATTAGCTGCTTTTACTGCCGATATAAGTGCTTCCTGTCCGAACGGAAGTTTAAGGTCTACACGGTCGCTGGCTTCGGTTTCGTAATCGCGGTTAGCACCCACAAACAGTATTGCAACGTCTGATTTTTTTGCTGCAGCAACGGCTTCGGCAACCATTTTAGGATCCAATTCGTTTATGGTTTCAGCACGTTCTACCGTTACATCGCCGTATTTAATATTGGCTTTTGGTTTAAATTTGGTTTCGTAACCCTTAGCGTAGTTTAAGGTAATGCTTTGTGGAAGTTTGGCTTTAAGCGCATCAAGCGGAGTAACCTCGCGTTTGGTTTTTACTCCGGCGCCAAAACCGCCCTGTGCGTGTTTTGCTGTAGCATTGGCACCAATTACGGCAATGCTTTTAACGCCTTCGGTTTGTAGCGGAAGCATATTAGCACTGTTCTTTAACAATACTACCGACTCTGAAGCTATAGCGTAGGCATTTTTAAAATGCGCTTCGGTATTAATGCTGCCTTTTACGCGATCTGTAGCACCACCCATTGCTTTAAGGGTATATAGCATTTTCAGGGTGCGTTTTACGTGCTTGTCTATTTCCGCTTCGGTTACTTTACCTTCTTTTACCGCTTTTATCAGTGGGTTTGCCAGCCAAAATTCGTCAAATGATGGCGCGTTAGTACCCATTTCAAGGTCGGTTCCTGCCTCAAGCGCTTTTTTGGTACTGTGTACGGCATCCCAGTCGGAAATTACAATACCTTTAAAGCCCCATTCATCGCGTAAAATGTCCTGAAGCATGTATTTGTTTTCACACAAATAGTCACCACGAAACTTGTTGTAGGCTCCCATAACACTGTACGCTTTCGCATCTTTTACGGCGGCTTCAAATGCAGGGAGGTATACCTCGCGCAGCGTACGCTCGTCAATAAGCACGTCAACAGAGCCACGGTTGGTTTCATGGTTGTTAGCCGCATAGTGTTTTATACACGACGCCACGTTTTGGTCTTGTACACCTACTACGTAAGGTACAACAAGACTTTTGTTAAGAAAAGGATCTTCGGTCATATACTCAAAGGTACGGCCGCCAAGTGGGGTACGGATGATGTTAAAGGCAGGGGCCAGTAACACATCTTTCTCTCGGGCGCGTGCTTCTTCGCCAATGCTTGTACCAAACAGGTTAGCCATAGCGGGATTCCACGTAGCCGATAAACCACCACCGGCAGGGAAGTACGTGGCATAGTCGGTTTCCAGGTGTAGAGGAGCCCAGCTCATGCGTTCCAGCTCCTCGCGTATGCCCAGAGGGCCATCGGCCATGTGCACTTCAGGAATACCAAGGCGCTCTACACCTTTGTTTGTAAACATACTGTAACCGTGTAGCATGCCCACTTTTTCCTCCAGGGTCATTTTGCTTACCAGTTCATTTATTTTAACATCATACTCATCGGTCATTTCTTTGCCTTCATAGGCTTTAGAGGCCGATGCCTGTGCTTTGTCGTTTACCTTACACGATGCCATAAGCAGTATCATGGCAGCCGAAAGGCATAATGCTTTATTCTTCATATTGAGGTTGTTATTGGGTTAAAGAGGTTGTATTAAAGCGAATATCACGTTTAAAGTTAACCGTATTATGTATTACTTAGTCAGTTTTTTAAAGCGAATGGCATATCCACCCGAACCCGGCAGGTTTAGCATTAGCTTATCTTTATCCGTAACATTCTTTTTTGTAATAGCTACTTCGCCCGGGTTGTGTGTTTCGTCTGTACCCGGAGCATCGGCATAAATCTGTGCTTCATAGGTAGCATTGGCATCCAAGAATGAAAGCGATACATTTAAGTTACGGGCTTTTTCATTAGTAAGGCTACCCAGATACCAGTCGGTACTATTGCGGTCTTTACGGGCTGTAGTTATGTATTCACCTATTTCACCGTTTAGCACTTTAGTATCTTCCCAGTCTGTAGGTACATCTTTAAGGAACTGAAATTCAGGTTGGCCTGCATAGTTCTCGGGTAGGTCGGCAAGCATTTGTATTGGCGAGTACAGTACCACATAAAGAGCAAGTTGTTTTGCGGCTGTAGTGTGTACACGTTTGCCGGGGTAACCTTGTTTTACTTCTACATCTATAACACCGGGAGTAAAGTCCATGGGGCCTGCAAGCATACGCGTAAACGGAATGGTAGCTTCGTGCGACGGCGGGTTGCCTTCGCTCCAGGCGTTGTATTCCATACCACGGGCACCTTCGCGTGCCATCATGTTAGGGTAGGTACGGCGTTCTCCCGTATCTTTAATAGGTTCGTGGAAGTTTACTGCCAGCCCGTATTGTGCAGCTTTTTCAAGTACATAACGGTAGTAGCGTACCCCAAACTGACCGTGGTGCCACTCTTTCATGTTTAGCCTAGAACCTACCTGGCCTATTTTTACGTTATGGATGCCCAGTTTTTTGTACAATGCAAAACCGGCGTCTATTTCTTTAAGGTAATTAACAAGGTTTGAACCTGTTTCATGGTAGCCAATGATTTCTACACCTTTTTTACGGCCATAGTCTACCACTTTAGCCAAATCAAAGTTGTCTGCATTTTGCGTAAAGCTAAACATATGCATACGGTTTTCGTACCAAGCCGGCGTCCAGCCTTTGTTCCAGCCCTCTATAAGCAGGTAATGGAAACCTTCTTTAGATGTAAAGTCTATATATTCTTCAGCGTGCTTCGTGGTAGCACCCTGTTTTTCGCCTTCCCAAAAGCTATATTTACCTATGTGCATGGCCCACCAGATACCCAGGTATTTAAACGGATGCACGTACGAAAGGTCTTTCAGTTTGTTAGGCTCGTTAAGGTTTAGTATAAGGTACGACTCTATAAGGTCGCCAGGTTTTTCGCCTATTTGCAGCGTTCTCCACGATGAGGTAAAGGTTTTTACGTAGCGTGCCTTTACACCATCGGCCCAAGGCACCAGGTCTGATTTTAAGTTGCTCCCCGTAGTATGTTCCATTACCATACTAGGCCAATCTACAAGATTTGCCTCATGGAAACTGATTACGTTTTTCTTGTTTTCTATGGTAAGCGGTGTGTGTACTTTGCCGAGTTTGCTTACAGCACCCGGGGTAAACAGGTACTCGTAGCGGTTTTCCTGATAAGCCGGTATAGACCATGCCTTACCGTCTTCTTTAAGGTTAAAGGCCGTAACCTCGTCCATTACAAAAATACTGTCTTTAATGCCTTGCTCAGGAAACACGTAGCGGAAAGCCACACCATCATCAAACGCGCGAAACTCTATATTTAGCTTACGCTTGCGGGCATCTTTGGTCTGTAGCTGTACCACCATCTGGTTATAGTGATTGCGTATGTTCTTTTTCTCGCCCCATACCTGTGCCCAGGTATCATCATGGGTAGTGGTTTTAATGTTGGTTACGGTAAAGTCTTTGCTCAGGTCTTCGTTTTTCAGCTTAAAGCCCATAGCCGAAGGCGTAATGATTTCGTCTTTACCATGTGTTACAGCATAGGTGGGGATACCGTTTGTAAGGCTAAAGGTAATATTGTTTTTTTTGCCGGGTGATTCCAGCTTTTGTGTTTTGTTTTGTGCAACTACCGCGGTTACGCTAAGTAGCAGCAGGGGTAAAAGTGTGCTTATCTTCTTCATGAATATATGTG
>JAAXJD010000151.1 GCA_012270005.1 Flavobacterium sp. | reverse complement strand
CATCGCCTTTCTTTTAAAAGCCCTATATCTACTGATATAGGGCTTTTTTCGTTTTTAAACTCCGCCAAATACATCTGAAAACGCTGTTTTACGGCATAACAAGCGTCAAACCAACTCAAATGATGGTAGCTTTGCCCGGGAATCCTTGCGTGAAAAATGTGAGGGGGCGTTAATCTGGATTCTTTATAGGCATTATATTCCTACTTTAAATTTCTTTAAAATAGTAAGTCTAACTAATCAATTCCAGTTGATCGTAAGCAGTTATAAGTTTTACATTTTTTTGTTATAAAGTATACTTTGTTTTTTTCTAGACTAAACAGTATTAGCCATTCTTCAGAGCGTACTTAATTATTAGTTTTCATTCTCTTCTTTTCTTCTTTCGGCACTCTCCCAACTATGGTCTAATCCTCCTAGTTGTGCGTATAAATCCTGCCGTAGTAATTTTTCCTGAATTTCGATTTCCTTAAGTGTGCCTGCTATCAGCATTTGTTTATCATGGCGGTCGGTAGCCAGTCTGCGTGTGGCAGCTTCGTCATATTTTATAAAACGTTGTCCTTGTCTTGTAGCGGTATATCGCCTGTGTCCCATTTCCACGAGCGCATCTATCCCTAAGTTAACAGCACTATATAAGTTTTCACGATAGAAATCATTTATTCCCATATTTATAAGGTCAAATGCATCGTTTCGGTTTCGGGCTCGTGCCAGTATTTTTAGATGTGGGAAGTGTTTTTTTACCAATTCTGAGACGTATAAATTGACTTGCGGATTATCAATGGCGGAGATGAATAGTTTCGCGTTTTCACAACCCGCTGCCTGTAGTAACTCAAGTCGTGAAGCGTCTCCATAGTATACTTTAAACCCCATTTTTCTTAAGGAGTCCACACGGTCTGAGTCCATATCGAGAATAGTCGCCGGTATTCCGTTGGCTTTAAGAAGCCGCCCAATGGTGCTTCCGAAATTACCAAACCCAGCAATTACGACTTCATTATTTTCCTCAATATGGTCGTACTTATTCTTATTGTGCTCTTTAACGCCGAAATACGGATCTATCCATTTTTCGTTAATAAGTAATAAGAAAGGGGTGCCTACCATGCTTATGGCAATTACCGCCATCATTTGATTCGATAAATCTACAGGCATCAGGTTTAACTGTAGGGCGAATCCAAATATCACAAATCCGAACTCTCCAGCTTGGCTAAGTGCAAAACCAAACAGGAGGTTTTGGTCTGAACTCTTCTTGTATATTTTGCCTACTACAAGAAGTATCAGGAACTTTATGGAGTTGAATATTGTTGTAAAAATGATAATGAATACAGGGTCGGCCATCATGATGTTAAAATTAATAGATGCACCAACTCCAATGAAAAATAGCCCTAAAAGCAGGCCTTTAAAAGGCGCTATGTCTCCCTCAAGCTCATGCCTAAATTCACTATTAGCCAGTACCATTCCCGCAATAAAAGCACCTAGTGCTGGCGATAGGCCTACCAATTGCATAATAAATGATACGCCCATTACAAGTAACAATGCAGATGCGGTAAACATTTCCTGTAAGCGTGTTTTAGCTACAATGTGCAGTAGCGGTATGATTATATATCTTCCACTTATGTATACAAAGCCTATTGTTCCGAATACGATAATAGTTTGTAACCAGTTAGGAAAGCTGCTGATAAGTGACTGATGTATATTATTACCAGATACATGCCCATCTGCCAGTAGCGGTATTATGGCTAAGATTGGTATTACGGCTATATCCTGAAATAGAAGAATGGCAAATGACGACCTTCCCATAGAGGTTTTTGCGAGGCCTTTCTCTTTTAGTGTTTGCATTACAATAGCTGTAGATGACAGGGTAAGTGCCACTGCTATTATAAAAGTTGTTTCCCACGGCCAGGGCATTACTACAGAACATACAGTAAACAGTACGCCAGCTGTCAAAGCTAATTGTAAACTACCCATACCTAGTATAAACTTTCGCATACGCCAAAATTTATAGGGCTCTAGTTCTAGCCCTATTAGAAATAGCATCATGACTACTCCAAATTCTGCAAAGTGCATTATGTCCTGCCCTTCTTGGCCTATTAAACCTAAAACATAGGGTCCGATAATTATACCAGCAAATAGGTAGCCCAGTATAGAACTAAGCCCTAATTTTTTTGCAACAGGTACACAAATCACTGCCGCGAGCAGATATATAATTGCCTGAAAAAAGAATCCGTCTGTCATAGCTTATAGTAGTTTTGTTATAAGCCAGTCATTAAGGTAACGATGGCCGCTAAATTCTGTTAAGTCATATTCGTTCCGTTCTAAAAGTTGCAACAGGGTGCTGTAATGTTCTCCACACTCTTCCATATCCTCAGGGCTAATAAAATGTGTACCATGTACCACAAACGGTGGTAAATAGTGCATGTTACATACCGTGGCGGTTTGGCAAAATGGTTCGAGGAGTTGGCCTATAGTAAAGTGATCTTTGCCTTGTGGCGTATAGTTTTCCTTTTTGCCACCGGTAGTTATTACCTGAAACAGTCGTTTGCCAATAAGTTCTTTTCCCTTACTTCCGTATGCCCATCCGTGTTCAAGTACGAGGTCTATCCATTGTTTTAATAATGGGGGACAGCTGTACCAGTACATGGGGTGGTGCCAAATAATAATGTCATGGCGGGACAGCAACTCCTGTTCCCTGCGGATGTCTATGTCAAAATTTGGGTAATTTTCGTAAAGATCATGAAAGGTAATGTTAGCCGAATTTGGAATGCTTTTTACAAGCACATCATTTGCGTTTGATTTTTCAAACAATGGATGTGCAAAGAGAATAAGTATTTTATTTGGCATAAAAAAACCTGTTTAAATTTTATCAGCTTTATGGCGTGCCTACAATATACTAAATTGTGCCAAAAGTTTTGCAGCGGTTTTTCTGCATACGATAAAATTTAAACAGGATTTAACAGTTTTCTGCTCGTTGATTAAGGCTGTATACCTAAATAGTTCGATGGCGTTATGCGAAGTAGCTCTTGTTTCACTTCCTCACTTACGCTAAGGGTATCTATAAAGTTATGAATTGCTTCGCGATTTATTACCGTGTTAGTACGTGTAAGTTCCTTAAGTGCTTCGTACGGATTAGGGTAGGCTTCACGGCGTAATATGGTTTGTATGGCCTCAGCCACTACCGCCCAGTTCTTTTCAAGGTCTTCGGCAAATTTATCAGCGTTGAGTAGGAGTTTATTAAGTCCCTTTAATGTAGCTTCAAAAGCAATTAGTGTATGACCCATAGGAACACCTATGTTTCTTAGTACTGTACTGTCAGTAAGGTCACGCTGCAGGCGAGATATTGGAAGTTTTGCAGAAAGGTGTTCAAACAAAGCGTTTGCTATACCCAAGTTACCTTCTGAGTTTTCAAAGTCGATAGGATTTACTTTATGCGGCATGGCAGACGAGCCCACCTCGCCAGCTTTGATTTTTTGCTTGAAATAGTCCATAGATACGTACGTCCATATATCGCGGTCCAGGTCTATAAGTATAGTGTTAATGCGTTTAAGGGCATCAAAAAAGGCTGCAAAATGGTCGTAGTGCTCTATTTGCGTGGTAGGGAAAGAGTGTTTTAATCCCAAAGTTCCTTCTACAAAATCTGACCCGAATTTACGCCAGTCGTTTTTAGGGTAGGCTACAAAATGCGCGTTAAAGTTACCGGTAGCTCCACCAAACTTAGCCGCAAACGGAATATTGTTAAGCAATCGAAGCTGCTCTTCAAGGCGTTCTACAAACACCAGTATTTCTTTGCCAAGGCGGGTAGGGGATGCAGGCTGACCGTGTGTACGTGCCAGCATAGGCACATCTGCCCACTCTACGCTAAGTTCTTTAAATTTGTTGATTACGTTAATGAAAAGCGGCATATAAACGTCCTGAAAAGCCTCTTTAGTAGAAAGAGGAATAGCGGTATTGTTTATATCCTGGCTGGTAAGCCCAAAGTGGATAAACTCTTTGTAAGCCTCAAGGCCAAGCTTGTCGAAAGCAGCTTTTATAAAGTATTCTACGGCTTTAACGTCGTGGTTGGTAGTTTTTTCTATTTCTTTTATCTGAAACGCGTCTTCTGCCGTAAAGTTGGTATAGATTTCGCGTAATGCGCTATACAGGTTTTTGTTAACCCCGGTAAGTTGTGGTAAAGGCAGTTCGCATAGTGCTATAAAATATTCTATTTCTACCAGCACGCGGTACTTTATAAGTGCCTGCTCCGAAAAATAAGGGGATAACGATTGGGTTTTGCTCCTGTATCTGCCATCTATAGGCGATATGGCGTTAAGTTCAGATAGTTGCATAAATAGTGTGTTGTATTATTTATGCGCGCAAATATAAGGTTTTTACGGGTATAAACGAAATTATGGGTTACAATCAACAAGAGTATTTCTATTTGTTGATAGCACTTTTTTCTGGGCTAATGCAAGGAAGTATATTTAAGTAATTTTATTACCTCGCCATAATGATTCTTTCTGTGATCCAATAAACAAAGTTAGTCAATATTATTAACTTCGTTTTTTTGTACCCTTGTCCAGTTCCTCCCAAGTTTAAACAAAAAGTATGCAGCCAATAGCATTAATAACAATGCAGTTATCTGGCCAAAATTATACGCTATGGCCTCAGTGCCCTTTCTTCCGTTTGGCTCGAATATGCTAGGCACTGTAAAAATGTTGCCAATAACAATCACTGCGGCAAGTACTAACAATAAATAGCCTATAATTTTTTTCAACATTGTAAATGTGTTTTACTGTAAAAGTTTATCCCTCAATGTTCTCATTCCTTCGCTTCCACCCATAGCAAGCACCTCTACTCTATGCTGCATATTTGGTATGGTAGCGGGGCGGGGATCTATGTAATAAATTTTAGCATCGGGTTTAGCGTAGTCCACAAGTCCGGCTGCGGGGTACACCTGCATACTGGTTCCTATTACCACAATAATATCGGCTTGGTCTACGGCTTCAGCGGCTTCTATAATGGCGGGTACAGCCTCGCCAAACCAAACGATATGCGGACGTAGTTGTTTACCCGTTTGTGGGTGCAGTTGCCCAAGTGTAATCTCCTCTTTCCAGTCGATTATAGCCTGTTCGTTTATGGTACACCGTGCCTTAAGCAACTCCCCGTGCAGGTGAATGATGTTTGAACTGCCGGCTCTTTCGTGCAGGTCGTCTACGTTTTGGGTAACTACTGTTACATCAAAATCCTTTTCTAGCTCCGCTATAATTTGGTGGGCTTCGTTTGGATGAACCTCAAAAAGCTGCCTGCGCCGTTGGTTGTAAAATTCCAATACCAAAGCGGGGTTCTTGCGGAAACCTTCGGGCGTGGCAACTTCCATTACATCGTGCCCTTCCCATAAGCCGTCGGCATCCCTAAAAGTGGCTACACCACTTTCGGCGCTTACTCCGGCTCCGGACAGTATTACAAGTTTCTTTCTCATGCTTCAAATGTAATTAAAAAAATAAGGGAAGCCGAAAAGCTTCCCTTTATGATTTGTAGAAATTCTACTTTCAGTACATAATTTTTAAACTTTACCCAAAGTGTACAGTTGTTCCAGGGTTGGTGATTTGCTACCTCCGGCAGGCTCTAGTGTTATACCAAAGGCTTGAGGGCCGGCATAGCTGTCCATTTTAAATACGCTGCCGTTTTCGTTCTTGTTATTTATCACACCAATACTGGTAGGCGTAAGCGGATCCAGCTTAAGCGCCCACACTTGGTATACTTTACCTTCGGGGGCATCGGGCAGGCCGGAAACGTCTACGTAAATCTCGCCGTTATCCTTGTTTAGGAAAACTTTAGCCGAAGCTGTTGGCGCTACTTGCTGGCCTTCCAGTTTTATAACAGTACTCTCTGTATCTCTAAGTACAGCCAGCGCCTGGTCTTTTGCGCTATTGTTTTTTTGCGACATAGCTAAGAGCTGCTCAAATTTAGAGCTCTGCTTTGTGGCTGCTTCCATAGTTTTGGTGGCTTCATTGTACATCATGTACTGGTATCCAAAGCCAATCATAAAGATAACGGCAGCTGCCCAGCCAATGTATGGTGCCAGTGTGCGTTTAGGCTGTATAGGAATTACTTTTTCCTGATATTTGTCTAATAGTTTTTCGCGTATTCGCTCATAATTAGCCGATGATAATTTTGGCGAAACAGCGTATGATAAGTTAATCACGGCTTTTTCTATATCGGCAATTTCGGCGGCAATGTCTTTGTAGAGCGCGGCAAGACGGTTTACCTCGCGGTTTTCGTCTTCATTTAAAAGGCCAAAAACGTAAAGCTCTAATATTCCTGATGATATGTATGCTGCGGTGTCCATTATGCGTTTAAAATACTCCTCAATTCATTAATACAATTCCTGTTCTGTGTTTTTACTGTTCCCAGTGGTATTTCAAGCTCTTCGCTGGCTTCCTGTTGTGTATAGCCTTTAAAAAAGAGCAGGTCTATAAGTTTAATACATTTTGGTTTTAGCTTGTTAATAAATTCTTTTATACCTATAGCATCTATGCGGTTTGTAACGCTGGTGTTATAGTCTAGTATATGTACGAAATTATCTGAAGAGAGGTTTTTTTTGCTGTTGTTGTGGCTTTTAGAGCGCAGTTTATCTATAGACGCGTTTCGGGCTATGTTTAATATCCAGGTAAAAAAGCGCCCTTTACCGTCGTTATAAGAATCTATGTTTTTCCATATTTTTACAAATACTTCCTGCAGTAAGTCTTCGCTTTCCTCTTTGTCTTTTAATATGTTGAAAATTATACCATAAAGGCTTTTAGAATACATATCGTACAGTGCGGTAAAGGCTTTGCTGTCTTTTTTGTAAATTTGCTCCAGTAATTCTTCCTGTGTCATGTATTGAAGGTTTGTATGAGCCTAAGTTAGGAAAGAATTTTGTAACAACAATACCCGGATGAAAAATACACACGATACTGATTATCTTAACTACCTTGAAGGATTTATTACCGAAAACAGGCGCGATGCATTCCTTAAAATCCTTGCACAGCGGATCAGGCATTTTGTGGTGGCTATAGAAGATGTATACCAGCTGCATAATACCAGTGCGGTGCTGCGTACCTGCGAAGTTTTTGGGGTACAGGAACTACACGTTGTAGAAGAAAAGTACGGTAAAAAAATAGATAAGGAAATTGCTTTAGGGGCACAGAAGTGGGTAGATGTAGACCGCTACAACACCACAACCGAGTGTATAAGTCAGTTAAAAAGCCGCGGCTATAAAATCATTGCCACATCGCCCCATGCTGAGGCGGCAGACCTTGATGATTTTGATATTACCGAAAGGGCTGCTATTTTTTTTGGTACAGAAAAGAAAGGGCTTACCCAGGAAGTGCTGGATCAGGCCGATGGCTTTATAAAAATACCTATGCTGGGTTTTACCGAAAGCCTTAATATATCTTCTTCGGCTGCTATTATAATACAAAATATAAGCCAGCGCCTTCGTAAATCAAATATAAAATGGCAACTTACAGAAGAGGAACTCCTTGAAAAGCGTATCGACTGGACCCAAAAATCTATTAAAGATATTGACTTTATAACCCAAAGATACTTAGACCGGCAAACCGTTTAATTACGGTTTACTGCTTTGTATTCTTCATAGCATCCGCTAATGGCATCCATAATTTGCAGGTCGTTAGCAGATTTTATAAATTCTTCACTATAGTTACAGCGTTCCAATATTTCTGCAATGTCTTCTTTAGTTACGCCTAATAATGCAGCCAGTGTTTCGCGGTCAAATTTAGAGGCAAGGGCATTTCTTACCGCATCGTCTTTTTTCATCTCGCGCAGCCTTCGCATTTCGTTCGGCTTTTTGCCAAAAACATTGTGTAGTAAATCCGTTGGGTTAAATACAGAACCTACAATCCTTTGGAAAGCGCCGGGAGCATTATCGCCGCCCTCATAACCATAGCCAAGCCCTGAAATGTTGTATCTAAAAGGCCTTTGCTGTACCGGGGCAAGCTTAGAATCTATCTGCAGGTAACCGGTAAGGTTGTATTTGTTTATAACTACCTCTTCCAGCACTTTTGCCTTTTCTACAAGATTGATGCGTGTTTTGTTGGCATTTTTTATCCAGTCATTAGTTACGCGCACTTTTACAGGCTGATAACCGATAAACGAAATGTGCAACGTATCATTAGGTGAGGCTTCTATGGTAAAGTTACCCTTACCATCGGTAGTAGTTCCTTTAACTTTATTAATATTAATAATGTTAGCATCAGTAACCGGGAGCATGGTAATATCTGAAACTACGGTACCCGAAACAGTGGTTTGGGAATAGGTGCTAATTGTAGATAGCAGGGTGATAAAAAAAACTACAAAATATCGCATTGGCTTATTATGATTTGTAAAAGTAATAAACAAACGCGACATTTTGTAGTTAGTATACAATTAGTAAGAAATATTTTTAGCTGCGGCGTGGTTTTTTATCACGGAATGAATCTCCACGGCGTGGCGGACGGGCACTGCTGCTGTCCTTCCTTGGCCCAGACCCGCTCCTGAAACCATCGCTACGACGCTCACCTCTTGGGCTTCCACCACCAAAACCACCACTGCGGCCGTTATGGTCGCGACGGCTGTTGTTACGGCCTCCGTCGTTTTTAGATATTTCCACGTTCAGCCTGCGGCCCTCTAGGTGCATGCTGTTCAGGGTTTCAAGTATTGTTTCTGCATGAGAAGCATCGGCATTAAAGAAAGAGAATCCTTCTTTAACATCCACTTTAAAGATGTCATCACGGCCTAGTCCGAGGGTATCGCGAAGGAAATCTTTAAGGCTCATCCAGTCAAAATCATCACGAGAGCCTATGTTTACAAAGAAACGTACTGCTCCGTCTCCGCCTGGTGTAAAATCGCCTTCTTTGCGGTCTCTTGATTTTGTAGCAGAAATGTCTTTGTTTTTCTTATAGTAGTTAAGGAAACGGTTAAACTCAACAGAAACCATTTTCTTAATAAGCTCTTCTTTGCTAAGGTCTTTCATAACCTCATAAATCGCCGGAAGGTATGCGTCTATTTCATGGTCAACATCTACGTCATGTATTTTATTAGCCAGGTGAAGCAGCTGTATTTCGCATATTTCTATACCGGAAGGGATTGCTTTTTCTTCAAACTTCTGTTTGATTACCTTCTCAATAGCGTTGATTTTACGAAGCTCTGTTTTTGTAATGATTACAATAGATGTACCAGACCTGCCTGCACGGCCTGTACGGCCACTACGGTGGTTGTAGGTTTCTATATCATCGGGTAGCTGGTAGTTTACAACGTGTGTTATGTTATCTACGTCTATACCACGTGCAGCTACGTCTGTAGCTACAAGCATTTGTATCTGCCTGCCACGGAATGATTTCATTACAGCATCACGCTGCGCCTGGCTAAGGTCGCCGTGTAGCGCTGCTGCGTTGTATCCGTCTTCAATCAGTTTTTCTGCTACTGCCTGGGTATCCCTTTTGGTACGGCAAAATACTACCGAGAAAATGTCTGGGTTAGCATCGGCAATACGTTTAAGTGCCTCGTAGCGGTCGCGTGCGTTTACCAGGTAAAACTCGTGCGCTACAGTGCTAGATCCCTGGTTTTTGTGGCCTACGGTAATTTCAAGCGGTTTACGCATAAACTCGCGTGCTATACGCGCCACTTCCTGAGGCATGGTAGCACTAAAAAGCCATGTGCTTTTTTCGTCTGGTGTTGTAGAAAGGATAGATACGATATCGTCGTAAAAACCCATGTTAAGCATTTCATCTGCTTCGTCCAGAACACAGAAATTAATCTCACGGATGTTTACCATACCGCGGTTAATCATATCCTGCATACGCCCCGGAGTAGCTACAATTATCTGCGCGCCTCTTTTAATATCGCGTGCCTGGTCGTTAATGCTGGCTCCACCGTATACTGCTACAGTGTGCAGCCCTTTAACGTATTTAGAATACAGCTTAATCTCATTTGTAATCTGTAGGCACAGTTCGCGCGTTGGCGATAGTATAAGCGCCTGTGTACTGCGGTTTTCAGGATCTATTTTCTGGATAAGCGGAAATCCAAAGGCTGCAGTTTTGCCGGTACCGGTTTGTGCAAGTGCTACAATGTCGGTATCTTTTTCCAATAGTAGGGGTATGGCTTTTTCCTGTACTTCAGACGGGTTTTCAAAACCCAGGTCGTTAATCGCCTTTACAAGTGGCTCGCTTAGCCCCAATAGTTCGAATTTGTTCATATAAATTTAATAAGCCGCAAAGGTACGGTTTATTAACCATAATTACTAATGGCTTTTGTAGATTTATTTTTATGCTAATATTTGTATATCAGCGGGTTATTTTTTCAGGAAGTCTATAAGTTGTTTTACAGCCCGGCCGCGGTGGCTTAGTTGTGCTTTTTGGTCAAGCGAAATTTGCGCAAATGTAACCTCCAAACCCTCAGGCTTAAACAGGGGGTCGTAGCCAAAACCTTTGTCTCCCGCTTTTTCTGTAGTTATAGCGCCGTTTACAATCCCGGTAAACAAGTGCTGCTGCCCGTTAAGATTAAGGGCGATTACGGTTTTAAAGTTGGCTTTACGGTTTTCATTACCGTTAAGTTCAGTAAGCAGCTTATCCATGTTGGCATTGGCATTTTTAGCTTCGCCGGCATAGCGCGCGCTGTATACGCCCGGCGCACCGTTAAGGGCGTCTACCTCAAGCCCGGTATCATCTGCAAAACAATTGTAACCGTATTTTTCGGTTACGTAATTCGCTTTCAATATAGCATTACCTTCTATGGTGTCTGCGGTTTCGGCGATGTCTTCGGTACAGCCAATATCTTCAAGACTCAGTAGCTCAATGTCTGAAGGTAACTGATGGCGGATTTCCTGAATTTTATTTTTGTTGTTAGAGGCAAATACTAGTTTCATTTAAATTGCTGGATTTTGTTTTCCTTACTGCAAAGTAAATCAGTAAGGCTTGCAATTCCAAAGAAACGGATATTTTTACCTTTTCTAACTTCGGTAGCGGTAACTATAATGGCTATAAATTCGAAAAGGTTAATGAAAACAATAAAACAAATATAAGCCCAGTAGCCTACGGTTGCCTCGTTAAGAAACGTAAGTTGTGATTTTAGTTCGGTATAGTACTCTGGCTGGTCTATAAAATCAGGCCCGCTTTGTACCTTAGAAAATATTATGCGTAGCGTCCAGGCAAGGGCTATACTGTTAAACGGCATAAGCATAACCTGTGCTAAAAGGGCCTGTAAAGAATGCCAGCGTACGTAGTAAGTATTTTTTCTTTGTGCTAAAAAGTATAGCAAAGAAGCTATGGTATTTACTATGGGTAGAG
This sequence comes from Flavobacterium sp., assembly GCA_012270005.1. Classification (GTDB taxonomy): domain Bacteria; phylum Bacteroidota; class Bacteroidia; order Flavobacteriales; family Flavobacteriaceae; genus Flavobacterium. The sequence continues at coordinate 8,734 of JAAXJD010000151.1, read as the reverse complement.
GTACGCCGCTAATAATACCTATGATAGACATTAAATAGGCATTACTTGCCGGCTCGTGTTCGTATGGCTGTACTTCTATAGTTTTTACTTGCATTTTAAAGGTCTTTAAAGATATTCCACACCCAGTTAGATAAAACAAGAAGTATAAGTATGGCGATAATCCATTTAGATGAAATTACTTTTTCTGCAGCTCTGTACCGGTTGTAAAACGTAGTTTTTTGTGTCATTGCATCATACAACAGCCAAAAGGGAAGTGTAAGCATAAAAAATGCTATAAGATAGCCTAACGGATTTGTAAGTGCCGCCTGTGTAATTTTTCCTTCAGTAAGGAGTATAACAGCACGTGTGCTCCCGCAGGATGGACAGGCTATACCTGTAATGTTTTTAAACACACAAACTGTTCCTGTGCTGGGATTGTCTTTATGATATAGAGTCCATCCTACATAAACATAAGAAGCAATGAGTAATGTTGTTACATACAGGTATAGCCGTTTAGCCATTTGTTATAAATACAGCTGTATTTTTTCAAGATTTTTCTGGCGTGTAGCATCCTGTATAAGGAACCAGTCTACAATAGCCCAGATACCACAACCACCAGCTGTAAGCAGTTTACCTACCCCAAGGCCGGTATCGCCTATCATAAAACGGTCTATTCCAAGTCCTCCTGCTAGGATAGATATGATTAGCATGGTAGAAGGCTCTTTAAGATCGGCGCTGTTTATCATTGCCCATTTAGAATCATCCGCAGCAAGAAGTCTTTCGCGGATAAAATTGATTTGGAGATGGCTGAAAAAATTTGGCATTAGCCATCATGTACATGTCTACTTTTTGAGAATCCATAATTGTGAATTATATTTAAATTGGTTGTAAAAAATGTAAAAATAATAATTTATACTAATGTTGGTTGGTTATATAGTTTTGTTTATTAACATTTTTTTAAATGTTATATAATGCCTCCTCCTATAACAAGTCTTAAAGATGACAATGCCAGCGCTATACCGCACAGTAAGGCTCCGGTAGGGAAGGGTTTCTGGTAGCCTTTTAACGGGTCGTAAGTTGTTTGTGGCAGTTCTGAGTTGTTGTAATCTACAAGACCAAGGATTAACCCTAATAGTGCCAGTGGTATGTTAAACCAGTTAAACCAGCCAAGGCATGGCACAAAGCCTATCAGCATACCCACCAGTGCTGTTATACCTATTATTAAACTTGCTAATTTCATATTCGTTTCAGTTTGGTTATTAAACTTTTTAAGATTAAAAGGCTATTGGCCACAATGATAATCCAAAGCATAAAGGCTATTTTGTTAAACGCCCAGGCCCTGTGTATTTTTAAATCGCCCATGGCCATAAAGCTGCGCGTGCTGCCGCACATAAAGCACGGTTTTCCAAAATTTTTTACCGAATAACAATGGGGGACACTGGCTGTTACTACATCTTCGGGGAGTAAGGCTGTGTAAAGTACCGCAAGTAGGGCAATAACAGAGTAAATAACCCAAACATATTTAAAGGCGGTTTTCCACATAAGGAGGTCGGTTTTCTTAATGGATTGCCAAATATATATTTATTTTTTATTTTTTGCTAAAACGGTTAATAATTAGTTTTTTCTGCATTAAAAATTATTATGACAAAACTAATATTATGGTTACTTTTGGTGCGTTTTTTAAACACCAATGTAAATTTTTCATTATGGTAAAAGATTTGTTTGAAAGGATACAAAAAAATAAAGGCCCTCTTGGCAAATGGGCTTCACAGGCAGAAGGTTACTACGTGTTCCCTAAGCTTGAAGGGCCGCTGGGTAACCGCATGATGTTTCACGGTAAAAAGGTAATAAACTGGAGTATTAACGATTATCTTGGTTTGGCTACCCACCCGGAGGTACTTAAAGCTGACGCAGAAGCTGCTGCCGAGTACGGTGCTGCTTACCCTATGGGAGCCCGTATGATGAGCGGACACACCAGCCTGCACGAACAACTGGAGCAGGAGCTTGCGGCATTTGTAGGCAAGGAGTCGGCATACCTTTTAAACTTTGGTTACCAGGGTATGGTAAGTACCATAGATGCGCTGGTTAGTAAAAATGACGTTATTGTATACGATGTAGACAGCCACGCTTGTATTATAGACGGTGTACGCCTGCACATGGGTAAGCGTTTTACTTACAAGCATAATGATATTGAAAGTATTGAGAAAAACCTTGAGCGCGCCAGGAATATGGCCGAAACCACCGGTGGAGGTATATTGCTGATTACCGAAGGTGTTTTTGGTATGCGCGGCCAGCAGGGTAAACTGAAAGAAATAGTTGCTCTTAAGGAAAAATATAATTTCAGACTGTTAGTAGACGATGCTCACGGTTTCGGCACGCTGGGTAAAACCGGTGCCGGAGCAGGGGAAGAGCAGGAATGCCAGGACGGTATAGATGTGTACTTTTCTACATTTGCAAAGTCAATGGCGGGCATAGGTGCGTTTATTGCTGCAGATAAAGATGTTATAGATTTCCTTAAATATAACCTGCGCTCGCAGATGTTTGCTAAGGCACTGCCAATGATTTTTGTAAAAGGTGCGCTAAAGCGCCTTGAGATGCTACGTAGCATGCCTGAACTTAAAGATAAGCTTTGGGAAAATGTAGATTATCTTCAAAACGGACTTAAAGAGCGCGGTTTCAATATTGGAGACACCAATACATGTGTAACGCCGGTATATCTGGAAGGTAGTATACCTGAAGCTATGGTTATGGTTAATGACCTTAGGGAAAATTACAGCATATTCCTTAGTATTGTCGTGTATCCGGTAATTCCTAAAGGTATTATACTGCTTAGGATGATACCTACGGCATCGCACACAAAGCAAGATATAGACGAAACACTATCTGCATACGAAGCAATACGTGAAAAGCTGGAAAACGGCACCTACAAAAAGATAGCTGAAGCCACTACAGTAGATGTTTCTGCTGAGTAGTACTGTACTTAACAAGATAAAAAATGGATACCCTTGCGGTATCCATTTTTTATTTCAATACCTACTGAACAAATAGTAAGTAGCTAAACTTTATGATGTTAACAAAGATTATTTTTGCTTATCTAACTGTAGGCATACGCGATAGTCTTTTAGGTTTTGCAGCGCGGTTTCAGAAGTATGGTCAAAGGTTTCCTCATGCAGCGTGCGTTCTTTTTTCAGGCTTATACGCTTTAATGCGTTACAAAAACGTCTTACTTCGGTTAAGTTGTTTAGCTCTATTGCGGGTACCTGAACCGTTTTTCCTGATGCATCTTTAGCAACCATAGTAAAGTAAGACGAATTACAGTGCTTTACCACGCCGGTTTGTATGTTTTCAGATGTAACACGTATGCCTACCACCATAGAGCTGTTTCCTACATAGTTAACGGAAGCCTTCATGGTAACCAACTCGCCCACTTCTATTGGGTTAAGAAAGTCTACCGTATCTACACTAGCCGTAACACAATAGCTACCACTATAACGTGACGCCGAGGCAAAGGCTATCTGGTCCATAAGCATAAGAATGTAGCCACCATGAATTTTGCCGCTGAAGTTTTGGTGCGACGGCAGCATAAGTTCTGATATCGTTATTCTTGATTCGCTGGCTTTACGGTACTGTGGCTCCATAGTATATTGTTAGGGTTGTAATTTAGTTTAGAGTAGTGGGTGTGTCATTATTGTCTAAAAGATCTTCGTCTGCCCGGTTCATGGCGCGGGTTAGGATGTTTTCAGGAAGCGACTTTTTAGCTTTAGCTCCCATCTTTTTTAGTTTTTCTATGGTAACAATCATGTTCCCCCGGCCTTCAAACAATTTGCCCATTGCATTTTGATATTCCGCCTGTGCGTCGCGCATTTTATTACCCACTTTTGTAAGGTCATTTATAAAGCCTTCAAATTTGTCATAAAGCGCACCTGCCTGGCGGGCAATTTCATAAGCGTTTTCCTGTTGCTTTTGGTTTGTCCACATGCTGTCTATAGTGCGTAGGGTGGCCAAGAGGGTACTTGGGGTAACAATAACAATGTTACGCTCAAAAGCTTTGTTGTATAAGGTAGCATCTTCGTTTAAGGCTATGGCAAACGCCGGCTCTATAGGAATGAAGAGCAATACAAAATCAGGACTTTCCATTTGGTATAGGTCGTGGTAGCTCTTGGCGCTTAGCTGGTCTACGTGACGGCGTATTGAGTTTACGTGCTCTTTTAAATGTACAAGCCTTAGCGGATCATCTTCTTCGTTTACATAGCGCTCATACGACACTAACCATACATTGCTGTCTACCACAATCTTTTTACCATCGGGCAGGCTTATAACCAAATCGGGTATTAAGCGGCTGCCGTCTTCAAGCTGGTGGCTTTGCTGTACAAAATATTCCCGGTCTTTTTCAAGGCCTGATTTCTCCAGTACCCGTTCCAGGATAAGCTCTCCCCAGTTACCCTGCATTTTAGCGTCGCCTTTAAGGGCACGGGTAAGGTTAAGCGTTTCGCGGCTCATGGCTTCGTTCATTTCGCGTAGCCCAAGAATCTGCTGGCGCAGCGCAGCATGGTAGTCTATACTTTCTTTGTGGGTGTCTTCTACTTTCTTTTCAAAAAGATGTATTTTTTCCTGAAGCGGAGACAGTATGTTCTTAAGGTTTTCGCGGTTTTGCTCGGTAAATTTATTCGATTTTTCTTCCAGAATCTTATTAGCCAGGTTTTCAAATTCCTTTGTAAATTTCTCCCTTAGCTCATCGGTTTCCTGACGTTGTTCGCGCATACGTTCTACGAGGTTATCATAGTCGGTTTCCGACTTTGTAAGCTGTATGGCTAGGGAATCTTTTTCCCTGCGGATGGCATCGCGTTCGGCATTAACCTGTACGAGTTGTTTTTCAACCAGTTGTTTTTCGTTAGCCGACTGTGTTTTTAGCTGGTCTATAAGTTGTAACTGGCTCAGGTTGCGCTCTTCTAAAACTTTTTGGTCTGCTGCTGCTTTAGACGCAGAGAGCTGTTTTCCAATAAAAATTCCTATGGCCAGGGCAATGATAAAAACGACAATTATAATAATGGTTTCGGGCATTTGTGGTAGTATGTTTGTAAAATGTAAAAGTACATAAAAATATTTCGTCAATACAGCCGTTTTCTATTCAAAACCAATCCAAATTACCTATGAAGAAACTATTATTCATCATTCCTTTATTCGTTTTTTCATTTTCCAGCGTGCAGGACAAAGCTGTAATAGAGTGGCTTAACGTTAATGCTATCCCAATTGAAGATGCCATCCCAACGACACCGCCCACTGCCTTTGCAGCCAATGTGCCCCAAAAGTTTAAAGATTCAGGTATATTTTTAATGGTAACCTTATTTTTTGTAGTTATCGGTTTTTTCTTTGGGTAGTAAAATATTAAACCTTTATTAAAGCTAAATCATTAAGGCAGAAATTTCTTAAATTAGTGGAGCAAAATTACCACTATGGAAACCAAACAAATCATTGAGCAGTACGAAGACAGGCTCATAGCTGCTATGAAAAGCAGCAACGTAGACGAACTCAAAACGTTACTGGCAGATTCACTTGTATTTACCAATCAAAACGGGCATCTTGTTACCAAGGCCGACGATATAGCCATTCACGAGGGCGGGAAGCTGGAAATATATAGTATAGAAACCAGTGCCAGGCTTATATACACGTATGATGATGTGGCAGTGGTGAGTGTGGTTCAGGATTTAGGCGGCGCAGTAGATGGGCATACCTATGCGGGTATTTATCGATACACACGGATTTGGAAACAATTTGCAGACGGATGGAAGGTTATTGCTGGCCATACCAGCCAGATAATCAATTAACGCCAAGCACCACTTCGCGAGGTGTGCGAAACGGGTGGGAGTAACTGGTTATGAATCATTTCGTAGGCGATAAGGCATATTATCCACTGCTTTTCTTCTTCGCTAAGATTGTCCTCCAGTGTCTCCACAATGTTAAAAGCCGCTTTTCGGTTTGACGATAATTCTGAAAAAAGGTTTAGTGTTTTTGTTATACCTGCCTCACTGTAGTTTAAAGAGGCTACAGGCCTGCCGTTCATTACAATTTCAAAATTCTTTTTAAGGATACGCACGTAGCCTACACGTTTTCTGTTGGCGTCGTATATTGTTTTAGCGCCATCAATGTAACCAAAGGTGCGGCCGTTTAGCTCTATTTTTTTGTCTACCTTATATACTTCTATGTAAAATGACAGGTTACTGCTCTTTAGTACTATACGTTCGTTTGTATAAATTCCTCTGTGTACAGCACTAAACGCTAAAACAGGGTGCCCGTACTGAGAATAGATAAACCCTTCGGAGCTGATGGAGAATCCTTTAGAATAGCTACACCTAATGTCGTTAACAATTTGGTTGGGAGACGATAGAGGAGCTAATGACGGTAAAACACTTTTTACATAATGCTCTAGTTTTAGTCGTTCGTTTTGCAGTTCCGGGTTGCTAAGTTTGCGGGTCGATTTTTTTATGATCCACCCTATTAGTATTGCAAAGGGACCAAAGACAAAGACTATGAATAAAAAGGAAAAAATAGACTCTATACCCATGGTTGGTTTTTTAGCTAATGTAAGGAAATTTCGCTTGTATACTATAAATGGCGGCTAATTGTGTATTTTTATGTTTACTTAACCAAATAATGTATGGATTTAAAAGTTATAGCGTTTGACGCAGACGATACTTTATTTATAAACGAACCATTTTTTGAGGAAACCGAAAAAGCGTTTTGCGTGCTTATGGAGGACTACCTAAGCCACAAAAGCATAAGCCAGGAAGTGTATCTTAACCAGATTAAAAACCTTCCGTTGTATGGTTATGGTATAAAGGCATATATACTTAGTATGATAGAAACGGCGATTAAAATATCGCACGGTACACTATCTACAAAACACATAGAGCGTATTTTAGATCTTGGTAAAGAACTGCTGCAAAAGCCGGTAGAACTCATAGATGGGGTAGAGGAGACGCTACAGGCACTACACCAAAGCGGGCGTTACAAACTGGTGGTTGCCACCAAAGGCGACCTTAAAGATCAGCAGCGTAAGTTGCACGACAGTGGTCTGGGCCCATATTTCCACCACATAGAGGTTATGGCCGATAAAGAGGTTATTAATTATGAAAAGCTTCTTAAACGCCTGGAAATAGAACCACAACATTTTATGATGATAGGTAATTCGCTAAAAAGCGATGTATTGCCTGTTTTGGAAATTGGGGGATATGCCTGTCATGTGCCTTTTCATACTACCTGGGCGTTTGAGCGCGTAGATCATGAAGTGCGTCACCCTAATTTCAGGGCGTTTAAAGATATAAGGGACGTATTAAAGCTACTTCCGGAATTGTAATACTTTATAATAAAATTATTGAACACCAAATAAAAACATAGTAACTAATGTCTCAGAAACAAAATTACAATAACCACATACGATTTTATCCGCCGCACCATTTTGTCTTTTATCCTGTAATGCTTTTGTTAATGGGGTATTTCGGTTACAAGGCCTTTGAAGATTAAGAGTTAAAAGAAGTCTGGGTAGTTTTAGGTGTGGCATACATTGCAGTTACCTGTCTGGGTTTTATGCTAAGGCAGCATTATGCGCTTACATTGCAGAACCGTATAGTAATTAATGAGCTTCGTTACCGTTACTTTTTGCTTACCGGTAAGCGCCTTGAGGAAATAGAACCGCTACTTACCGAGGGACAGCTTTTTGCGTTGCGGTTTGCTCCGGACTCAGAATTTGAAGGGCTTTTAAACCGTGCTATTTCAGAGAAACTTTCGGCAGATGCTATTAAGCGCGCTATCCAACAATGGCAAGGCGATTACAGAAGGGTGTGATTAGGGTAGTATAATATTGCCGTTAACCTGTTGATTTGTGTAGTTTTCTATAATGGTGGCCGTGAGGTCAAACCATTGTTTACATCCGTTTAAAATCCATGCATCCGAAGAGCATACAATACCGTTACATTCGGCAAGGTATTTATCCGGAGAATTTTCAAGGATTGCATCCCAGTTAAAATTATGTGCTGCCGCTACCTCGTAGCACATTGTTTTCATTTTACCACTGTTAGAAACGGGTTTGTCAAATACCCATGTTATTTTGCCCGCTCCCGCCTCTAAAAACAGCTTGCCTACAGTGGTTAAAACCTGCTCTGTTTGTAAAACACGCTTGTACGTACCGTGAACCGAAGATATATCTCTGTAGCAGCCGTCTTGTCCTTTAAATATATAGGCACCCGAAAAAAAACTTTCGAGCACAATAATAATATTGAAACCATCAAGAAAAATATCCTTACCGGCAATATGATTTTGGGCTACCTGCTTTTCAATTCGATTTAACACTTCGGCTTCTGCGCAGGCCATTCCCTGTAGTGCGGTTAATTACCTTGATCTTAGTTTATACCTTCCCGCGGCTAGAGCTAAAGAAGATTTAATGGTATACCCCCTTGTAAGCAGATAATTTAAGTCTTTCAGTGCCTCTCTTAATTTGGTTATTTGCTTTTCATTGTTAAAAAGAGCATCGTCCTCTGCTGTTTTACCCCGGTTTCGTTTTGTGTGTTCCATGTCTCAAATGTACAAATTTAAATAAATGAGATGTTGTTTAAAATTGCAAACTCTGGTTAAATAAAAAGGTTGTATTGCAACAACATTTTTGGGATTAAATTCAAAATCATTTGGTTATAAAAATATTCAATGGATTATTTAATTGTTAAATGGATGTTATAATATTCACAGGCATTCTGTATAGTGT
>JAAXJD010000012.1 GCA_012270005.1 Flavobacterium sp. | reverse complement strand
GTCGGGTAATGCTGCACAGGGAACAGGCAAAATAAACGGAGTGCACGCCGACACATTTGCCGAGAATTCATTACATTAATTTAAACGTTAAACCAAAAAGAATAATTACCCCTTTTATTCGTAAATATTTTACGGATGAAAAACAATTATTTTAAAGCTCCAGGGCTTTTTAGTAGCTTAGCTTCTAAGCGCTTTATTTTGCTGCTGTTACCCGCTGCGGCATTTGCGCAGCAGCCTGTAAACCAAAAAGATACTACTGCTACAAAACTAGATGAGGTGTTGGTACAGGCCGTACGCGTAAACAGCACTGCTCCTGTAACTTTTACTAACGTAACCAAAGCCGAACTGGCTCCGCGTAACTTGGGGCAGGATATCCCTGTGTTGCTTAATTATCTGCCATCGGTAGTAACAACTACAGACGCCGGTAATGGTATAGGTTATACAGGTATACGCATTCGTGGCGCCGATGCCAGCCGTATAAATGTAACGCTTAACGGTATACCGTATAATGATGCCGAATCGCACGGTACGTTTTGGGTAAATATGGGCGACTTTGCTTCGTCTGCCGAAAGTATCCAGGTGCAGCGTGGTGTAGGTACAAGTACAAACGGCGCGGGTGCTTTTGGCGCAAGCCTAAACGTGCTTACCGATGCCTATAAGAAAAATGCCGAAGGCGAAATCAGTAACTCTTACGGTAGCTTTAATTCGCGTAAGCATACGGTAAAGTTTAGTACCGGCCTTATAAATAACCATGTAGAAATTGCGGGTAGGTTGTCTAACATTCAGAGTGATGGGTATATAGACCGCGCTTCCAGCAACCTTAAGTCGTATTTCCTTCAGGGAACGTATGTAGGGGCTACTACGCTTATTAAGGCACTAGCTTTTGGCGGAAGCGAGAAAACCTACCAGGCCTGGAACGGTATAGACGCTGCTACCATGGCGGCTAACCGCAGGTACAATTATTCGGGTTATTATACTGATGATGCCGGTAACGTAAAGTTTTACAATAACGAAACCGATAACTACTGGCAAGACCAGTACCAGCTGCACTGGAATGAAAAACTAGACAGCAACTGGAACAGTAATGTCGCGGTGTTTTATACCAAAGGGCGTGGTTATTACGAAAACTACCGTGACGATGCTGAACTGCCGGCTTACGGTATACTACCGCTAACAATAGGTGGCACCACAATAAGTACATCGGATGTTATTACCCAGAAGTGGCTCGATAATAATTTTTACGGTACTACCTTTTCGTTAAACTATAAAGATGAAAAACTTAACGCCATATTTGGCGGAGGCCTTAATAAATACGAAGGCGTGCACTATGGCGAGGCCATATGGGCACAATATTCGGGTGCTGTGCGCCCCGGCGACCGTTATTATGACAACAGTGCCAGTAAAACCGACTTTAATGTGTTTGCCAAAGCCACTTACGCGCTTGGAGATAATCTTAGCCTTTTTGCAGACCTGCAATACCGCCGTGTGCACTACAAGGCCGATAACGTAACCGAAAACAACCTGGATGCTATACCGGCAGATGACACATTTAATTTTGTAAACCCTAAAGCAGGCTTTACTTACACGGCTGATAACAACAACAGCCTGTACTTTAGCTATGGAAGAGGTAACAAGGAACCGCGCCGAAGCGATTACGAAAGCGGAAGCGTTAAACCGGAAAGCCTTAACGATTTTGAATTAGGATGGCGCTATAAAGAAAACAAAACAGCGGTAAATGTAAACGGTTATTATATGTATTATAAAAACCAGCTGGTGCTTACCGGAGCCATTAACGATGTGGGTTCGCCTATATATGCTAACAGTGGTAAGAGTTTACGTATGGGTATTGAGGCCGATGCTACCATACAAGCTGCAAGTTTTCTTGTTATAAGGCCAAATATTGCCGTGAGTGCTAACCGTAACATTGATTTTTACAACGAAGGAGATTCGGGGGTGCAGAACCTCGGTAATACACAAATTGCGTTTTCGCCATCGGTTATTGCAGCAAACCAGCTTATTTTTATTCCGTTTAAAAACTTCCAGGCAGCGTTATTGTCTAAATACGTAGGTGAGCAGTATATGGATAACCTGGAAACAGCCTCATCTAAGCTGCCGGATTATTTTATAAACGACGTTAACCTGTCTTATGATATCCCCGTAAAATCAGTATTCAGGTCGATAACCATAAGTGCACTATGCAACAATGTTTTCGATAAAAAATATGTTTCAAACGGCTATATGTATGGCACAGATCCTTACTATTACCCACAGGCGGGCATTAACTTCCTTGCAGGGGTAAGCCTTAAGTTTTAAAGAGTTTAGTTAAAAACCAATTAGTGAATTTGCTCCTGCGGCTTCGGTTGCAGGAGCTTTTTTATCTTCAATAGATGCCGTCTGTTTTGTGTGGTTAATTATACACCCGTATTGCAGTACTGCTCAGTATTTCTATACGATAGGCTTTAAGATTAAACTTCATGGGTGTAGTGGGTTGTCCGGTAAACAGGCTGTATTTTACATCATCACATGGGCAGGTAACGTACGCGCCATTTAGCGTAAGTATAGAGCAGGAGGTAATTTCCTGGTTGGGGCAGGTGTTTTCCCAAGCTACGTAGCCGCTGCCGGTATTCATTACTATAAGGCCGTTAATGCCATAGCCTGCAGTACGTATTACCACGGGGTTTGCGGTAAATCGCAAGTCGTTGTTACTGGGTAATGTAATATCTATGGTGCAGCTAAAAGAACCGGTGTTAAGGTATGGGTTTCGGTTTACGTAGCTGTCGCTGCTGCATGCTGCAAGGGCTGTTATAAGTACCACAAGGGTGAGGATTTTTTTCATTACAATTTTTTAAATTTAGCAGTAAAAATTATGAAACAAATTTAATTTAATTAACTTTGGTGTCTGCGATTGCAGTATCTAAAAAAACAATTAACATTAAAATATTATCTTTGAGTAAAGGAAATCCCGTCGAGATGGGCTTATATATATTTATATAAACGGCGCAATTATGAGTACAGTATCTTATTACACCGCTGAGGGACTGAAAAAATTAAAAGATGAGCTGGATTACCTGAAGAGTGTAGAGCGCCCAAGGGCCAGCCAGGCTATTGCCGAGGCCAGGGATAAGGGCGACCTTTCTGAAAATGCCGAGTACGATGCCGCCAAAGAAGCACAAGGGCTTTTAGAAATGAAAATTTCTAAAATGGAAGAGCTTGTAGCTAACGCACGTATTATAGACGAATCGCAACTGGATACCAGCAAAGCTTTAGTGCTTAGTACCGTAAAAATTAAAAATAAGGCAAACGGCATGGAAATGAAGTACATGCTGGTGGCAGAGAGTGAAGCGAACCTAAAGGCGAATAAAATTTCGGTTACATCGCCCATAGGCAAAGGCCTGCTGGGTAAAACTGTAGGGGAAGTTGCCGAAATCAAGGTGCCAAACGGTACACTGCAGTTTGAGGTTCTTGAGATAACAAGGGAATAACCTGTAAATAAAGCACTATGAGCACCATATTTACCAAAATAGTTAATGGCGAAATCCCGGCATATAAAGTAGCTGAGGATGACAACTACCTTGCGTTTTTAGATGTAAATCCTAACGCTAAAGGGCATACGCTGTGCATACCCAAACAGGAAATCAATAAGATTTTTGATATGGAAGAGGAGCACTACCTGGGGCTTATGAAGTTTAGCCGAAAGGTAGCTAAAGCCTTGGAGAAAACCGTGCCTTGCAAAAGGGTAGGGGTGGCAGTAGTGGGCCTAGAAGTGCCACACGTACACGTGCACCTTATTCCGCTTAACGAAATGGATGAGATGCGCTTTGTAAATAAGGTAAAACTCGAAAAAGAAGAGTTTGAGGCTTTGGCCAAACAGATACATGAAAATCTTTAAAAGCACCGTAAGGTGCTTTTTTTTTATTTGTGGTTTCGTACATACTACATAGATAATATTGTTGAATTTTTCAAAACTGGAATTTGTCAAAATTATGTCATTTACTTCTAGTTAGGATTGTTTAATTTTAAATTTCTGCGACATCTACGCCTTTTTTTAGAAAGACTCTAATCTGAATCTATG
>JAAXJD010000202.1 GCA_012270005.1 Flavobacterium sp. | reverse complement strand
TTCTTTTTCTATTCTCTTAAATATATCCAATTACAAACATAGGATGACAGCCGCGAATGCAAAACCTGAAAAGGCTGATGTTGTATGATTGATAATAAACAGAAATATTCCGCTTTTATTAAAGGTGAATCCAAGAGGCTCGGCTTCATGTCGTGCGGTATTTCCAAAGCTGGGTTTTTGGAAGAAGAAGCCCCACGCCTGGAAAAATGGCTCAGCGAAAACCGTCACGGCCAGATGCAGTATATGGAAAACCATTTTGATAAGCGGCTCGACCCAACGCTGCTTGTGGATGGTGCCAAAAGCGTGATTTCCCTGCTGCTGAACTACTATCCTGAAGAAAAGCAGATTTCCGACACCTATAAGATTTCTAAATACGCTTACGGGCAGGATTACCATTCGGTTATAAAAGATAAACTGAAAGAACTGTTACAATCCATCAACGATAACATAGGCGAAGTAGGGGGCAGGGCGTTTGTAGACAGTGCCCCGGTGCTGGATAAGGCATGGGCAGCCAAAAGCGGCTTAGGCTGGATAGGTAAAAACAGCAACCTGCTGAGCAAAAAAACGGGTTCCTTTTTCTTTATTGCCGAACTGATTGTAGACATAGAATTGGAATACGACCACGCCACAACCGATCATTGCGGCTCCTGTACTGCCTGCCTGGATGCCTGCCCTACCCAAGCCATTATAGCACCTTATGTGGTAGACGGAAGCAAGTGCATCAGCTATTTTACCATAGAGCTTAAGGAAAACATTCCGCATGAAATGAAAGGCAGCTTTGATGACTGGGCTTTCGGGTGCGATGTGTGCCAGGACGTATGCCCGTGGAACCGTTTTAGTAAGCCGCACCGCGAACCGTTATTTAGTCCACACCCGGATTTACTTACACTGACCAAAAAAGACTGGGAGGAAATCACTGAAGATACGTTTAAGAAAGTATTTAAAAACTCAGCAGTAAAACGCACCAAGTATTCCGGGCTTATGCGGAATATCGAGTTTTTGAAGTAGGTTTTAGGCACGAATTGCACGAATTTGCCCCAAATCCATGTGGTCATTACGAGGAGGTACGACGAAGTAATCTGTTTTTTCTCTCCTGACTTTTCTCCAGGGTCTACAATTTTTTATTATTAGAAACGCTAACTTCACGGTATGAAAAAAGTGTTAGGCCTTTTAATGTTGGTTTTACTAAGCTGTAGTTCATTACCGGTAAAAACCGACTGTGAGAAGTTACAGATATGTTTAAACTCCGATGCGTTTTTAGACTTTTTTAGTTTAAAACAAAGGAGCTTTCCAGGTGGGGTTTTATATGACGCTTCAGAACAATTTCATAATTGCACAGAGTTTAATGTGCGCGGAGCGGTAATAAAGCGGCATGCTTTTAACGGAGAAATCAACATAAACAATGCGCGCATAAACAAGGATGACAAAATGATCCTTACTAAAATCGAAAAATCAAAAAATAAAATTTATTTTACCTTTTATTCAGCCGGTACAAACTCAGTACTTGTGTTGAGGGTTGATAATAATAATCATGTCACTGTAAATTCAAGCGGTCAATTTTAGATACCTGAAATAGTTTTTAAAATGAATTCGTGTTCATTCGCGTAATTTGTGTCAGAAGAAACAAAAAGCCCCGCTTTTCAGCGAGGCTCCCTATTACTTTTTACTTGCAATCCATTTGTTGATTTTATCTTCTAAAACTTTTAGTGGTAGGCATCCTGCATCCAGCACCTGGTCGTGGTATTCCTTAATGCTGAATTTGGCGCCAAGCTCTTTTTCTGCTTTTGTGCGCAGCTCACGGATTTTAAGCTGGCCTATTTTATAAGACAGCGCCTGGCCCGGTATGGCCATATAGCGTTCTACTTCGGCTATGATGCTTTCCTGTGGTTCGGCTTCGTTGTCCAATGAATACTGAATCGCCTGTTCGCGTGTCCAGCCTTTGGTGTGCATACCGGTATCTACCACCAGGCGTATAGCACGGTGCATTTCGGCGCTCAGCATCCCGAAATATTGGTATGGGTCAGTATACAGTCCAAGCTCTTTACCCAGGGATTCGGTGTACAATGCCCAGCCTTCGCCATAGGCATTAAACCAGATGGTTTTTCTGAACTCCGGCAAGTCCTTATTTTCTTGCTGTAGCGAAATCTGGTAATGGTGACCCGGTATGGCCTCGTGCAAAAACAGGTCTTCATCGGCAAAGGTGTTGTATTTCTTCACATCCGGGATTGGTACATAAAAAATCCCCGGGCGCGTACCGTCTACACTGCCCTGATTGTACTCGGCACTGGCAGTAGCCTCACGAAACGCTTCGGTACGGCGCACCTCAAACGGTGTTTTGGGTTTTTTGCCAAACAGCTTTTCCAGGTTCGGCTTCATGCGGTTGTGTATGGCGTTAAAATTGTCGATAACCTGTTGCGGATTAGTAAACGGCATCAGCTCTTTTTTGTTTCGCACATAGTCAAAGAACGATTTCAGGTCGCCAGTATAGCACACCTGTTGTTTCACTTTTTCCATTTCTGCCTTAATACGAGCCACCTCTTTAAGCCCCAGGCTGTGTATTTCATCAGCACTCATTTCGGTAGTGGTGTAGCTTTTTATCAGGAAGTTGTAGTACTCCTTACCTTGCGGTATGGCGCTAATGCCACTTTGCGGAAGGCTTGCTTTAAGGTAATCAGTGCTTAGATAGTTATAAATGTTTTTAAACGCCGGGATAAGCTTATCTTTTAATATGGCCGTGTATTTATCGGCAAGCTCTTTTTTATCGGCTTCGCTAAAGTCTTTCGGGAAATTTTTTATCGGCGTAAAAAACAAGTGCGAAGGCACATCTTCATTTGCCATTTCCTTAAACTGCGGAATCATTTTTTCGGTCAGTGTTTTTGGGAGCACGTAGCCTTTAGCAACACCCTCCTTCATACGGGCAAGTGCCGTAATAAGGTATTCATTGTAGCCTTCAAGGCGTTTCAGCCAGTTGTTATAATCGGCTACGGTTTTAAAAGGCTGCGCACCGCTACCCGATGCCAGCTGCCCCATGGCCAGGTGCGTGCCGCTAAACTGGTTAAAAGGCAGTAACTCCTCATGAAATTGAAGCCTTTCCAGTTCGTTGTTGCAGGTCCACATTAGGATTTCCTTGCTCAGGCGGTCGTTTTCACTCAGTTCGTCGTCTTTAAATTTGTTTAACGCTTCTTTGTATTTGGTAAAAAAGTCTTTTACCTGATCATGAAAAGCATCGCTAAGGGTGTTTGGAAACAAGTCGTTATAACGGGCATCGCCTGCCTGGGTAGCTTCCAGCGGATATAGTTTAAGGCGTTGCTGGTGGTAGTCGTTTAGTACGGTGGCCAGTGCTTTGTTTGGTGCGGTTACAGTTTCTTTCTTTTGGCAAGACTGCATAATGCCGGCGGCAATAAGCAGTATAGCGGCTATTTTTTTCATAGTTGCGTAATATGATTTTGTAGGCTAAAGATACATTTTTTTAATTTCAGGTTCGGGCAAAAGAATATCGTTAAATATTTCGCAGTTTGCTGCATAGGTTTACCTTTGTAAATCCAAATTACGAAAACGAATGAATCAGTACAGTAAACGAAGGGAAGCGCTGCTTTACCACGCAAAACCCCAACCTGGTAAAATTCAGATTGTACCAACAAAACCGTATGCCACCCAGCGCGATCTTTCGCTCGCTTATTCTCCCGGCGTGGCAGAACCTTGTCTGGAAATTTCAAAGGATGTAAACAATGTGTATAAATACACCGCAAAAGGTAACCTTGTAGCGGTAATATCTAACGGTACTGCGGTACTTGGCCTGGGCGACATAGGCCCTGAAGCCAGTAAGCCGGTAATGGAAGGTAAAGGCCTTTTATTTAAAATTTTTGCCGATATAGATGTTTTTGATATTGAAGTAGATGCAAAAGATATAGACAGGTTTGTAGAAACCGTTAAAAACATAGCGCCAACCTTTGGCGGTATTAACCTTGAAGATATTAAGGCTCCGGAGTCGTTTGAAATAGAACGCCGACTGGTAGAAGAACTTAACATCCCCGTAATGCACGACGACCAGCATGGTACTGCCATAATATCGTCGGCAGCGTTACTAAATGCTGCAGAGCTTGCCGGTAAAAATATATCCGAAATTAAAATTGTGGTTTCAGGTGG
>JAAXJD010000154.1 GCA_012270005.1 Flavobacterium sp. | reverse complement strand
TCGCATGGGTACTGGACACCAAGCTTGAAATAGCTAGGGACGCCCGGCTCACACCTGAGGCAGACACTCCTATCAGCGTACTTTCGGGCGGTGAAAAACGTCGTGTGGCACTATGCCGCCTGTTACTGCAACAACCAGACGTACTACTACTGGATGAACCTACCAACCACCTTGATGCCGAAAGCGTACTGTGGTTAGAGCAACACCTTCAGCAGTATGCAGGTACGGTTATCGCGGTAACACACGACCGTTATTTCCTTGACAACGTAGCAGGCTGGATCCTTGAACTAGACCGCGGCGAGGGTATTCCGTGGAAAGGAAACTATTCGTCTTGGCTGGATCAAAAAGCAAAACGCCTTGAGCAGGAAGAAAAAACGGCTTCAAAACGCCGTAAAACCCTGGAGCGCGAGCTCGACTGGGTACGCCAGGGTGCTAAAGGCCGACAGACAAAACAAAAAGCACGTTTACAGAACTACGACAAGCTACTAAACGAAGACCAGAAAGAACTTGACGAGAAACTGGAACTTTATATCCCTAACGGACCAAGGCTTGGTACAAATGTTATTGAAGCCAAAGGTGTTGCCAAAGGTTTTGGAGACAAGCTACTATACGACAACCTTAACTTTACACTGCCTCAGGCGGGTATTGTAGGTATCATAGGACCAAACGGTGCCGGTAAAACCACCATTTTCCGTATGATAATGGGCGAACAACAACCCGACAAAGGTGAGTTTGTAGTAGGCGAAACTGTAAAAATAGCTTACGTAGACCAAAGCCATGCGAACATAGACCCTAACAAATCAATCTGGGAAAACTTCTGCGACGGTCAGGAACTTATTATGATGGGCGGACGCCAGGTAAACAGCCGCGCCTACCTAAGCCGTTTTAACTTTAGCGGAAGCGACCAGAACAAAAAGGTAAGCACGCTATCGGGTGGTGAGCGAAACAGGCTTCACCTTGCCATGACGCTTAAAGAAGAAGGTAACGTACTACTACTGGATGAGCCTACTAACGACCTTGACGTAAACACGCTTCGTGCGCTGGAGGAAGGTCTTGATAACTTTGCAGGTTGTGCAGTAATCATTAGCCACGACCGTTGGTTCCTGGACAGGGTTTGTACACACATCCTTGCATTTGAGGGCGACTCTGAAGTGTATTTCTTTGAAGGCAGCTTCTCTGAATATGAAGAAAACCGCAGGAAACGCCTTGGCGGTGATTTAACGCCTAAGCGTATTAAATACAAAAAACTGATAAGAGGATAGTTGAGTTGAAAGTCGAAAGCTTTAAAGTTGAAAGACATGAGCATTTTTGATTAAAAACTATACCACTTCTCCAAAATACAAAACCCCGCCAATGGCGGGGTTTTGCTTTGTAGAACGCTAATAAAGCCTGCCTTTGCGGCATGCTATTATTCAAAAAACATAACAGAAGAAGTTATTTTTTAAACACGTATGTAGTAGCACCTGAGGTGTATACCGGTTCGCCATTGCTGTTCCTGTTAGGATAGGTAGACAGCAGATTATCGTTTACATACGTTAATGTTGTTCCTGTTTTGGTTAACGTTACTATGTTGTTATCGCCGTTTTGGTCTGTATATACCGCAGAGATAACAGCATTTTCATCGTTACCGCTTTGCTGCTGCCATTGGCCTGTAGCCTGGTATTCCTGTTTACAACCTACAGAACCATCGGCAGTACTTATAAGAATACCGGTAACTACATAGGTAAGTGTACCATCTGCATTCAGGGTAATTTTGCCATTGTTGTAGCATTGGCTTTCCTGCATTTGGTTCGTGTGTGCAGTACCGTCCTGGTCAAAGTCGGTTTGCGTTTCGGTGTTAACCTCTTTAAGATTATATGTTCCGGAAACTCCTGAATTTACATTGTTGTTATCGTCATCGTTACAAGAGACTAAAGTCAGTGAAGCCACTGCCAGCGCACCGAAAATAAAAGGTAGCTTTTTCATAATTGCATTTTAATTAGTGTTAGTGACCCAAAACTATTACGGTTAACGCTTCAATTTTCTTAAAAAAATTTCCGTTAAGTTTTATTTAACCACTGTACTACTAAATAATTTTCACATAATACTGTTCATCAACAACTTAAAAAACACCTGACAAAAAATGTTTAACGAAACAATACTTAAAAAGTTTAACAAAAAAATTAACCGCACAGTACACAATAACTTACGTAAATCGTCGTAATATGTAATAATAGGTGACAATATACCTACTACGGGCTTAAAATCAACCACAACAAAAACACGCCAACCCACCAAAATACCTATACATTACCTATACAAGAACGTTGTAGATTTAGATAATTACGTTTGTTGCTTAAATTTCTACTTAAGCCAAACCCTCACATTTATAAGGAAAAACAACATTTACAGTATTCAAAATTATTCCGTTAAAAAAATGTATAGTTTGTATATACATCTATTTATATATCGTTTTCGTGCATTAAGCTATTTTTACTATTGCAAACCTTAAACAGATATTTATGGAACTCGGAACATTACGCTTCTCTTTTAAAAACCTTGCCCTTGCCGGAATAGCCGCAATGGGAATGAGCACTGCCAGTGCACAGACAAACATTACTGTTGATGCCAATGCTAACTGGGTTGGTGGTATGCTTTGCTTTGACAACACTGACACGCAACCGTACCTTTGGTACAGCGACTGGGCGATTGCTGACGTAAAGACAGAAAAGAACACTACAGACAACACCCTTACACTTTACCCTAATTACAATACCTATGATGCAACAAATGCATATTGGTCTAATGGTGCCATGGGCAATAAGATATTGGAAGGTCTTACTATGGTAATAGACGACGCTCTGGCCACCCAGCAGTTTACATTTACGGCTACGGTAACTAGTTTTACGCTATCTGACCAGTATACACCAAGAATGTTTGTAAAAACATTTGATGCAAACTGGGGTGTATTAAACGAAACGTATGCAGCAATAACAGGTACAGGCACATTCAGCATTCCGTACAATGCTACAATGTATACCGGCGCGGCGCACGTACAATACGGCTTCTCTGTAAGGGGATTAAACGCTAACCCGGCTGATATGAATCAACTTGGAAATTTAGTGGTTACTGCCGGTACGCCAGAAGTACCACAGGGTACAGAGGTAACCATTAGTGCTACATCTCCGGTTGTAGCATACGCTAACTGGTTTACTGCCGATGGTGCTACGTATATGGGCGGTAGCAGCTGGGGCCTTGCTGAGCTTAAAACCGTACTTAATGAAGACGGCACTTTAGATCTTCACCCTAACTTTAATACTTATGGAAACGGTACAGACCCTTACTGGGCTAACGGCGAAATAGGCGCCAAACTTTTTGAAGGTAACACCTACATAGACGACGCAACCCTGCTGGGCCAAACCGTAACATTTAAAGGGCACTGCGTAAGCAACACACTTGCTGCCGGTTACGCAGGCAAAGCCTTTATAAAAGTACTTGATGCTAATTACGGCATTGTAAAATTTGCTACTGCAGACCTTGTATCTGATGCAGACTTTAATATTACTGTAACCCCTGCAGATTACACAAACGGTGCTCACTTTCAGTACGGGTATTCTGTTACAGGCCTAAACGGTAATCCTGCACAGGAGGCGGCTCTTGGCTTTGCCAAGGTAAACAACGGTGTTGCTGCTGTAGCTACCGCTACCAAAAACACAGTTACTGCATTCCCTAATCCGGCAGGTAATGTACTTAACCTGGCATCTCAAAACAACATTGAGCAAATCAGCATTTACAACATGCTGGGGCAAAATGTACTAAACACAAACGTAAACGCTACAACAGCAACGCTTAATGTAAGCAACCTTGCACCGGGCGTATACATACTAAACGCGGCATCGGCTGGTAAAACTTCATCTGTACGCTTCGTTAAAAAGTAGTCTTTCATTTTTTCATGCATAGTTTTTAACCGCAACGCCCCCACGCGTTGCGGTTTTTAGTTTTAGTATTTCTCGTATATTCGTAACTACAATCCATAACACGCACCCTTGAAAAAAATAATTACCCTTATTTTACTGTTCTGTAGCCTTGGCATAACCGCGCAAGACCTTCCCCCTATTCTAAAATACAGCCCCGGTACCTACGCGGCGGGCAACCAAAACTGGATGAT
>JAAXJD010000158.1:20323-20656 GCA_012270005.1 Flavobacterium sp. | reverse complement strand
CTTTTGCCCCGGCACACGTGGTAGACGGCATTGGCTACAGCCCTGCCAAAATGCTGCAGGGCAGGTTACTAAGCTACCCTGATGCGCACCGTTACCGCCTGGGTGCTAATTATGAGCAAATCCCGGTAAACCGTTGCCCTTTTGCAGTACGCAATTACCAGCGCGACGGACAAATGCGCATAGACGGAAACGGTGGCAGTAACCCGAATTATTTCCCGAATAGTTTTGATAATGTGGTGGCAGACCAAAGTTATAAAGAGCCTGCATGGGAACTGGATAGACTGGTGGCCTACTGGTACGCCCGCAATGCCGAGGGCGAAAACGACCACTACA
>JAAXJD010000158.1:19973-20313 GCA_012270005.1 Flavobacterium sp. | reverse complement strand
AAATGAAGTCTAAAGACCTGGATTTTTCGCAGCGCGATCTTTTTGAAAATATACAAAACGGCAACTTCCCGAAATGGCACATGAAGGTACAGATAATGCCGGAAGCAGAATCTAAAACCTATCATATCAACCCGTTTGACCTTACTAAAGTTTGGCCACATGCTGATTATCCGCTGATTGAGGTGGGTGTAATAGAGCTAAACCGTAATCCTGATAATTATTTTCAGGACGTAGAACAGGCCGCTTTTGCCCCGGCACACGTGGTAGACGGCATTGGCTACAGCCCTGACAAAATGCTGCATTGCAGGTTACTAAGCTAGCCTGATGAGAACCGGTACAG
>JAAXJD010000158.1:0-19963 GCA_012270005.1 Flavobacterium sp. | reverse complement strand
GGCAGACCAAAGTTATAAATTGCCTGCATGGGAACTGGATAGCCTGGTGGTCGACTGGTTCGACCGCAATGCCGAGGGCGAAATCGACCACTACACGCAGCCCGGTAATTTATTCAGGCTGATGGATGATGAAGCTAAAAAGAATACTATAAACAATATTGTAGGCGCTATGAGCGGCATTACGGGGCCTAAGCGCAGCGAGATTATAAACAGGCAGCTATGCCACTGGTTCAGGGCAGATATAAGCCTGGGGCTGGGTATAGCGCAAGGTTTACAGGTGCAGATAGACCCTGCTATGATGGGCGCGCACCAGAAATAATATATTACCGGAAGGAAGAGGTAATTATTGGTTGGTTTTTTGGAACACCCTACTGTGATGAGCAGTAGGGTTTTTCGTTTTGTATTACCCTATGTCCTTACGGGTTTTTATATAGTTACCAATGTTAAACACTACTATAGATACCACTATAAGCAGGTAGGCCATAAGTTGAATGAACGTTATGGGCTCTTTATAATAAAAAGCCGAAAGCCCAAAGCCTATCAACGGGTTTATGTACATAAGTATACCCAGCGTAGAAGATTTTATTCCTTTAAGGGCAAACAGGTTAAGGAACATTGGGAATATGGTAAAGCCTACTGCTATAAGCCCTATGTACATATAGAATGAGGGCTCTTGCGGTACGGTTTCGCTATACATAAAAAAGAACGGTAACAGCATTATACCGGTAAGGGTAAGCTGCACACTTAGTAGCACAAACCTGTCAAAACCTGCAAATTTTTTCTGTAGTACCAGGTAAATTGCGTACGATCCGGCTACAAGCAGGCTGTAAAATACATCGGCATAGTTACCTAAAGAAAGTAATACACATCCGGCAACGCTTATCAGCACCGCAAACCACCGGGTGGTAGTGAGTTTTTCGCGTAGTATGATAAATGCCAGTACAGTGGTGAGTATGGGGCAAAGCATATACGCAAAGGCAGCCGCTTTTACGCTTATGTGGTTCATTACATAAATAAAAATAAACCAGTTGGCCACCAGCATTAAGGCGCTTACAACCGTAAGAGATGCAATAGAGGTGCGCTCTTTTTTTTCCAGGCTTTTAAAGTAATGTAACGCTTCGAGTAACGGCTTCTGCCTAAAGATAAGGTTAAGCGGTGCCATAATGGCTACACAGGTAAATATGCGGTAAAATAATATGTCCTGAGACGGATAATCATGTAATGGGCGCAGCACAAAACTGAACATACCCCAGATGATAAATGCCGTAATGGCTGCTGCGTAATACTTAGAGCGCATTGTAGTGTGATGGGTAAATTATGGCGCAAAGGTACAGGTTTTTTTATGTGGGTCTGTTTATTAAAAACGCTTAAAGGCACTATTTAAACTTTGTATATGTATTTGTTAAAACCTTACAATATTACTGGAGAATTAACTAACTTTAAAGTCCTTATAAATCCCTAGCCTTTTAGCCATGAACATACTCGAAGTAGAATTAAGAAGCGATAACCTTGCCGAGACCGAAAAGTTTTATAAAAACGTATTAGGCCTGCAGCCGGTGCTGAAGGAAGACAACAATTTGTTGTTCTTTAAAATAGGAGGGACAGAGCTTATTTTTAAAAAGTCAGACAACCTTAAACCGGTATACCATTTTGCCATCGACGTGCCGAACAACCGTTTTTTCGACTGCCATAATTTTATTTCTAAAACTACTAAAGTTCTTGAGATAGAACCCGGTAACGATATTGCTAATTTTGTAAACTGGGATGCCAAGTCGTTTTACTTTTATGATAACACCGGTAATATTGTAGAAATTATAACCCGCTTTCCTACACGTGCTTACGACGAAGCGCCCTTTAGCCACAAAACATATATGGGGTTAAGCGAAATAGGGCTGGTTACCGGCAGGGTAGGCGAGATTACTGATTTGCTTATTTCCGAACACGGACTCCCGGTATTTAAACGCCAGCCCAAAGGCGAACACTTCAATGCACTTGGCGATGATGAGGGGCTTATTCTTATCTCGGAACGTGGGCGTAACTGGTATCCTACCAACATTCCGGCACAATCGTATCCCATACGGGTAATGTTTATGGAAAATGGCAGCGTAGAGCATATAGCACGTTAGGTGTTTAGATTGCCGGATTATAAGACTACTTAGATAGTTAGAATATTAGATTTCAGAATACAATTCCTGCAAGGTCTAAAGACCTTGTAGGAATTACATATTAGTTAAGGTTAATAAATACACCTTTATGGTCGCTTAGAACATCCTTATCCACAAATACATCACACTCCATCATCTTATTATTAAATGATTTAGGGATAACTATATGGTCAATGTTTTTTTCCAAAGCATTGGTCGGGACATACAAACCTAAATCGTCAAACAAAGAAGTAAGCGCCTGAGTAGTCGTTGAATTAATACTATATTGTTTCTCATTTTCCCTAAACGAAGTATTCAGGTCTCCCACAATAATGAGGTTTTGATTTTTATGGTAAATCCTTTGGCAATCAGTGATAAAGTTGTTCAGTTCTGTTTGTGCATAGGGCTTTTTGCGGAATTGAGTTCCTACAATTGACGCATAAATTACACTCCTTCCTAAATCTGTTTCAAATTCAAGTGCTAATGAAGTTTTACTGTCAGCCACATCAAACTGTTTAATACAAGGATATTTAGAATAAATGATGGCACGGTAAGCTGTTTCGCCTTGCAGGTATTCAGTATAATTAAGTCCTTCAAATACTGTGTTTTCAGGGATAGGTACACAAAGGTATTTGTATGGATAGTTAGGCAGTTCAAGACTAATAGCCTCAGTAATTACCAGTATATCAAAGTCTAGTTTAGATAAAAAGGCCTCAGTAGCCTCACGTTTTAGCTTTTTAGCCCAGTCAATATTTAGGGTGGCGATTTTCATTTCAATGACAAGGTAAGAAAACGTTTTAATTTTTTGGTTGCTAGGAATTAATTCATGGATTAAAATTTTACAATCTTCATAAAATTCTTAAATTGCACACTTAAAATTGAATATTATTCAGGATGGAACCCGTAAAACCCTATATTCCTAAAAATAAAATACGCATAGTAACTGCCGCATCGCTCTTTGACGGCCATGATGCAGCAATAAACATTATGCGACGCATTATCCAGGCCACTGGCGTGGAGGTAATTCACCTGGGGCACGACCGCAGTGTGGAAGAAGTGGTAAATACCGCTATTCAGGAAGATGCTAATGCTATAGCCATGACATCGTATCAGGGTGGTCATAACGAGTATTTTAAGTACATGTACGACCTGCTGAAAGAAAAAGGCGCAGGCCACATAAAAATATTTGGAGGAGGTGGCGGCGTTATCCTTCCTTCCGAAATATCAGAGTTACATGAATACGGTATTACCCGCATTTACTCGCCTGATGATGGACGTGAACTAGGGCTACAGGGTATGATTAACGACCTTGTACAACGTGCTGATTTTCCGCTTGGTGACAACCTTAACGGCGAAGTAAAGCATCTTGCTGAGAAAAATCCTACCGCTATAGCCCGTATTATATCGGCTGCGGAAAACTTCCCTGAAGTAGCAGCACCCACACTTGAATCTATACATAAAGATAATCAGCAGGTTAACATACCTGTACTGGGTATAACCGGTACGGGCGGTGCGGGTAAGTCGTCTCTTGTAGATGAGTTGGTACGCCGTTTCCTGATTGATTTCCCGGAGAAAACCATAGGGCTTATTTCGGTAGACCCGAGTAAGCGTAAAACGGGCGGTGCCCTACTTGGCGACCGTATCCGAATGAATGCTATTAATAACCCGAGGGTATATATGCGCTCGCTTGCCACAAGGCAAAGCAACCTTGCCCTTTCTAAGTATGTCGCCGAAGCCATACAGGTGCTTAAAGCCGCTAGGTACGACCTGATTATCCTGGAAACATCGGGCATTGGGCAAAGCGATACCGAGATACTGGACCACAGCGACGTGGCATTGTATGTAATGACGCCTGAATTTGGTGCCGCTACACAGCTGGAAAAGATTGATATGCTGGACTTTGCCGATGTAGTAGCTATTAATAAATTTGACAAGCGCGGTGCACTGGATGCGCTTCGTGATGTTAAGAAACAATACCAGCGTAACCATAACCTTTGGGATGCAAAACCTGACGCCCTTCCGGTGTATGGTACCATAGCGTCGCAGTTTAACGACCCGGGAATGAACACATTATACAAAAAAATAATGGATACCGTGGTAGAAAAAACCGGCGCCGAACTGCGTTCTACTTTTGCCATAACACGCGAAATGAGCGAGAAGATTTTTGTTATCCCGCCGCACAGGACACGTTACTTAAGCGAGATTGCAGAAAACAACCGTAAGTATGACCAAACTGTTGTGGCACAGCAGGATGTGGCTCAAAAACTATACGGTATTTATAAGACTATAGAATCGGTTACCGGTGTAAAAGCACCGCTGACCAAGTTTGGTTTAGATACCGAATCTTTTGCTAACACTCAGGCTAACAGCGACTTTGTAAGGTTGTTGGTTGCCGAGTTTGATCGTGTAAAAATGAACCTCGACCCATATAACTGGGAGGTGATTTTTACATGGGATGAAAAAGTAAATAAATACAAAAATCCGGTGTATACCTTTAAGGTACGCGACAAGGAAATTAAAATACAAACCCACTCTGAATCGCTGTCGCACAGCCAGATACCTAAAGTAGCCCTGCCAAAATACCAGGCATGGGGCGATGTGCTGCGCTGGTGCCTTCAGGAAAACGTACCGGGCGAATTCCCTTATACCTCAGGGCTTTATCCGTTTAAGCGTGAGGGCGAGGATCCTACACGTATGTTTGCCGGAGAAGGTGGACCTGAGCGTACTAACAGGCGTTTCCACTATGTAAGTTTAGGTATGCCGGCAAAGCGCTTATCTACTGCTTTTGATAGTGTTACACTTTACGGAAACGACCCTGGTCACAGGCCGGATATCTATGGGAAAATAGGTAACGCAGGGGTGTCTATCTGTTGCTTGGATGATGCCAAAAAGCTGTACAGCGGCTTTAATCTGGCACATGCCATGACATCGGTAAGTATGACCATAAACGGGCCTGCACCTATGCTGCTGGGCTTCTTTATGAATGCTGCCATAGACCAGCAATGTGAACTTTATATTAAGGCTAATGGTCTTGAAAATGAGGTAGATGCAAAAATAGAAGCCATCTATAAAACTAAAGGAACCGAGCGTCCGCGCTATAACGGCGAACTACCGCAGGGTAATGATGGTCTGGGCCTGATGCTGCTTGGCGTTACAGGCGACCAGATACTTCCTGCTGATGTGTATAACGATATAAAAATCAAAACGTTAAGCCAGGTTAGGGGTACGGTTCAGGCCGATATCTTAAAAGAAGACCAGGCGCAAAATACATGTATTTTCAGTACGGAGTTTGCCCTGCGCTTAATGGGTGACGTGCAGGAATACTTTATCCAAAAAAATGTAAGAAATTTCTATTCGGTTTCAATCTCCGGATACCATATTGCAGAGGCCGGTGCCAACCCTATTACGCAGTTAGCCTTTACGTTAGCTAACGGATTTACGTATGTGGAGTACTACCTGAGCCGTGGTATGGACATCAACGATTTCGGGCCAAACCTGTCGTTTTTCTTTAGTAACGGTATAGACCCTGAGTATGCGGTTATAGGCCGTGTGGCGCGCCGCATTTGGGCTAAAGCCTTGAAAAACAAGTATGCAGCTAATGAGCGTGCGCAGATGCTTAAGTACCATATACAAACGTCGGGGCGTTCACTGCACGCGCAGGAAATCGATTTTAACGATATAAGAACCACATTACAAGCACTTTACGCTATATACGATAACTGTAACTCGCTGCATACAAACGCTTACGACGAGGCGATTACCACGCCAACGGAAGAAAGTGTACGCCGTGCTATGGCTATACAGCTGATTATCAACAAAGAGCTTGGTTTAGCGAAGAACGAAAACCCTATACAGGGCTCGTTTATTATAGAGGAGCTTACTGACCTTGTAGAGGAAGCTGTACTGGCTGAATTTGACCGTATTACAGAGCGTGGCGGTGTGCTTGGTGCTATGGAAACCATGTACCAACGTTCTAAAATTCAGGAGGAAAGCCTTTATTATGAGACACTTAAGCATACAGGTGAGTTCCCAATCATCGGGGTGAATACTTTCCTGAGCAGCAAGGGCTCGCCTACGGTAGTTCCGGCTGAGGTTATCCGTGCAACAGAGGAGGAAAAACAGTTCCAGATTCATACGCTTGAAAACCTGCATAAGGCTAACGCTGAGAAGGTTACAGAGCAATTAGCATTGATACAAGAAGCTGCTATACAGAATAAAAACATCTTCGAACACCTTATGGAAGCCACTAAAGTTTGCTCGCTGGGGCAGCTTACTGCAGCCTTATTTGAGGTAGGAGGGCAGTACCGACGTAACATGTAATTTGGGTTAATTTGTGGATTTGTTAATTCGTTAATTTGTCTCACTCAAGTATAAAAATCAGTCCCGCCTTGGCGGGACTTTTTTGTGCGGTAATTCGTAGCTATTAATTTAGCAGAGTGGAGATATTCCGCTTTCTGTATAAAATTTTCTTTTTTTTAGACTGTTTTTAGGCTGCTTTTCATTGTTTTAGTAAAAATGCCTCGATTGAAAATCAATCATATAGATATTATTCTTCCGCTTTTGTATGCTTTCTTTAAAATGTATATACTTAACAGTTTGCTGAACAATTGGCTGCAGTACTAGCTGTATTGGCGTGTTGTAATTTTGTGGCGGGGTAAAAGCTTTATATTAGATACCACACATTGCTAAATTTTGATTAATTTTAAAAGTATAAAAAACACAGCTATGGATTATTTAATTGCAATCTTTATTTGTTTTATTGTAGTGGCAATTTTTAGAGAGTTACTAAAAAATATGGGAATTGTAAGTTCTCAAGCCAGTAACGAGCGTAAAGACGATACCCTTAATCAAGATAGCTTTGTGCATAATACAGATAATTGGTATATACAGGATTTTCCTGACTCTGTAAATGATGTTTCCGGTATGGATGATCCCCATGGCCATCACCACAATCAAGGGTATCATGAACATGATCACAACAATTTTCATACACATCATGACAGCCATTCTCATGATACTACTACTTTTTCAGATAGTAGCCATAGCCATTCTCACAGTGACTTTTAATAACCACTGTTTGCATTAATATTTTATGGTTTAGCCTACATCCTGTCACAATACCCCAGCAGGTAGTAAATAATAATAAAAGTTATAATGGTGCCTATACAGCCACCGCCCAGTTTTTTAGCGCCCCATCCGGCAATAAGTGTACGTATTAATTTGTTCATTTTGTTTCGTTTTTTAAGTTTTATGTTAAAGTTAGCAGGTGTGTGGGTAAGTAGGTAGCAGTTTAACGAAACAATAGCGTTTTTACTCACAATTTCTTTGGATTTAAAGCAATCATTCGCTAACTATGTCCTGTAAAGCTACACCGGTTTATATCACCGCTACGTGTCACTTGTTAAATAGGGGGGAGAGCATTTCAAACAGGGCAAAATGAAAAAAACGCATACCATCTTATGTTTTATACTGTATATGTATATGTGCTTTGCGCAGCATGCCGTTGCCCAGGTACGCGGCTGTACCGATCCGCTTTCGCAAAATTACAACCCAAATGCTACTGTAAACGATGGTTCTTGCCTGTATGCCAAAACCAAGGTAAAACCGCGAAAAATAGCACCGCTGCCAAGTGGAATAAAAGAGTCGTCGGGGTTGGTATTATGGAACGGTAACCTTTGGACGCATAATGACGATACCGATACCAATCTTTATGCCTTAGATACCCTTACTGGAGCTGTTGTAAATACGGTGCGCCTTACGGGGGGGAGGAACCTAGACTGGGAAGAAATCACGCAGGACAGCACTTATTTGTACATGGGCAACTTTGGTAATAATGCTTCGGGTAACCGCAAAAACCTACAAATACTAAAACTTTCAAAAGCATCTGTAGTAAACAATAGCCCAATAGTAAAGCTTATTAACTTTGAATACGCTAACCAACTGGATTTTACCTATAGAGGTGCTAACCGGACTGATTTTGACTGCGAGGCTATGGTAGCCACTACAGATTCTATATTCCTGTTTACCAAGCAATGGAACACTAAAACTACTACCATGTATGCCCTGCCTAATGCGCCCGGCAGCTATTCGGTAACTCCGTTACAGGGGTATAACGTGGAGGGGCTGGTAACTGGGGCTACTTATCTTGAAGATAAAAAGCTGCTGGTGCTGTGTGGTTACGGCAGGTACGGTTCACCGTTCCTGTATTTGTTTTATGATTTTAAGGGGCACGATTTCTTTAGCGGGAACAAACGCAAAATAGCCCTGGATACCGGCATTTTACAGATTGAGGGGATAGCCACCACCGATGGTCTACAGTACTTTTTTACGTGCGAGTCATTGGTTAAACGCCCGTTGTTGAACAGCCCTGCTGCACTGTTCCGGGTAGATTTATCCGAGTACTTAAAGCCGTACCTTGATTCGGTAAGATAGTGTTATCTTTGTGGGGTCAATAAAACTGTATTGCAATGAAAATTAACCTTACCTCAGGTATAGCCGAACTGCTTTTCGGCATGAAGGAAAAAAATGTGACAGCCTTATACGGCAATCCTTCTAAGAAGTATAAAGACGAAGACGGTAATATTATTTACCTGTACAACGATAAAAAACTACGCCTTACGTTTTACGCCGATGAAGATTTCAGGTTGGGATACCTTATAAGCAGCCACCCTGATTTAGAACTGAAAGGGCAAAAAATTATCGGCCAGTCATGGAATACGCTGGAGCCTGCGCTTAACAATGTCGGTATAAAATCATTTGAGCAGGAAAATTTCGACTCGGTAGATAACTATTTTAACGAAGATAACTGGGTGATTTTCCAGGTAGAGTTTAACGAGGTTATACGCGTAGAAGTGGGCGCGATTATAAATGCCAAAGACGAGTTTAACTGGAAGTTTAAAGCGTAACTGGGTAAAAGTATTCGCCGATACAACTAACAGTAAACGTTATAAATACAAAGCCCCACTGCTGTAGCAATGGGGCTTTTATATTGTAATGCTGCGGCGGATTATTTAGCCGGTGCAGGTGTCATTTTCAATTCGAAAATAAGGTTAGCGTTGCCCGGTATTTTACCCATAGGTACACCGCGCTCGCCATAACCAAGGTGCGATGGGATGAATATGATAGCTTCATCGCCCGGGTTCATAAGCTCAAGGCCTTCAAGGAAGCCCGGTATCATGCCACTTTTTGTACCTGTTTTAAACGGTATAGGCTTGTAGGCCTGAGCAGCATCTTTTTGTGGAATGTAGTTACCAAGGTCTTTAGCCACTTGTGCAATACTTGAATCAAAAAGGAAACCATCTTCAAGGAAGCCCGAATAGTCTATAAGTACCGTAGTACCCTCGGCAGGTTTTGAAGCAGTACCTTTTTTAGTAATAATGTACATAAGGCCTGACTGGGTTTTGGACGCTTTAGCCTTCATGTTGTTGAAGTACGCTACTTTATCTGACTTGTTTTTTTCAATGGCCTCAGCTTTTTTCTTTTCCTCAGCCAGTTTTTTCTCGTTTATGTCTTTAAACACTTTAGGAGCATTAAACTTTTTAGCCTCTTTACCCACGAGGATAATTTTAACCGACTATATTTTGTCGTTCTGCTCTATGCTGTTTACTACATCCTGTCCTTTAATTACGTGCCCAAAAACGGTATGTATACCATCCAGGTGCGGGGTAGCGCGGTGGGTAATAAAAAACTGAGAACCATTAGTGCCGGCACCGGCGTTAGCCATGCTTAGTATGCCCGGGCCACTGTGCTTAAGGTCTGTAATTTCATCAGCAAATTTGTAGCCGGGACCTCCTGATCCATCTCCGTTAGGGTCGCCACCCTGAATCATAAAATCTTTAATTACACGGTGCCACGTAAGGCCGTCAAAAAACTTTTTTCCTTTATATTTTGCATCTACAAACTCGTTAGTACCTTCGGCAAGCGATACAAAGTTAGCCACGGTAAGCGGCGTTTTCTGGTACTCCAGTTGCAGGAGAATAGCCCCCTTGTTTGTAGTGATTTCGGCATAAAGCCCGTCGGGTAGTTTTTTAGGGTCTGCATGCTCTACCTTAGGAGCATTCATGCACGATGTAAGTAGTGCGAAAAGACTTAAAAAAAGACTTGTCATTTGTTTCATTTATAGTTAATTATTCTTCTTTTGTTCTGTTAGGTGCTTAATGTCGTTAAGCGTTACGGTACAGACCAGCGGCACGTTAGTACCTATTCGGTCGTTATCGCCGTGGTAACCGTACCCCATGTGCGACGGGAATAAAAACGTTACCGTTTCGCCTTCGTTCATCAGCTTAATACCATCCCTAAGGCCCATCATTATATTTTGCTTGTCTACCCGGTACACCTGCGGCCTCAGTTCGGCCTGGCTGTATATTACATTCCCTTTGGTATCTTTTATTTCGTAGTCAAAATACGCCACGTCGCCCAGTTTAGGGGTTATGGTATCTGTAGTAACCTCTTTATCGTAATAGTACCAGTATCCTTTAGCCGATGCTATGTATTTTACGTTTGGCGTACTTTTCATTAAAGAGTCCAGCTGTTGCTCTTCATTTGCCACAAGCTTTTTATTACGTTCAATGCTCTCCTTCATAAACGAGCCTTCGCTATGCGAAACCGGCCTGCGTGCCTGCTGCTGTGAGCATGCGGTAATGGTAAGTGCTGTAAGCAGCACCATTATGCCTGTAACCTTTTTCATAACCTTATATATTAATGTGTGCTAATGTAGCAATAAATTTTTGTATGGTAGCCTGTAATGATTCGTGGCTGCGGCCTCCGGCGGCATTAATGTGCCCGCCTCCGCTAAAATACTGGCGTGCGTACTCATTTACGTCGAAGCCGTTTTTAGACCTGAAGGATATTTTTATGATGCCCTCGTCTTTGTTTTCGGTAAAAAATGCGGTAAAAATAATACCCTTCATGCTAAGGCCATAGTTCACTACACCTTCGGTATCGCCTTTAATGTGGTTTAGCCTGTTTAGCTCTTCCTGGCTTAAAAACATATACGACGTTTTATACTCCGGCAGAATAACCATATTTTCCAGCGACTGGGCCAAAACCTTAAGCCTGCTTGGCGAATTGTTATCAAACAGCAGGCTGTGTACCGCGCTGTTATCTACTCCAAGGTCTATAAACTCGGCTACTATGCGGTGGGTAGTGCCTGTAGTAGTGTGGAAACGGAACGAGCCAGAGTCTGTAACAATACCCGTATACAGGCAGGTACCTATGGTTGCATCGAGCAAATTTTTATGGCCTAGTTGGGTTATAAAGTGGTACACCATTTCGCAGGTACTGCCATAGCGGGTATCGCTAAAGGTAACGGTGGCGTAGTCGTCTGGTTTTTGGTGGTGGTCTATCATTATAAACGGAGCCTTTACCTTCTTAAGGGCAGGTTCCATAGCATCGCCGGTACGGCTAAGGTGGTTAAAGTCCAGGGTAAAAACCAGTTCGGCTTCATCCAGTAGTTTAATACAGTCGGCTATTTCGCGTTCAAAAATGCGCACGGTATCTGCTCCCGGCATCCACGCCAGGAAATCAGGATATTCGTTAGGGCTTATTACGGTAGGCGTATGCCCCATTTTTTTAAGGAAATGATATAATCCTAAGGTAGAACCCAGCGCATCGCCATCTGGGTTGCGGTGGTGTATTATAGCAATTTTTTTAGAACCGGCCAGTAATTCTGAGGCCGTAAGTGTGGCTTCGCTTGTCATCATGTTGCGAAAATACGGTTTTTTCTGCTATAGCCAATAGCATGCCAATATAAGCATGTGTGCCAAATAAAAGCACTACCATATTTTCTGCCCGTAGGGGTAATCTAAACGAGGTAGATTATTGCACTACAGAAAGCTCGCGTTTAGGTTGCGGTATGTAAAAGTAAATACCTTTAACACCGTAAACATTATTAGCTACTGGTATATAATCCGTTTCGGGTTTTGGTGTCTCGGGTTTGCCCTGCTGCTTGTAGCGCAGTAATTCTAAAATTTCCGACTCGTTATCTACATCCGTAACGTGAATACTGTTTTCTGCCGATGTACCTGTACCGCTTGCCAGTATGGTTTCGGCTATCATTTCATATTGGGCGCGTTCTTTAAGGGCTTCATCAATCCTGCCGAGTTCTTTAAAACAAAAAACGCGGTATTGCTTTAGCAAAATAGAATAGGGTTTAAATTTTATCAGCACATCAGTATACCCTAATGCGGCCTCAAGGTCGGCACGGGTAGGAGAGGGCTGGCTCACCACGGCGTTAAATTCTTTTAACGCTTCCATGGCCTGCGCGGTACTTACCGGTCGCTGTATATAAATACTGCCGTAATACAAGTGCTGTAGTTGGGCGATGCTAAGTGTGGTATCAGCATTTTGATAGCGTTGTAGCAGTGCCGGGTAGTAAAATTCAGAATCCGGGTTGGTTATATGTTGTTCTATGGCTGCGTAATCAGGCGCGAAGGTTCCGTTTTGAGAGTAGCCTGTAGCAAAGCAAAAAAGGGCGAGTAATATAAATAACTTTTTCATATTCGTGCGGCATTGTGTTATTATAAAGTTACCGCTAAATAGTCTTAACGTAGGGTTAATTGTGATAGTATTACACTATGCCACTATAGCGGTAAACAGTAATAGGGCATCGGTTAATTGTATTTTTAACATCAGTTTATGGTTTATGTAAAAATGTAAGTGCAGTATTTTCCTAATTTCAATTTATGCGTTACTTTTGCGCATGCAACACAACGTACTTATTTTAGATTTCGGCTCGCAATACACACAGCTTATTGCGCGCAGGGTTCGCGAGTTAAATATCTTCTGCGAAATTTTCCCTTACAACCATCCGCCTGCTGATTTGTCGGCTTATAAGGCAGTAATACTATCCGGCAGCCCGTTCTCGGTACGTGCCGAAGACGCCCCGCATCCTGACCTTTCTGAAATCCGTGGTAAAAAGCCGCTGCTTGCCGTGTGCTACGGTGCACAGTACCTGGCGCATTTTAACGGTGGCGAGGTAGCACCAAGTAACATACGCGAGTATGGCCGTGCCAACCTTAATTTTATGAAAGAGGGCGAACTGTTCCTGGAAGGCGTTTCTGAAAACAGCCAGGTATGGATGAGCCACAGCGATACCATTAAAAAACTGCCTGAAGGCGGTGTGGTACTTGCCAGTACTAAAGATGTAACGAATGCGGCCTACCGCATAGAGGGCGAAACTACGTATGCCATACAGTTTCACCCCGAAGTATACCACAGTACAGACGGTACTAAAATGCTGGAAAACTTCCTGGTAAAAATAGCCGGCGTAGCACAAAGCTTTACCCCATCTTCATTTGTTGAGGATATTGTGGCTGAGCTGAAAGAAAAAATAGGTAATGATAAAGTGGTACTGGGCCTTTCGGGCGGGGTAGACTCTACCGTTGCAGCCGTATTGCTAAACAAAGCCATAGGCGATAACCTGTACTGTATTTTTGTAAACAATGGCTTACTGCGTAAAGATGAGTTTGCAAATGTACTGCACCAATATAAAGACATGGGGCTTAATGTAAAAGGAGTAGATGCTTCAGAGCGTTTCCTTTCGCAGCTTGCCGGTATTGAAGATCCTGAAACCAAGCGTAAAACCATAGGCCGAGTATTCATTGAAGTTTTTGATGATGAAGCACACCAGCTTACCGACGTAAAATGGCTGGGGCAGGGTACCATATACCCAGACGTTATAGAGTCGGTTTCGGTAAAAGGGCCTTCAGCTACCATTAAATCGCACCACAACGTAGGGGGGCTGCCCGACTTTATGAAACTTAAGGTTATAGAGCCACTGCGTATGCTGTTTAAAGATGAAGTGCGCCGTGTGGGCCGTACCCTGGGCATAGACCCTGAGTTGCTGGGCCGCCACCCGTTCCCGGGGCCGGGCTTGTCTATACGCATACTGGGCGACATTACGCCGGAAAAAGTAAGCATACTACAAGAGGTAGACCATATATTTATACAAGGCCTTAAAGACCACGGCCTGTACGACAAAGTATGGCAGGCGGGTGCCATACTGCTGCCTGTAAACAGCGTAGGGGTAATGGGCGATGAGCGTACTTATGAAAAGGTTGTTGCCCTGCGTGCCGTAGAAAGTACCGATGGTATGACGGCAGACTGGGTTCACCTGCCGTATGATTTCCTTATGAAAATAAGCAACGAGATTATAAATAAGGTAAAAGGCGTCAACCGAGTGGTTTACGATATCAGTTCTAAGCCACCTGCCACCATAGAATGGGAGTAAAATAATAGATACTACCAGTTAAAAAGCGCATACATTAACGTGTATGCGCTTTTTAATTATTCGCTTTTTAAATAATTGTTCGTGATTTTATTCATTTGGTCGATTTAAGTGCGTATTTTATCGAAAACTGGTTATTTTAGTAAAAAATTTATAAGGTAAATGTTGTTAAAATCGGCTAACTATCATACCTTTATGACAGGTAAAATATAGTTATCTAACATCCTAAACTACTACAATAGACCTATGAAAAAATTAGTATTAACGTTTGCTTTGGCATTTACTGTTATGGGTACCGCTCTGGCGCAGGATACTACAGACCAGGTTCAGGAAAATATGGGTACACATAGCGTAGCCATGGGAGAAACGGTTTTAGTGATAGCAAAAAAATACAAAATAACACCGGCCGATATCTACGACTACAATCCGGATGCTATACAGGGGCTTTCTGCAAATACAGTACTACGCATACCGCTGCACAGGCAGCTGAAACCCCAGGCAGAGGTAGCGGCAGCTACTAAAACCTATGCCGATGAAATGTACGGGTACAAAACACCGGAGCCTAAAAAGGCAGAAACTGCAACATCGTCTGTTGTAGTGCTGGGCGAGTCCCAGGTGGCTAAAAAAGAGGAACCGGTTGCTGTAGTGCCTCACACCATGCAAACGCTGCAACATACGGTAAAAAGCGGTGAAACGCTTTATTCGCTATCGCGCAAGTATAATACTACGGTACAGAATATTGAAAAGGAAAACAGGGACAAGCTAAAAGGCGGCCTTGAAACCGGCACAGTGTTAAACATAACTACCATACCACGTGTGGGTGATCCTGATAAGTACATTACCCACAGCGTAGCGGCAGGTGAAACGCTTTTCTCTTTGGCTAAACGTTATAACACCACCGTTGAAGCCATTACAGAAAGCAACCGCACCCTGCTTAAAAAAGGGCTTATGAGCGGGCAGCAGCTTGCCATACTTCCGGGCGGTACCGAAGCTACAGCACCTACACCTGCAAACAGTTTTGATATCAATAAAACGGAGATTGCATCGGGTGCTACAATAGAGCATACCGTACAAAATGGCGATACGCTTATGGGACTTGCTAAAAAGTACCATACTACCGTAGACGAAATTACAGCGGCTAATGGCAGTAAACTAAACAGTGGCCTGCAAACAGGGTTAAAAATTACCATAAGAAACAGTGCTGCCATAAGTACCGTTACAGAATAGTAATATTACTATACTACAGTTTTTAAAATTGCATTACTTATTTATCAGTAAAGCGGCAGCACTGGGAAGGGGGAAAAATTCACGGTGCTGCCCATTTTTTTTCCAACTATTACATTACTAAAAAAGCGGGGTTCTCTTAACATAGAGAGCCCCGCTTTTTTAGTAATTATAATTTTATTATTTGTCCTTGTCTTCCTTTTTAGCTAACACGGCACTGTCTGAAAACTTTTTAAGGGTAATGGTTAGCTTATCAGGATTACCAAAAACCTCGGTAAGCGTTTTCCCCGATGCCGACATAATAAGGTTTTCTGCTACCATAACGCTTGCTTTTGCATAGCTCTCTGTAGTAAGTTCCATTTTTTTAGCTGTAAAGCGCTTGCCGGTAAACTCGCTCATATTGTCTAGCCTTACCATGGCATTTTCGGTATCGCCCTCTATGGCTGCTGAGGTTTTTTGGTACATATCCAGCTTTACCTCTTTACTATTTATTAAGGCCTTTATTTCTGCATCCTTGCGCATGTCTATAAAAGATTTTTCACTTTTAAGGTTCAGTTCTGCTCGGGTTTTATCGTTCATGCTTAGCGATACATATTTTCCTTTTACATTCATGTACAGCTTGGCATAGTCAATGCTTTTTACCGTAAGGCTGTCTATTTGTAAATCCGTAAGCGCATACAGAACTGATTCGTGTTTTGTAAGTATGTTTTTAAGGTTACTGCTATAATTTACCCGTACGGCTATTTTCTTAGCCGATGTAATTTCCTTGCTCGTATTTATACGCAGGGTATTGCCCTTAACCTCGGAGGTAATAACATCCTGCAGGTTATCATCGGCCTCTATTTCCAGGGCTTTGGCGGCACCGGTAACCAGGTAGGCCTCAATGTTGTCTTCCACCTCTATGTGGTCAAACGCCTGTACGTCTTTTTGTACTACAGTAACATTTTTAGATCCTTTTACTTTTTCACGCTTTTGCGCATAGGTAGTGGCGGTAAGCGCCAGTAGCGAAAACAATACTATTTTCTTCATATAATGCTTGTAATATTGGTACAAGCAAATATAACAAAATGCATGAATTATAGCCCCGAAACCCGCGTTAGCTTTACATTTTTTGCCTATGCTTTATGGGTATTTTTTATAACAAAGGCTATATGCGAACTTATGCATGCCGGTTAAGCTCTAAGCGGGGCTACAAAGCTACCAGTGCAGTAAAAGTGATGTGCTTTTCAATTTGTGCCGCAAATAAAAAATGCCCCGCAATAAACGGGGCATTACAAACGCTATGTAACCTAAAAGTCGAATAAGAAACAATTTAGTAAAGCAGTGCTACTACCACATGTATTATGGCCTTTGTAGCCGATAGAATTACGCCTATCATGGTTTTTTCATGTTGTCTTTAACATTTTCCTTTATTTCTGAAGCTATGTTTTTAGCTTCTTTTTTCATTTCTTCAGCCTGTTTTTTCATTTCTTCGGCCTGCTGTTCCAGCATTTCTTTGTTCATCTGCTTCATCTCATTTTCAGACATTGCAGGAGGTGCCGGTATGTTATTTTCACCTTCAGACCATGGTGCGTCTTCCATTTCGCCATCGCTGTTTATACAATCCAGGCAGTATACCCTTTTTTCACCCATTTGGTACACGTGGTTTTGATTGTCAAACCACAGGTTAAAGAAATCATTGTCGGTATCGTCGTATTCGGTAACGCCGTCGCCTGCTTTAAACATATATCCCTCAGGAAGGTATAGGTAAATCTGTACTTTCTGGTCGTGGAATTTAGCATCCAGCGGAGATATATGGTAGTTATCCAGTATAAGTTCGTTGCCTTTAACCTGAAAGTTATATTTTATGTTTTGTGCTATTTTACGGCCCTCTGCTTTACCGTTTGCATCGGCTATGCGGTCTATCTGAACGTATGGTTTATTACCCTCGGCCTTCATTACATAAAAGCGTACATCGTTGCTGTACAGTATTTGGTTGCCCAGTGTATCTTCCTCTATGGTAATATCGCTGTGGTGGTTGTATATATCGTTAGCAAACTCATTGTTATAACGGAAACGTACTTTAAGCGTATCGTTTTTAGTCAGCTTAAGTTCGGTACGGTCTGTAACTTTACCTTCGGCCCTGTACTGTATCGACTGGTTTACGCCAAAGTAAATACAGCAGGCAATGCTGGCAATCCAGAGCATAATCATTATAAAGGTAACATACCCGTTTATGGGCTTAATGTGCGGTATAAGAATGCGTAACCCCAGCAGGAAAAAGCCAAGCACAGGTACCGCTACCACAAAAAACGCCGCCATACACACCAGCCATATAGGCGAACCGCTGGTGTTAAATGCCTCTATGTATGGGTACCATACCGGTGCTACAGCTGTAGTGGCAAATAAGGTAATAAGTAGTGCTACCAGTAATCCACCAAGCCATATACCTGTTATAGCTACCATAATCGCACCTATCACCCGGGCCACACCCTTAACCACGGTGCGTGCACCGCTTGTAACCCTGTCGGCACCGTTTTTCAGGTTGCTGTTTATTTTGTCGTAATCTACCCCTTTAAGTCGTTCGTTAACCTGGGCAAATTCTTCCCGTACCTTTTTTTCTATGTTAGAAATGTTAATGGGTTCGCCACGCATTTCCAGTTTTTCGGCGGTGGTTACCGCCGGCGGAATAAGCATCCAAAGCAGCAGGTATACAATACCCGGCGTAGCTACAAAGGCTACTAACAGCAGTATAAATATAATACGTATCCAAAGCGCCTCTATCCTGAAATAATGCCCGAGGCCGGCACATACACCACCTATAATGGCATTTTCCTCATCGCGGTAAAACTTTTTGGTGCGGTAGTACTCAAATGTGCTGCCTGCTGCCTGGGCATAGTTGCTGGAAAAACTGCCGGTTTTAGCATCGTTTTCCTCACCTATCCTGTAGTCTTCGGGTTCGCCCATTACGGTAATTACGTCATCTATTTCGCGCATGCCTACTACCTGCTTGTCATTTTTAATTTTTTCAGATAGTAGTTCGGCTATACGGCCTTCTATGTCGCTCATTATTTCATCTTTGCCATCGGGCGACAAAGAGCGCCTTATAGCATCAAAATACCGGTTAAGCTTCTGGTAGGCGTTCTCGTCTATGTGGAAGAACATACCGCCTAAATTTATACTTACTGTTCTATTCATGGTTGCTAGCGTTTTGACTTGTGATTATAGTTACTGCGTCAGACAATTCTGTCCAGGTATTGTGTAATTCTTTTAAAAAAACTTTTCCGTTTTCGGTAAGCCCGTAATATTTACGCGGCGGCCCCGATGTAGATTCTTCCCAGCGATAGCTCAGTAAGCCGTCGTTCTTAAGCCTGGTGAGCAGCGGGTACACCGTACCTTCCACCACCAGTAGTTTGGCGTTTTTAAGTGTATCCAGTATTTCGCTTGTGTAGGCCTCTTTTTCTTTTAGTACCGAAAGGATACAAAACTCCAGTACGCCTTTGCGCATTTGGGCTTTGGTGTTTTCAACGTTCATAAATCCTCATTTTTTAATTGTTTAAGGTTAACTTTTTTGTTTCCCTTTCTATGCTGTAGGTTTCTGCTGCTAAAACAGCCTGTTTCGGTTCGCCATAATAGGTTATGGTGCTTGCCGCATCGGTATCGGTTTGTATACGCTCTGTAGTATTTACAAATACCGTGGCACCGTTACGGGCGGTAACCATAGCTTTTTCGGTAACCAGCTTGCCACCCTGGAGGGTTCCGGCGTTGCTGTATACATTTACATTTGCTGCTGTACCCACAACTTTTACCACGGCACCGCTTGTAACATCGGTATCAAAATTACCCGAATGTACTATACCGCGAAATACCGCACCTGTTGTGGCTTTTACATTAAAGCTGGCTGTAGTGTTAACTTCTCCCGTAAAGCTTGCGCCACCGCTAAGGTACAGTTTTAGTGCTTCCTGGTTTAGTGCTCCGTTAAGCTTTACGCTTGCACCGTTTGTAACCGTGATTTCTTTTAAGGCCGCCTCTGTAACATATACTTTAACAGCTGCCAAAGCGCCTTCGGCATTTTTAAGGTAAATCTTAAGCGTACCTTTTTTAAACTCAGTAGCTATGTTATACAGCATGCCTGCGTTTGCCGATTCTACTTTTACCTGTGGGGTAGCGCCTTGTGTAAGCACTACTTCAATTCCGTTTTTTACTTCAAGGGTGTTTACGTTTTGTGCTTCCCTTGTTTCTGTAACCTGAGCACCAGCGGTTAATGTTGTAATTGCTGTAAGTGCTGTAAAGATAATTGATTTCATACCTGTTCGTTTTTTAATTGATGATTGATGATTAATTTGATGATTGATGATTAATTTGATGATTGATGATTAATTTGATGATT
>JAAXJD010000048.1 GCA_012270005.1 Flavobacterium sp. | reverse complement strand
TAAAAAGCCGTCAGTACGGAACTTTTCATACTATCCACATACCTGCGGTATTGCTTATCGTCTTCGGAATTTTCTTTGAGTAGTTGGTGGAGTTCCTGCGTGAGTGGAAAAAGGTCGTGTTCTGTTTTTCTCCAATGATTGATGTCTATTTCGTTTTCTACGGGGTTCAGAACGAATTTAAGACCGCCAAATCCGCTGTATCGCATCATTAGCAGTCTTTCGCCTACGGTGGCTTGCCGTTTCTCCTTTTCCAGTTTAAAAACAATTCGCAGGGCATCAATATTCTGTTGGAGATGGAACCGCTTACTGAAGCCCATTTTCCTCAATCCATATTGAGATGGTTCCGGTCAGTTCGGTATAGAGTACATCAAACTCATTTCCGTTGGCGAAATCATCGGTTAATTCATATCCTGCGAAAACAGGCTCACAAACGGGGAACATTTTAAGGGCGAACGGTCGCAGCTCCTCGTCTGCCATTATGGCATCAAACTCATTGCATACCACTTTGAAAACCGTGTTGAACTTGGAGAAGTGCAAGCCCTCAAAAAGTATGTAGTTGGCTATTTCGTCGCATTGCTCAATGGCGTTTCCCGAACGGAAAGCACCCTCATAAGCATTGGCAGCCCACGAAGACCGTTGGTCAATAAATTTTTGGTCGTGCGCCTTTTCAGGAAAGCTGCTGTTTAATAATTCTTGCAGTCGTAATCTGAAATACGACAGGTCTTTTTGCTGTACATCCATACTTATTTTGTTTAGAATTTTACTTAAATCCTAAAATTATAGCAGTACATAAGCCCCTTTGCAGAAGTGGCAGGGTTTGGCTTTGAAAGGCGGGATTTGGCGTAGAATGGTATGATGCCAAAGATTAATTTGTACCTTTGTTAAGGTCGTAAAAAGGTATATATGAGTACACTCTTTATTAAAAATATGGTTTGCAACCGCTGTATTATGGTGGTGCAAAATGAATTGGATAAGTTAGGTCTGAACGTAAAAAAAATCAAACTTGGAGAGGTAGTATTGGATAAAGAGATTACATCCGAAGAAAAAAATAATGTAGATAAGGTTTTAATTCCATTAGGCTTTGAACTTATTGACGATAAAAAAAGCCGCATAATTGAAAAGATAAAAAATATAATTATTGACCTTGTGCATCATCAGGACAACCACGCCAAAACCAATCTTTCGGATGTGCTAAGTAGTCAACTGCACCACGATTATAATTATTTATCTAATCTCTTTTCGGAGGTAGAGGGTACTACCATTGAAAAATACTTTATTGCCCAAAAAGTAGAAAAGGTAAAAGAGCTATTGGTATATGATGAGCTTTCTTTGAGTGAAATTGCCTTTCGTTTAAACTATTCGAGTGTGTCCTACCTAAGCAACCAGTTCAAAAAAGTTACAGGGCTGACACCGAGCTATTTCAAACAGATAAAAGAAGATAAAAGGAAGCCATTGGATAGTTTGTAAATCTTACACATAAATTCCAAAATTTCACAATAGCACCCACCCATATAATAGCCAATTTTGTACTGTTAATTAAATCAGGCAAATATGGCAACGAATAATAAAGAAACTATT
Organism: Flavobacterium sp.; assembly: GCA_012270005.1. Lineage (GTDB taxonomy): Bacteria > Bacteroidota > Bacteroidia > Flavobacteriales > Flavobacteriaceae > Flavobacterium. The sequence goes on along the minus strand of JAAXJD010000048.1, from coordinate 2,608 downwards.
TATCTTCCCTTAGAAGATGTAGAAAGCGAACATTGTGCGTTAATCGTTGAAAAAGGATTGGCACAGGTCAAAGGCATCGAAACCCACAAAGTAGAGCTAAACAACCGCAGGGCAGCTATCACGGTAGATAACAGCGCAGCGATAGGCGCAGCGGTAAAAGCAATCAAAGATTTAGGTTACGGCGTTTCTACTGTAAAACATACATTCCCTGTATTGGGAATGACCTGCGCATCCTGTGCAGGCAGTGTAGAAAGTATTGTAAAGCATCAGGAGGGCGTTATAGAAGCATCCGTAAACTTTGCTACGGGAAATCTTACCGTGGAATACCTACTCAATATGACCGATGCCACCAAACTGCAAAAGGCGATACAGTCCATAGGTTACGATTTACTGGTAGAAGAAGAAAATAAGCAGCAGGAAACATTAGAAGCTATCCACGCTGAAAAGTTCCAAAAGCTAAAGACTAAAACCGTATGGGCTATTGCGCTGTCATTGCCTGTTGTATTGATAGCAATGTTCTTTATGGATATGCCCTATGCAACCCCTATAATGTGGCTGTTCTCTACTCCTATTGTATTGTGGTTAGGCAGGGATTTTTTCATCAATGCCTGGAAGCAGACAAAACATCGTTCAGCCAATATGGATACACTGGTAGCATTGAGTACAGGTATCGCTTATCTGTTCAGCGTATTCAATATGTTGTTTGCAGATTTTTGGCATCAGAGAGGACTACACGCCCACGTATATTTTGAAGCAGCAGCCGTAATTGTCGCATTTATCCTGTTAGGGAAACTATTGGAAGAAAAAGCCAAAGGCAATACCTCTTCAGCCATTAAAAAACTGATGGGCTTACAACCCAAGACCGTTATTGTTATACAAGCGAATGGAACCGAAAAACAAACCGCTATTGAAGAGGTAAACGCAGGCGATGTTATTCTTGTAAAGCCGGGCGAAAAGATTGCGGTGGACGGTATGGTTACTTCGGGCAGTTCCTACGTTGATGAAAGTATGTTGAGTGGCGAGCCTGTACCTGTACAGAAAAAAGAAAACGAAAAAGTATTTGCGGGAACGATTAACCAAAAAGGAAGTTTCCAATTCAAAGCGGTTAAAGTCGGAAGGGAAACAATGCTTGCCCATATCATCAAAATGGTTCAGGATGCGCAAGGCAGTAAAGCACCAGTACAAAAGTTGGTAGATAAGATTGCAGGAATTTTTGTTCCCGTTGTGATAGGGATTGCTATTCTCACATTTATCCTATGGTTTATTTTAGGCGGCAACAATGGCATAGTTCAGGGATTGTTAGCGGCTGTTACTGTATTTGTTATTGACTGCCCTTGTGCTTTTGGATTGGCTACGCCTACCGCTATAATGGTTGGCGTTGGCAAAGGTGCTGAAAACGGTATTCTGATAAAGGATGCCGAAAGTTTGGAATTAGCCAAAAAAGTTGATGCCATTATTTTAGATAAAACAGGAACGATAACAGAGGGTAGACCAGAGGTAACAGGTATCGAATGGCTAAACAATGATGATGCAACGAAAGATATTTTATTAAGCATCGAAAAGCAATCCGAACACCCATTGGCAGAAGCGGTAGTGAAACATTTAGACGGTGTACAAACCACTACTTTATCACTGTTCGATAGTATTACAGGAAAAGGTGCAAAAGCCAATCACAACAACGAAACCTATTTTGTAGGCAATAAAAAGCTATTGGCAGAAAACAACATTACCATTGCGGAGCAACTGCAAAAGCAAGCGGATGAATGGGGAAAACAATCCAAAACAGTTATTTGGTTTGCCGACAGCAAACAGGCGCTTTCCGTTATCGTCATTTCTGATAAAATCAAAGAAACATCGGTCGAAGCCATCCGGCAAATGCAGGATATGGGCATAGAATTGTATATGCTTACGGGCGATAATGAAGCCACTGCAAAAGCCATTGCAAAGCAAACTGGCATCGGGCATTACAAGGCAGAGGTATTGCCACAGCACAAAGCCGATTTTGTAAAGGAACTTCAAAGCAAAGGCAAAGTAGTGGCAATGGTTGGCGACGGTATTAATGACAGCACAGCTTTGGCAACAGCCGATGTAAGTATTGCAATGGGTAAAGGTTCCGACATTGCAATGGATGTTGCCAAGATGACCATTATTTCATCAGACCTTACCAAAATACCACAGGCAATAAAATTGTCAAAACAGACCGTAGCCACTATTAAGCAAAATCTGTTTTGGGCATTCATCTATAATTTAATCGGAATTCCTATTGCGGCAGGTATCTTATTCCCAATAAATGGCTTCCTGCTGAACCCGATGATTGCAGGTGCAGCAATGGCATTGAGCAGCGTGAGCGTGGTAACTAACAGCCTGCGGTTGAAGTGGAAAAAGTAAAACATTAAATATCACAAATCAAATAAGAAATTCCACAACAATACAGAACGGTATAGTGCTGAAATTTGTGGTATCAAACAACAATCAAAATTTAAGACAATGGAAAATAAAGAATTTCAATTTAAGACGAACATCAATTGTGGCGGTTGTATAGCATCTGTAAAGCCGCATTTGGACAATGCAGAGGGCATCTGCCATTGGGAAGTTGACACCGCCAATA
>JAAXJD010000142.1 GCA_012270005.1 Flavobacterium sp. | reverse complement strand
TACTCCCGGTGGCCTTATTTACATTTTTCTAAAATGCATATCTGGCGGGCAAACTGATCTGAGTTTTCAATTAAATGCCAGTTAAAAATCTGTGCATCGGCAGCGAGAAAGTTAAGCGTAGAGGCCATGGTCATACTGGAAATCCCCATATAGTAATGAAGCCCGGCGCCCACGGAAAGGCTGAATTTTTTATCGGCCTGTGGTAAAACCAGTGCATACTCGTTCCACGCATCGTGGAAAAACATTCCCGGTTTTTTTCCTGCTCCATAACCGCCGGTTCCTGTGCTGCTCACCGCGCCGCCGTTTGTAAATGTTTGGTTATTAATACCAAAATGAGTTACAATCATGTAGCGTTTAGATACCTGCGCGTACACCAGCATCCTTAGCCTGCGTAGTCCCATATCTGAGCTGCTGCTTGCCGGCTCTGAGTTTATCATGGTACCGGGGTTCATTTGGGTAGACCTGAACCACACCTGGTTCCACGCTATCATACGCATGTACTTAGATCCGTCTTCGTTCAGGTTAAATTTCAGCCCGGAGCCATATTCACTGGAGCCCTGGGCAAAGCCTGCCATTGAGGAGAGCAACAGGCCTACAAAAAGGGTTAACTTTTTCATGTTTGTTCACTTGAGGATTTGGGTTAATGGGTTACATCGTTTTCGTAACCCGAAATTCCAAAAAACAAACGAGGGAAAAAATTATGATATACAAATCTGTAAAGACCTATACTTTAGTCTTTAAAACGCTCCCATTTTATGAGCATAAACTTGTCTCCAAGCTCAGTAATAATCATACCTGCGCCCGATAGTTGCTGCTTATTTTTGAGATACTCCACCAGTTCTAAATGGTTAAAAATCTTGTATGTGGGATGGTAGTCTCCGTGTGATGGTTTTTTAATTTTAAACTCCTTAACCCAGTTGCTTACCGTAACGTGTGAAACGCCTATAATACGCTCAATCTCACGAAAGCTAAGACCCTCTAAATACAGCTGTAAAGCTTTGGTAACATAGTAGTTATCTATCTTCTTACCCAGCTTATTAACGGTAAAATAGTAGTTGCATTTTTTACACAGGTAACGCTGCTTATTACTTATAATACCGCTTTTTACAATGTGGTCGCTATGGCACTTAGGGCAGGATAAAATCTCCATATATATTATTTTTGCATAAATATAATAATTTAGCAAATATATAAAAACATATAATAGAAAAATTATTCACTTTTTTTGTTTACTAAACAATTTTTATTTAATAATACTTCAGTAATATCAAATAATTAGTAATATTTAGTAAATATGTTTCTATGTTTTTGCCGATACAAGTATATATATTTTAATTTTATTACATATACAGCGAGGTAAAAATTATAAACAGCTGTACGCGTTAATGCTTGTCGGGAGTGTTTGTAGTTATGTTATTTTCTTAGCACATATAGCTCGTATATAAAGGAGCGTTTCATTTTATAAAAGATTTACACTCCACGCCATTGAAGTATTATAGGACAACTGCCCGTTGCTAACCGCTAAAGGGGAGTCAAAATTATTGGTATATAAAGCACCTGTTCCCAGTCCCTGTGGCATAGGATTGTTTTTTGTAAATGTATATTGGGCTATGGCGTTTAACCCAATGTTACTTTCCAGGGCAGAGGTAATCCACCAGCCTATGTTTAGCTGTTCCGCGAGGTGTATCCACTCGTCGCAACCGCGCATTCCACCCACAAGGCTAGGTTTTAGGATAATATATTGTGGCTTTATTTTTTCAAGTAGTGCCTTTTTGTCCTTATACTCAAATACGCCAATAAGTTCCTCATCTAGCGCTACGGGCAGTGGCGTATGAGCGCATAATTGCGCCATTTCATCCTGCTGATGCTGGCGTATGGGTTGCTCTATACTGTGTAACTGATATTGCGAGAGTTGTTGCAGTTTTTGCTTGGCTTCATTTGGAGCAAAGGCACCGTTAGCATCTACACGGATCTCTATTTGTTCAGCGGTAAAATTACTGCGGATAAACTGCAACAGACTTAGCTCCTTTTCAAAATCTATGGCACCTATTTTCAGCTTAATGCAATTAAACCCGGTTGCCAGTTTGTCTTCAATCTGCTCCTTCATAAAAGCCTCCTCTCCCATCCATACCAGGCCGTTGATGTTGATGTTTGCATTTCCTGCTGTAAAATCAGATGGGAATATCTCAAAAGGGTTATCTGCAGCAAGCGAACGGAATGCCGTTTCCAGCCCGAACTGTATGGAAGGGTAAGCCTTTAACGCTTCCCAAAGCGCGGTTTCGCCTAAGTGTATGTTTGCGCATGCCCACTTAAGTTTGTCTTCATAATCAGGCGAATCGTCTATGCTGAGGCCACGCAGTATACCGCACTCTCCTATACCTTTGCGTGCGTTTTCCTCAAGGATAATAAACCACGTTTCTTTTGTAGTCATTACCCCGCGCGATGTGCCGCTTGGGCGTTTAAAATCCAAGATATATTTGTGATACGATGCGGTCATAAGTGTAAGCGATAAAAAATTTACAGAAATAATAAAGCCACAGATTTACACGCGTCAGCACGATAGTTGCTTTAATACGAATGGTAAATCTGTGGCTTTTTATAGATTAAACGTCTAACGATGCGCCTATTTCCAGCAACGTTAGGTTTTTACCTTTGTCGGTAAACAGCTTTTTGGCTGCTTCATGGTCTATTTTTATATAACCAAACGTATCGAAGTGATAGCCCAACACATTGTTACATTCAACAAAATCTGCAGCAATTACAGCATCTTCAGCATCCATGGTAAAGTTAGAACCAATAGGGAAAATTGCCAAATCTAACTTTGTACGCAATGGTATCAGTTTCATGTCGTACGTAAGGGCTGTATCTCCGGCAATATAAATATTTTTATCGGCCTCAATAACAAATCCGCCTGGGTTACCTCCGTCTGTACCATCAGGGAACTGGCTCGAGTGAATAGCATTTACATATTTTACTGTACCAAAATCAAATTTCCAGCTGCCACCATGGTTCATAGGATGAGTAGTAAAGCCTTTTTTACCGTAATACGTAGCAATTTCAGCATTAGAAACTATCGTGGCACCAGTATTTTGGGCAATAGCCTCTACATCCAGTACGTGGTCGCCGTGCGCGTGGGTAAGCAAAATATAGTCGGCTTTAAGCGTATTAATATCTATGTGCGACGCAAGCTCATTACCGGTTATAAATGGATCTACAATAATATGCTTGCCATTGGTCTCTATGCCCAGGCTGGCGTGTCCGTAAAATGTAATTTTCATAATGTGTGTATTTAGTGTTATGTTGTAATTCGACTAGATTATGAATTTTACTAAACGAATGTAAAAGTTAGTCGTTTAAAAACACGCAACAATTAAAGTTGCATGGCAATACAAAGCAGTGCCGAAAGTAAAAACGTACTAAGCGCTACCTTTTTCAGCTCCGGGTCTAAATCGCGGGGTTCAGTGTTTTTAACAACCGTTTTTATATGAAGTAACAATGGTATGTATGCTATAAGGAAGATATACTGCACTGGCCTGAAATCATTTGCAACAGCAAAAATAAGCGTAAGTACAAGTGCCATCCCAATAACAAGATAATGGTATTTTTTAGCCACAACAGGACCCATTTTTACAACCAGCGTGTTTTTACCACTCATGGCGTCACTCCTTTGATCACGCATATTATTAAGGTTTAGTACCGCCACACTCAGTAAGCCAACCGATATGGCAGGAAGTATTACCAACTCGTTCAGTGATTTGGCAAATAAAAAATAACAGCCTATAACGCTTACAAGCCCAAAGAAAATGAACACAAATAAGTCGCCCAGGCCTTTATAGCCATAGGCATTTCCGCCTACGGTGTACTTTATGGCTGCGCCTACGGCGGCGAGCCCCAGCACAAAGAAAAATACAGAATACCCAAAATTTTCTTTGCCAAATGATACATAAATAAGCAAAATGGCTGCCATCATGGTAAGTACGGAAGTGAGGATAATACCTTTTTTCATGGCAGATACCGTAATGGCACCTTTTTGAATGGCGCGCTGTGGCCCTATACGATGCTCATTATCTGTACCTTTAACGCCATCACCATAGTCATTGGCAAAGTTAGAAAGCACTTGCAGCCCTAGTGTTGTAACTAAATCTAATGCAAGGATTCCCCAGTTTTTATGACCATGCGACATTTCATAAAAA
>JAAXJD010000002.1 GCA_012270005.1 Flavobacterium sp. | reverse complement strand
GATTTATACTCATATTATCAATAGTATGTTCTTTTTGCTCTTTCATTTCTTCGTTTTTAATGATTGATATTGCATAGCTATTATCATTATCCGTTGAAATAATTAATTCATTAGCTTTATAGTTATTCATTACACTTTTGATTATTTGATAATCATTATTTATTGTGCTGCTTTGTCCATAAGCAATAGATGTAACTAAAATAAATATTAATAAAATTGTACTAGTTACTTCTTGTTCCTTTTGCAGGAGGTATTCCTTCTTGTTCATAATAATATGCATCATTAGATTGTTGTTGTTGTGTTGGTGTCAATAAATTAAACGCACTATAGCCGGTATTTGTTCCCCAAGCTAAAGTTTTACAGTAATCCCATGTTACATTTATATTTTTTGATTGAGCGTAACTGTATATAACATCTGCCATTTTATTCATGAAATCCATAATTGCATTATGTTCTAGATTGTCGAGTTGGTTAAATGTAACTTGATTACTATTTTTATAAAACCCTATGTATGCATTAAATAAATTATTATAGCTTGCATCAACACTTGGTAATTGCCCGTTTATATATAGGTTTCTTAAGTGGGCATGTACCATTTCATGTACTGTAACGGCTACAAGTGATAAATTTGTTGCAGTATCTAAATAGGAGTTGTCGTAAGTAATATAAATTGTAAAATTTCCAGATGAAATTTCACTGCTTGTGGGAAAACTTGTACCCGCATTTGCATCTGGAAAATTTTTATTAATAAAACTTAGATTTACATTTTGATTAGTATTAAAAGTCTGTTGGATTGTGTTAATAAATGGTGTAGAGAGTGATAATACATTATTAATTAAATCTTTCTGCCATTGCTTAGTGACTAAATTCAATATCGTTGTTGGATAAATATTGTTGCTTATATCGGATAACGCATTTTCAACTGCTTCAATACTCTTTTCGCTAAAATCATATTCCTGTAAATATTCACAAATTATACTTGCATTTGATATATTGACAGCCGCTAATTGCATCAACATAACTCTTAAATCTGTGCTTAAGTTACCAACCACAATATTACTTAACACAAACTCGGCAACTTCCTGACTCGCTTGAGAATAATTGTTGGCTTCTAACTGAGCTAGAAGAGGAGTTCTTACTTTTTCGTTATTTATATTAAACATTTGCGCGGTGTTTAGTTGATTGTAAAATCTTTGCTCATTAGTTTGCTGGGTTAAAATAGGGAAGGTTATAATGGCATCGTCCTTTTCCGGATCGTAAGGCGGTATGTTCGGGTTATATCCCCAGAGCCAGCGAACCCACCTCCTGTTCCGCCGCCGGAATAGTCGCCTCCTGTAACCCAGCCATTATCACCGTCATCAACGAGTACTGAACGTGTTATAACATATACCTGTGCGGGCGAGACAGTACATTCGTGCCACTTGCCAAAGTTTGTTGCGTTGTGATCTCCTGACGCACAAGGTATTACTGCGATGTCGGTATACCATATTTGCCTAATTTTTCCAGTAATTGTTGATGCGTTTAGTAAAGGGAGTTGTTTCCTTTTTACCGAATTTTCAAAAAGAAATGGAGTGTTAGATTTAATTTTATCTTTTTCCTCTGGCTTTAAATCATAAGTGTATAATGATGCAGAATATTTGCCGTCTTTTTCTAGGCTCAACACAAGATTTTCGGTAAGCCCGTTATCAGGTAGCCTATATAATTGGAAAGTTAATGAATGATAATCTCCTTTGATAATTTTTAAAACATTGTCTTTGATTACATAAAAATCATAATCAATGTTGTAAACACTTTTTTCGGTTTTGGATTTAAGCCTTTCTTCATCTATCTTGTTTAAGAGAGATAATACTTCAGGTATGGCGTTAACTTCTTTGGCGTTAAGGTAACTAGCACGAATTCCCGAATCCTGTCCATTGGCTTCTTCCTTCACAAGATCATCTTCGCAGTTTGTAAATAGAAACATAATACAGCAGACCGCTGCTACAAGGTTCAATAGTTTTTTCATAAGTTTGGAATGATTGATTACTCCTAACAAGTTTAAGAAAAAAGCTTTAAACTTATTTTTTTTCGTAGGTTGGATTGTGATTAATAGGTAAATTCCTTATTTTTCAACTATGGTTTACCCTAGTATTTTCTCAAATCCCATCCTTATGCCGCCTCTCATTACTACTTCGCCACAATGCACATAGCCAAAGTTATGTAACAGCGCCAGCATACCCGCGTTGTCAAAGTTGGTATCTACTTTCACGCTGTTTATATTTTTGCTTTTGGCAAACTCCTCAATGTATAAAAGCATTTCTTTGGCCACCCCTTTGCCCAGGTATGCTTCTGAAACCGCTACACGGTGGTACACCACAAAATCGGCATCGGTAAGCCATGCCCCATTTATGTGTTCATAAGCAGGTTCATTATTTACCATAATAGCGCAGTATCCGGCTATATTGTCGCCATCGGTAAGTACATATCCGTAGAGGTTCTCTATGTCGGCCTTTACAACATCAGGGTTGGGGTAGCCATCTTGCCACTGCGTGCTGCCGTCGGCTTTTCGACGCGCTATTGCCTGTTGTAATATTTGCCAGATTTCACCTGCATCTGATTCGGTTGCCTGCTTAAAGTTATATTTCATGAATGATACGTAGTAATTTTAAGCCTAAAGGTACACAAAAAAACGCCCCCGTTTCCGGAGGCGTTATGTATTATCTGGGTTTGTTTACCCTTTATCTATAGAGCCCAGTACGCGCTGCATAAAACTGTTTAGTGCATCTTTCTTGCTCATGCCGTCTTTTACCAGCTTGTTTACCTCAAGCGCACCATACATGTTAGATATAAGTTCACCTATAACATCAAGCTCCTCATCTTTTAACGAGGGTACTTCGGTAAGCGCTTCTAAAACTTCCACGGCTTCTATAACATAGTCTTGGTCGTTTTGCTCTATAAACTCCGTAAGTTGCTTAATTACCGGTAACTTCATTTACAAGATCTGTTAAGATTTCTACTTTGTTTGTTTGCACCTGGTTTACCAGTTGGCCGCCTTTAAAGGTGGCAAATGTAGGCAGGTTGTCTACCTTGGCCAGTTTGCGCGACTCCGGAAAGTTTTCGGCATCTGCAAGTACAAAAGTTATGTTTTCATGATCGCCGGCAAGTTTCTTAAACTTGGGCTTCATAATCCTGCAGTTACCGCACCATCCGGCCGAGTACTGTACTACAACTACCGGTTCGGCCGCTACAATTTCGGCAAGGTTATCTTTATCTAGTTCCTGTAACATGATGGATATACGTTTAGGTTAAAAACAAAAATTAGTTTTGGCTTAGGTAAGAGGCTACACCATCGCGGTCTGCAGTCATGGCTTCTTTGCCTTCTTCCCAGTTTGCAGGGCATACTTCACCTTTAGTTTGTACGTGTGTGTAAGCGTCTATAAGGCGTAGGTACTCGTTTACGTTACGGCCAAGCGGCATATCGTTTACGCTTTCGTGGAATATTTTACCGTCTTCGTCTACCAGGTAAGTGGCACGGAAGGTAACGTTGCTTCCTGTAAGGATAACGGTATTCGTTTCGTCGTTGTATTCGCTTGATTCTATATCAAGGATACCAAGTATGTTAGAAAGATTCCTGTTAGTATCTGCAAGGATAGGGTAGGTAACACCTTCTATACCACCATTGTCTTTAGCGGTGTTTAACCATGCAAAGTGTACTTCGTTAGTATCGCAAGAAGCGCCTATAACTACAGTGTTCCTTTTTTCAAACTCGCCAAGCGCAGCCTGGAAAGCATGTAGCTCAGTAGGGCATACGAAAGTGAAATCTTTAGGGTACCAGAAAAGAAGTACTTTTTTCTTTTCGTTTACTGCTTTTTCAAAAACGTTGATAGATAGGTAGTCGCCCATGTGGTCTATAGCGTCTACTGCAATGTTTGGGAATTTTTTTCCTACTAATGCCATAGTTTGTTTATTTAAAGAATTTAATAATCGGTTTAAATTTCTAGTGCAAAATTACGTGCAAAAATTACTTTTTTGCTATGATAAGTATCATATTTCTTTATTAGAAAATAGAGAAAACCTATATAGCTATAAATTACAAATTATTCAATAAATATACAAACCCGCATCGTTTTTATATTAAGTTTTCTATATTTGTTTGTTATACCAATATTTTTTACACAAATGGCATTAAAAGACCTTTTTCGTACCAAACCTATCAGTAAAATTTTGCAGCAGGGAGGCGATGGAGAACACAGCGGAGGCCTGCACAAGGTGCTAACTGTTAAAGATCTTACATTTTTTGGAGTAGCAGCTATTATAGGCGGGGGTACGTTTAGTGCTATTGGTAATGCTTGCTTTTCGGGTGGGCCTGGGGTGAATTAGCTCTATATTATTTGTGCGGTGGCATGTGGCGTTACAGCAATGTGCTATGCCGAATTTGCCAGCCGTGTTCCGGTTTCGGGCAGCGCGTATACCTACGCTTACGTGTCCTTCGGCGAGCTTTTTGCCTGGATTATTGGTTGGGCTCTCATTATGGAATATTCTATCGGGAATATTTATATTGCTTTTTCATGGAGTGGGTATTTTACAAACCTGCTCGAGAGTTTCCATATTCATTTACCCGAATGGTTGACTATTAATTATACCGAAGCACATCGTAATTTCCTTGAAAACAAACCGGGTGAAGGATTTACTGCATGGCAAAATGCCCCGATGCTGGGTTCGCTAAAGATTATATTCGACTTGCCGGCGGTAATGATTAATGTACTGATTACATACCTTGTATATCGAGGTACACAAGAGTCTAAAAACCTTAGTAACCTAATGGTGTACATAAAACTGGCTATTATACTGCTGGTTATTGTGGTAGGTTGCTTTTATATAGATATAGATAACTGGACGCCATTTATGCCAAACGGCTTTGGTGGCGTAATGGGAGGGGTTTCGGCAGTGTTTTTTGCCTATATAGGGTTTGATGCGGTGTCTACCCTTGCGGAAGAATCTAAAAACCCGCAGCGCGATTTGCCTAAGGGTATGATATACTCACTGGTAATCTGTACTGTACTGTATATAATACTGGCGCTAATACTTACCGGCATGGTGCCTTATGACAAATTGGGCGTTACAGATCCGCTTGCTGAAATTTTTGCACTTAAAGGCGTAAAATGGATGCTATTCATTGTGTCTATTGCTGCAGTGGTGGCCATGACCAGTGTAATGCTGGTATTTCAGTTAGGGCAGCCGCGTATATGGATGACCATGAGCCGTGATGGTTTGATGCCTAAAAAATTCTCTGTAATCCATCCTAAGTTTAAAACACCGGGATTTGCTACCATAGTTACGGGGTTTGTGGTAGGTTTACCAATCTTTTTTACCGATGAAACTTTTGTGCTTGATTTTACCAGTATAGGAACACTGTTTGCCTTTGTACTGGTGTGTGGGGGTGTGCTTATGCTTAGCCCGCACAGTGAAGCTGAAAGCGCAGAAAATAAAGCTAAGGGTAAGTTTAAAATACCGTATATCAACGCTAAGTTTATCTTTCCATTACTAGTTGTGGGTGCTGCTGTTGTGGTACATTATGTGTTCCCCGGCTTTTTTGCCCAAACCTTCAACTTCTCTGAAAATATAACAGGCAACGTAACTATGATTGTGTTCTTTGCACTTTGTATAGTTATGGCCATTTTGTCTTTCCTTAAAAACCTATCGCTTATACCTGTATTGGGTTTAGTTTCGTGTTGTTATTTACTTACCGGAATGTCTTTAAACAACTGGGCTTGGTTTGGCTTATGGCTGGTTTTAGGCTTAATGTTCTATTTCGCTTACGGAAGGAAACACAGCAAACTAAGTGTAAAGGCATAAAATTTATCTAAAGCATATGCTGTAAGTACTTATATTAAATAACTTTAATGTAAAAAGTACTTATGAAAAACACCGTAACTACAACCACTGCACAAAATACAGCCCGCATAGCCTTGGGGTCTATGCTCGTTTTTGCAGGCGTAAGCCATCTTACCTTTGCGCGCGTTGATTTTCAGGCTCAGGTACCCGACTGGGTGCCTGTAAGTAAAGATACAACTGTGCTTCTTTCGGGCGTAGCCGAAATTGCATTAGGTACCGCTTTATTGCTGGCTAAAAATAAGAAACTGGTAACAGGTATTGTAGCTGCGGCATTCTTCGCTGCGGTATTTCCCGGTAATATTTCGCAATACAAAAACCATCGAAGTGCTTTTGGCCTTGATACCGACGAGAAAAGGCTCATCCGCCTGTTTTTTCAGCCTGTGCTGATTGGTTGGGCACTGTGGAGTTGTGGCGTGTTTCAGCAAAACAAAAAACAGGAAGCCTAAGCTTCCTGTTCTATAAGTTTATTGGTGCGGCGTATGGCCTCTTCTGCTTTGTAATCCAGCCACGCCTGTCCTTTTCGTTTACGCATCCAGTTATCGTAAATCCTGTTAAACGTTACATTTGCCAGACCTTTTAAAAGATTTGATGGCCGTCCGGCAAGGGAGCGGAGGCTTAGTGAGAAGCCCGGAGTTTCATATTTCATGTAATGCCACCACCCTTCGGGCATATACAGCATTTCGCCGTGTTCTAAGTGGGTGATATAGGGTTTAACCTTTTTTAAAGCCGGAAACTTCTCGAAGTCCGGTTTGTCAAAGTCAATATCTTCATTACATATCCAGGAGTAGGGTAGGCGGTACATATATTTGGTGTCTTGCGGGCTTACCAATACACACTGTTTACGTCCCTGAAAGTGAATGTGCAGAATGTTTGGGAAGTCAATGTCGTAGTGCATAAATACCTTAGCGCCCTCACCACCAAAAAATACCAGGGGTAAGCTTTTTATAAGCCTTAGCCCGAGTTTAGGCCAACGTATGTCTGCTTTCATAGCAGGTACTTCTTTCAGTAAATTAAATAGAAAGATACGGAGCTGTGTAGGGCCTTTCTCCAGAATATTAATGTATTCTGTCATGGTCATGGTAAAATCAGGCTCGTTTACCTTTTTGGTATAGTCGGTTTTCCGATTATCATATAAAGGCACCATTTTATCTCCAGCCACTTTTTTAAGGAAGGCAAAGTTCCATTTCTCAAATGCCGGCCAGTCTTCCAGCTGCCTTGTTATTACTACCGGTTTTTGTGGTTTGTAGTAGTTTTCAATAAACTCTTTTTCCGTGAGTTTTTCCACCCGTTCAATTTCTGTGTATTCAAAATTCATGATGCGTGGTTTCGTGTGTAGTTTCTTACTACGAAAGTATTGAAAAAACGTACAAAGGCAGTGTTAAAATTGCTATTTTTAAAAGGGTACTATACCTAAGGTTAGCGCATAAAAAAAACTGTTCGCCAAACAGATTGCTGTTTACAGAACAGTTTTAAATATGTGGTTATGTGCGTTGAGGGAAACGGGCTAATTACTGAAAAATAGACAGTATCTCCTTTTTAGCTTTGCCCAGTTTCTGCTCAAGGCGTCCCCACATTTCATCGTCTTTACCTTCTTCGTATGTTAAATCGTCGTCGGTAAGTTCGGCATATTTTTGTTTAAGCTTCCCTTTTAGCTCATCCCAGTGTCCTTTTATTTCTGTTGAATTTGGCATAACTTTTTTCTGATTAGGTTATTTTGATATTGTAAAATTACCTTTCCTAATCTTAAAATACAGCCAAGGGATTGATAAAGAGTTGCTAAAGTTTACTTACTTAATCTATGTAATGTATACGTCATTGCAGTAAGTAAAAAGAAAGCTACAACCTGGTGGGTAAGCCCCAGCCATAATGGCACCCTAAACAGCAGAGTAAGTACGCCAAGGGTAAACTGCAGGAATACTATAATCACCAAGGCGTTTAGTCCTTGCTTCTGCTGAGTGTCTACACCTAGTTTTTTTCCTTTAAAGTATAACGCCAGTATCAGGGCTACTACCACGTATGCCATAGTACGGTGTACAAACTGAACCCCGCTTTGGCCTTCGGTAAGGTTTTGTAACAATGTAGGTCGCTCTATAAATACACTGTCGTGTATAAGTTGGCCATCGCTCATTAGCGGCCAGGTGTTGTGAACAAGCCCTGCATTAAGCCCTGCAACAAAACCACCATAAACAATTTGTATCAGTAATACTATAAGCGCTATCCTGGCCCACTTGCGCAGTTCAAGCACAGGGGCTTTTCTTTCCGGGTAAATTAAATCCAAAGCTACCCACAGCGTGTACGCAAAAGTTAGGAAAGCAAAGGTAAGGTGCAGCGATAGCCTGAAGTGGCTTACATCCGGATCATCAATCAAGCCGCTTTTTACCATAAACCAACCAAAGAATCCCTGTAATGCACCCATACCCAGTAGCACAAAACACTTTTTTAAAGTAGATGGGTCTATGCGTTTTTTTATAAGGAAATATATAAACGGTATAATAAATACCATACCTATAACACGGCCAATAAGGCGGTGGAACCATTCCCAGAAATAGATGTATTTATAATCATCCAGCGTAAAATTATTATGGATGTTTATTTTTTGATACTCAGGAAACTTTTTATATTCCTCAAAAGCGTGTTGCCATTTTTCCTCACTTAGCGGAGGAAATGTATCTGTAACCAAATGCCAGTCGGTCATGCTAATGCCGCTGTTTGTAAGGCGGGTTATACCGCCAACCACCACCATTATAAACACCAGTACACAGCCTGACAGTAACCAGATGATGACTCCTTTATCGCGTTTCATAACTGTTTAAGAATTTACTTTCGTTAAGCCCATTTTAGTTGCTTTTTCCATCATATAAGAATAAGCCGATTCGTATTCATTGGGTATTTCGCCTTCCAATATTGCTTCTTTTATGGCTTCCTTAAGCATCCCGATTTCGCGGGAAGGCTTCAGGTTAAAAATCTCCATGATTTGCTCGCCGGTAATAGGTGGCTGAAAATTACGCACATGGTCGCGCTCTTCCACTTCAACAATTTTCTGGCGAACCAGTTTAAAGTTGTTGTGGTATTTTTTAAACTTATTAGGGTTTTTTGTGGTAATGTCTGCCTCGCACAGCGTCATTAGGCTGTCTATGTCTTCACCGGCATCAAATACAAGCCTGCGCACTGCGCTGTCTGTAACAATATCTTGCGCTAGTACAATAGGGCGGGAGCTCAGCATCACCATTTTCGACACAAATTTCATTTTATGGTTCAGCGGCATGTGCAGGCGTTCGAATAGTTTCTTTACCATTTTACCGCCCACAAACTCATGCCCGTGAAACGTCCACCCCTGCTTTTTTACAAAGCGCTTGGTAGGTGCTTTGCCAATATCGTGTAGCAACGCCGCCCAGCGTAGCCATACATCTTCGGTATCACGGCTTATGTTATCTACTACCTCCAGGGTATGGTAAAAGTTATCTTTATGCGTTTGCCCTTCTACCTCCTCTACACCTTTCAGTGCGGTAAGCTCGGGCAAAATTATATCCAGCAGCCCGGTGTCGTATAGCAGTTTAAAACCTACAGAAGGTACGGGAGCTGATAAAATTTTGTTCAACTCCTCAGTAATACGTTCGCCGGTAATAATTTTTATGCGTTCTTTATTGCGGGTAATCGCGTTAAGCGATTCTTCTTCAATAGTAAAGTTGAGTTGCGTTGCAAAACGTATGGCACGCATCATACGCAGCGGGTCATCGCTATAGGTAATATCCGGATCCAGCGGAGTACGGATTATTTTTTTTGCCAAATCCTCAATACCGTTAAAAGGGTCTATCAGTGTACCGAAATCTTCTTTAGATAAAGACAATGCAAGGGCATTTATGGTAAAGTCGCGGCGGTTTTGGTCGTCTTCCAGTGTGCCGGTTTCCACAATGGGGTTACGGCTGTCTGCGCGGTAGCTTTCTTTGCGCGCACCTACAAATTCCACATCTATATCTTCATACTTAAGCATGGCGGTGCCGTAGGTTTTAAAAACCTGAACCTTTGGCTTACCTTTAATAAGGCCCGATACTGCTTTTGCAAGTTCTATACCGCTGCCTACTGCAACAATATCAATGTCTTTTTTAAGGCCTCGTTGTAGCAGGTAGTCGCGCACAAAGCCACCTATAACATAACTTTTTACATTAAGCGATGCAGCCGCCTGGGCTGTGATTTCAAAAATAGTATTTGTAAGGGCTTCTTTGTATGAAGTATTGTTATCAAATTAAGGGCGTAGCACTATAACAGTCATGTCATTACCCAGCTTTATAATTGCTGATGGTTTGGCGGCAACTTTTTCTCGGTGCAAATTTACTACATAGTCTACGCCGTCCAAAATATGATGGTCGATTTCTTTAAATTGAGTAGGTGTGGGCATACCACTTATATTAGCCGATGTAGAAACTAACGGACGTTTCATGCGCTCCATTAGTTTATAGCAAAACGGTTCTTTTACTATACGCACCCCCAGTGTATTGTCTGGTGCTATAATATTATCTGCCACGTTCTTAGGATTATCAAGCACCAGTGTAGTGGGTTTTTCGCTAAGGTCCAATATCTGCCATGCGGTTTCCGGTACGTCTTTAAAAACACTCCACATCATGCGGTCTCCGTTAACCAGCACAATCATGCTTTTAGTTTCTTCGCGCTGCTTTAGCGCATATATTTTTTTAATGGCTTCGGTATTGGTAGCATCACAGCCAATTCCCCATACGGTATCTGTAGGGTAAAGGATGATTCCTCCGGCCTTTATGGCTTCGTAAGCGTTATGCACTTCCTGGTTAACCAGTTCCTGCTCGCTCATGTTCATTCTGTCTAATGGATGCATAGCATTACAATTTATAACGCAAATTTACTTCTTTTTAAAAAGGGAAAAACCTAAACCGAAGTTTTGAGCGCCTTATTTAAATTCATTCAAAGTTGCGGTGATGGTTTTTAGCTCATCTTCCGTTAACACCGGGCTTATGGGCAGGCTCAGTACTTCGTTGTGAATTTGTTCGGTAATTGGTAAATTAAGATGGCTGTATTCTGCATAAGCCTCTTGTTTATGTACGGGGATAGGGTAGTGTATAAGCGTTTGGATCCCCCGTTGGGTGAGAAATTCCTGTAGTCGATCCCTTTCAGTGGTCCGGATTACAAAAACGTGCCACACATGTTCTTCCTCCTTATCGGGAACCTGCGGCAGAATAATCTGTGGATTTTTTATGTTATTGATATAGTAGTGCGCTATGCGCCTTCTTATGTCATTTTCTTTGTCAAGGTATTTCAGTTTTTCATCGAGTACGGCGGCTTGTATTTCGTCCAGGCGTGAGTTAAGTCCCTTATAGCGGTTTACATACTTCTGCTGGCTACCGTAGTTGGCTAATGCCCGTATCGCTGTAGCCAAATCATCGTTGTTAGTACACACCGCACCGCCATCGCCTAAAGCACCCAGATTTTTACCCGGGTAAAAGCTAAAACCCGCAGCATCGCCAAGGTTACCTGTTTTAAGGCCGTTGTACATAGCGCCAATGGCCTGGGCATTGTCTTCAATGATTTTTAAATTGTGTTTTTGTGCAATGCCAGCTAAATCGCTGCTGTACACGGCACGCCCGTACAGGTGTACCAGCATTATGGCTTTCGTTTTAGGGGTAATTGCCAGCTCTATCTTGCTGAGGTCTATGTTTAGGGTAGTTTCACTTGGCTCTACAAACACAGGTACGAGGTTATTGTCTGTTATGGCGAGCACACTGGCTATGTAAGTATTTGCCGGTACTATAACTTCATCGCCGGCGCTTAAAGCCCCAAGTTCCATATACCCCCTAAAAATAAGTCGCAGGGCATCGAGCCCATTAGCCACGCCGATAGCGTGCTTACAACCAATATAGCTTTGAAGGTTTTTTTCAAAGTTCTTTACTTCCTCGCCTAAAAGATACCAGCCGCTCCTGAAGGTTTTCAGCAGGCGCGCTTCCAGTGCTTCCTGGTGCAGCAGGTTTATTTTTTGTATGTCGAGGAATTTTATCATTGGGTTTAAATGTCGGTTATTTTGTAGCCTCCCATTTCTTTAACGCGAAGCTTGTTGTGGTATACGTACAGGTTTATTATTCTCTCTGAAATATAGCCAAACACTCTGCTCTGAACGGGATCTGAAGGTACTTCAATACGTTTTTCAAGTTCAAACAATATGCTGAACATCCACTGGTTGTATTCGTTCCAAATCTTTATTGTGGTAACTATCATATTACCCATGTGAAACTTTTTCCCCTCGTCCAGGTATTGCGTAATACTGTTGCTGTACTCTGGGTAAAGCTCTCTAATGATGTTAAGGGTTTCGTCCCAGTCTGATTTTCGGTGCCCTCCCTGTTCGTTATAGTACGATTCCGAAAGCCCGTTTTCAAGGTTGTAAGCCCTAAGCATTATGGCGTCATGCGACTTAAATATTGCGGCTATTTTTTCGTCGGTTTTTTCAGCCGATGCTTTGCAGATAGCAGTTTGCTTAAATTCCTCGGCAGTAACCGGTTTTTGGCGCGACGGCTTAAGGTTAAAAAGCGGGTTAAAAAAGTTAAAGTACCTGCGGTAGTGGCATATACCTACATAGTCTGCATCGGCAATATGCTTGCTAATCCAGTATGTTGCGGTAAGCTCGCAGAAGCTACTGTTTTTGTCCGCTATATTATCACCGCTGTTGTCGCGGGTAATGCCCGTATATATATCCTCCCGGCTGCCAACCTGTATAGGTATGTACAAGTCGTTTGCCAGTGGAGGTACAGCCTTGTGGGTAACTACAAATATTTTAGTCTTCATTCTCTTTAAATTCTCGTTTAACGGCTGTTAGCGCAGCGGCAATAATCTGGTGCATATCATAATACTTGTACTCCGCAAGCCTTCCTCCAAATATAGTAGAGGCATTTTCCTTTTTCAATTGGGCATATTGATTGTAAATTTCCTGGTTCTCCGGGTTATTCACCGGGTAATAAGCCTCTTTTTCGGGCGTCCAGTTTTCAGGATATTCGCGGGTTATTACAGTAACCGGCTGTTTGCCAAATTCAAAATGTTTGTGCTCTATAATACGTGTATACGGCACCTCGAGGTCGTTGTAATTTACTACTGCATTACCCTGATAGTTATCGGTATTCAGTATTTCGTTCTCAAATCGCAGCGAACGGTATTCCAACCTCCCGAAACGGTAATCAAAGTACTCGTCTACTTTACCGGTAAATACTACCTTATGTGCCTGGTCTTCCCAATAGGTGCGGTTTTCAAAAAAGTCTACTTCCGTTTTGTAGTCCACGCCCTGCATTAGACCTTCTATGATTTTGTTGTACCCTCCTTCGGGTATACCCTGATAGGTGTCGTTAAAATAATTATTGTCGTAAGTAAAGCGTACGGGCAGCCTTTTTATAATAAATGCAGGCAGTTGCTTTGGGTCTTGCCCCCATTGCTTTTGCGTGTATTCTTTAATAAGGGTTTCATAAATGTCTTTCCCTACCAGCGAAAGTGCCTGTTCTTCCAGGTTTTGTGGGTCTTGCACACCGTATTCCTCTATCTGTGCATTTATTTTTGCCTTAGCCTCTTCGGGGGTTTTTGTTCCCCAAAGCTGGTAAAATGTATTCATGTTAAAGGGCAGGTTGTACAACTTGCCTTTAGATACAGATACCGGCGAATTACGGTAATGGTTAAACGTGGCAAACTGGTTTACGTAGTCCCATAGCCCTTTGTCATTAGTATGAAAAATATGCGCGCCGTATTTGTGTACGTTAATGCCTTCTGTGTTTTCGCAATAAACATTACCTCCTATATGGTTTCGTTTGTCTATAACCAGGCAGCGTTTGTTCCGCTTGGTGGCTTCGTGGGCAAAAACACAGCCAAAAAGTCCGGCTCCTACGATCAAATAATCATATTTATCTTTCATATAGCGAAATTATTTATAATATCTTAACTTGCAAGCCATTTAAACCAACATTTTTAAAGATGGCTAAAATTCAGGTAGGGTTTCTGGTTTCCTATGATTACAAGCTAATTCAAAACGCATTGCCGCCCATATATGAGGAGAGTGATACCGTTTTTCTGGCAATAGACCGCAACAGGCGTACCTGGAATGGCGAGTATTTTACTATTGAAGAAAGTTTTTTCGAATGGGTAAAAGCATTTGATACTAAGGGCAAGGTGGTAATTTATGAAGATGATTTTTATAAGCCTGAGCTCTCTACTATGGAATGCGAAGTGCGCGAAAGAAAGCTCCTTGCAGCGCAAATGGGCGAGGGTAACTGGATCATTCAGCTTGACTCAGATGAATATATGTATGATTTTAAAAAGTTTACCGACTTTTTAAAAAGCCACAACCATTATTTAAAATCGCGTAAGCCTATACAAATTTGTGCATGGAAGGTTAACCTGTATAAATATGTAGACGGCGGCGTACTGTATGTAGATAAACTGGATAAGTTTATGCTTGCCGTAAATCATCCGGCTTACAAAGTGGGTAGGCATTGTAAATGCCGCTCTGTATATACAGACAGCATTGCACTGCACGACTGCCTTTCGCGAGAGCGTAGCGAACTGGTTCAGAAACTGGAAAACTGGGGCCATAATACTGATATAGATAAAGAAGCATTTCTGCACAAGTGGGACACTGTAAATAAATCAAATTACAAGACCATGCAGGGGTTCTTTTACCTGGAGCCTATGAACTGGAAAACTTTAGAGTTTATGCCGGGAGCCAATATCAACGAACTATTGGTTAATTTTAGAAAAACCAGTAAACTCAGTGTGTCCTCTTTATTCCTGGCCATGAAAAATTTCGGGCAATGGTTCCGAATGTTGTTTAAATAGAATCACTATTCGGTGTAGAGCGCTAAATATTCTTTGGCTGCTTTATCCCACGAAAAATAATTAGCCCTGTCGTATATCTTTTTAAGGTGTGCTTCAGGGTTTTCTTTAAACTGGCTAAGGGTAGTGGTCAGGAAATCATTCATGTATTCCGGATCAAAGTTAGTCCAGTAAAACGCTGCATCGCCACCTATTTCCGGTAACGACGTTTTGTCTGAAAGAAATACCGGCTTCCCAAACTTCATAGCTTCAATTGGTGGTAACCCAAACCCTTCGCGGATAGAGGGGAAAACAAAGGCTGTACAGTTTTTCATGTAAAACTGTTTGCCTGTATCATCTACCTTTCCGGTTAGGAATACACGGTTTTCCAGTTTTTTTTCGGCAATGTACTGTTTTATGGCGTGGCCATATTCCTTATCGTTATTACCCGAAATGATGAGGTTGTACTCCTGGTTAACCTCCATCATTTTTACCAATGCCATAAAATTTTTACGTTCTATAAAATCGCCGAGTGAGTATAAATAAGGCTTGTCTACAGGAGCTTCTGCGGTATAATTGTTGATATCCTGTAGGGTAGATATAGGGTTGCCGTTGTAAATAATTACTTCTTTAACGGCAGGAACATTAAAATACTGGTTTGTTTGCTGCTTGGCGAAATTGCTTATGTAAGTAATAACATCAGCACGCTTTAGTTTTTCTTTAAAAACACGCTCATTTTTTTTACGGTCTTCGCTGCGCCCTTCTTCCATAAAGTTAACATCGTGTACGGTAAGTATATATTTACCCGGATTGAAGAAGGGTTCAACCTTAGTGTTTTGGTTAAGGCTGTGCCAAACATCATATTTTTTTTTAATGCGGAATATAGCGTGGCGTTGCAGGCTACTGTATTTATTGTACAAAAAAGCGTCGCCAAACTCTGACTTTAGCATCTCCGGATTTTTAAGGTTGAGGTAAATTTCCAGATCATTGGTCTGTAGTTGTGCCATGGCTTTAATTAGCTCATAATTAAACGTGCCAAGGCCACCGGCTCTGTTTTTTAGGTTGTGAGACTCAAGGAATACAGTACGCATTTGTAAAAATTTGGGTAAAAATATCGATAAATATAGCGACTATGCGATGCAATATTTATTTTTGTTGAAAATTTTTTATGCGTTATACCATCAGTCCTGCATTTAGCTACCTGCAGGAAGCCTTACAATCAGCCATTAACGGATTTACTACACAGGGAACCGACTTTGTGATAGGAAGGCGTAATGCTATAAAAATTTTTGAGTGTAACGGCATAAACGTAAATGTAAAATCATTTAGGGTGCCAAATGCACTGAATACGATAGTATACCGTTTTTTTAGAAAATCAAAAGCCAGGCGCTCGTATGAGCATGCCACTATTCTGCTTGAAAAAGGGATAGGTACGCCGGCACCCATTGCATATTTTGAAAACGTAACTGCTTTTGGGCTCAAAGATAGTTATTATGCTAGTGAACACATTGTGCCAGATCTTACCTTTAGGGAGCTTGTAGAAATTCCGGATTATGCTGAACACGAAATTATTTTGCGTCAGTTTACAGCATTTTCTTTCAGGTTGCACCAGGCAGGTATAGAATTTAAAGACCATTCTCCGGGCAACACCCTTATCATTAAAAATGCTCCGGGGCAATATTCTTTTTACCTGGTAGACCTAAACAGGATGAATTTCCATAATTCTATGAGTTTTGACCTTCGCATGGAAAACCTTAAAAGGCTTACCCCCAAGCAGGAAATGGTTGCTGTTATGAGTAGCGAGTACGCTACGTTATATACAGAAAGAACGGAGCAGGAAATATTTAATACCCTTTGGGGTAAAACGGCTGAGTTTCAAAGGAAGTTTTGGAGAAAAAGGGCGTTAAAGCAAAAACTTAAACTTAAATAGCAAGCGCATGAAAGCATCGGTTATAATGAGTACCTACAATGCCGAGGCCTGGCTGCAAAAAGTGCTTTGGGGCTTTAGCGTACAGACCGAACAGGATTTTGAAATTATAATTGCTGATGATGGGTCGGGACCGAAAACCGCCGAACTGATTGCCCGCATGCGAAACGAACTTAAGATGCCTGTAAAGCACGTATGGCACCCGGACAACGGATTCCAGAAGTGTATGATATTAAACCGGGCTATACTGGCGGCGGAAACAGACTATCTTATCTTTACAGATGGTGACTGTATACCGCGAGCCGATTTTGTAGCTACACATTTAAAATTCCGCAAGCCGAAACATTTTTTGTCCGGAGGGTATTTTAAACTTCCCATGATTACTTCTGAAACGATAGCAAAAGAAGATATTATAGCCCAGCGCTGTTTTGATGTACATTGGTTACAACAAAATGGACTGAAATCAGTCAAAAAAATGAAACTTTCAGCTAAGGGCTTTTTGGCAACACTCCTTAATGCTGTAACACCTACCAAGGCTACCTGGAACGGGCATAATGCATCGTGTTGGAAAGAAGAACTGCTTGCTATAAACGGCTTTAATCATGAAATGCAGTACGGCGGTGAGGACAGGGAGCTTGGTGAACGCCTTGTAAACAATGGGTTAAAGCCGGTTCAGATACGATACAGCGCTATATGCGTGCACCTTGATCATGCACGGGGGTATGTAAGCGATGCTGTTTGGAAAAAAAATAACGAAATCCGCGAGTATACTCAAAAGCATAAGGTAGTAAAAACACCTACAGGCATTGCACAACTTTAGTTATCCATCAGGTACTGCTTTAGCGCAGGTATTATTAAATCAGGCGTAAAGTGGCTGTATAAATCCATGGCGCTGTCTTTCATTTCTTTTGGTGGCCTAGATCCGTAAAGTTGCGGTTTAAAATCCTTCAGGTGTACAGACACGTAGTGTTTTCCGTCTTCAAAAGAATTCCATGCCTCTTTATTTATCCAAGTTGAAAATACCGTAAAGGTAGGTATGTTTATGGCCTTAGCCATGTTTATAGAACCACCTTCATTACCTATAAGTGCCTTGCAGTGATATAGTATGGACAAAAAGTCGCGTATACTGCCCGGATTTACATCGGTGCGTATTTTTTTCTGTGTAGTTTCAGCGCACAAACTGTATATTTTATTTGCCTCGTCTTTTTGAGATGGCATATAATTAAAAATCATACATACATCCTCTTTTTGCGCTATAACATCCAGCAGTTGCGCCATGTATTCGTAAGGGTAAGTCTTATTGTAAGAACTACCCAAAAGGCTAATCATATAAAGATTTTGTACAGAATCCAGATTATACTGCGCTATGATTTGCCTGCCACTTTCTATTTCTGCATCAGTCATAAAAATACGCGGCCTTTTTACAGGCTGATATTTTTCATTTAATATGGTAAGCAGCTGTAACCTGTTGTCTATAGCCAGCCCCGCGTCAGATACCGGTACGGTAAGCTCCTTAACCGTATCTGTATATAAATAGCTGGTGTAAAACTTATAAAAGCTAATGCGTTTTTTGGCTCCCGAAAAAGAAGTAATAAGGTTACTTTCTACTTTTCCGTAGGCATCTATAACTATGTCGTATTTCTGTTTCCTAACCTCAAACAAAAAATTGAGTAAATCTTTTCGGCTTGTACGGTATTTCGGATCGTACAAAACAAGATTATCTATATTCGGGTTATTTTCTGTAACAGGGCGTGTAAACGGATAAATTGAATAATCTACCGTAGCCGCTGTGTACATTTGTTTCAGGTTATTGCATATAATGGTACTGGCTAAAACATCGCCAATCATTTTTTGTTGTATAACCAGTATTTTAGGGTTCTCCTTATAGTTATACAGATCTTGAAGGTATTTATAACGCATATATACGTGGTAGCCCAGTATAGAGGAAACCTCATAACCGCGCTGCCCGTTTAAAAACCCCAATTTTAATATGTAATGTTTAAAGAACCTGTAAGCAGGACGAATGGTAAAGTGTAAAAAATTAGGATGCAGGCCTAATTCAAAAAACTCTTTGGCCCGCAGGCGTGAGTACAAAAGACTCTTTTTAAGAAAATCTTCTTTATTTTTAAAGGAGTAGTGCTTAATAGCATGTTTAAGTACCCGGCTTTTGCCGTTTATAGTAAGCTGTTCGTGTACCAGCTTGTCGCTATACCTGCATTTCGACTTCCTGAAGATACGCGCCGTACGGTCGTCGTTAAAATTACTCATCACCAAAGGCTTGTCCTTGTAGTAAAAAATCCTTTTTACCCAGAAAGCTACCTCGGTTGTTGTAGGAGTTATGGCAGATTTTATTTCTTTGATGCCATCGGGCGTAATGCGCTCGTCGGCATCAAAGAACATAACCCAGTCGTTAGAAGCAAGGTCTATAGTATAATTTCGCGGCGACGAAAAATCATCAAAAACGCGTTGGTAAAAACGCACATGAGGAAACTCATTTTTGATAATCTCCGGCGTAGCGTCGGTACTAAAAGAGTCTACAACAACTATCTCGTCAGCAAACGAAATGTTGTTTAAATACTCTCTTATATTTTGTTCCTCGTTAAAAACAATCGCGAGGGCCGATATCTTTACTTTTTCACCTTCCATCCGCAACTGTTATACTGCAACATCATACTCCCTTAGGGCGTTGTTCAGTGAAGTTTTAAGATCTGTAGATTCTTTTCGTTTACCTATAATAAGTGCACAAGGCACCTGATATTCGCCTGCGGCAAATTTTTTAGTATAGCTTCCGGGGATTACTACACTGCGCGCCGGCACTACGCCTTTCATTTCTACAGGTTGGTCTCCGGTTACATCAATAATCTTGGTAGAAGCGGTAAGGCAAACATTAGCGCCAAGTACGGCTTCTTTTTCTACGCGTACACCTTCTACAACTATGCAGCGCGATCCTATAAATGCGCCATCTTCTATAATAACCGGTGCTGCCTGTAGTGGCTCCAGCACGCCGCCTATACCCACGCCGCCACTAAGGTGAACGTGTTTGCCTATTTGTGCGCAGCTCCCTACAGTGGCCCAGGTGTCCACCATAGTGCCTTCATCTACATAAGCACCTATATTTACATAGCTTGGCATAAGTATTACACCCCCCGATATGTAAGCACCATGCCTTGCTACGGCATTAGGTACAACGCGTATCCCTTTTTCGGCATAATTACGTTTAAGCGGCATTTTATCATGATATTCAAAAATTCCGGCTTCAAGGGTTTCCATTTTCTGTATCGGGAAATACATTACCACAGCCTTTTTTACCCATTCGTTTACCTGCCATCCATCTGCTGTAGGTTCTGCAACACGCAGTTTGCCCGCGTCCAGTAGTTCTATTACTTCTCTGATTGCGTTTGTGGTATTCTCGTTTTGTAACAGGCTCCTGTCTTCCCAGGCCTGTTCTATAAGGGTTTGTAAGTTGTTCATTGTAGTGCTTGTATTTCGGCAAATATACTAAAGTCGGCATATAAAACAGAGGTTTGCGGTAAATATCACTTTTTATACTCCCAATTTTACTATTCTGCATTTTAGCCGTACCTTAATACCTATAATATATAAAAGTATGAAAGATAATTTTTCTGCGCAGGCAAGTGACTACGCCAGGTTCCGACCGCATTACCCGGCGGAAATGATACAATATATAATGATTAATGTTGCCCAACATCAAAATGCGCTGGATGTAGCAACAGGAAACGGCCAGGTGGCTGCGGCGCTTTCCCCGTATTTTAAAGAAGTGTACGCCGTAGATATAAGCGAACAGCAGTTGGCTAACGCCACACAGTTATATAATGTGCACTACAAGGTGGCAAGTGCAGAAGATTTAGGGTTTGAGGATGGTACATTTGATCTTATAACCGTGGCACAGGCTATTCACTGGTTTGATTTTACTGCGTTTTATAAAGAAGTAAACCGGCTTTTAAATAGTAATGGTGTTTTTGCTGTGTTAGGTTATGGGTTATTTTCGGCGGGTTTAGAGGCCGATAAGGTACTTCATCATCTATACAGAGAGATTTTGGGGGCCTACTGGGATGAGGAAAGAAGGTATTTAGATGAAAATTACAGTACAATTCCATTCCCATTTGCCGAAATTGTAGCACAAAAGTTTGAAAATCGCTTTAGTTGGAACGTTGAGCAGCTACTGGGGTACTTAAATACGTGGTCTGCGGTACAGCATTACATAAATAAAAACGGTATAAATCCGGTAGATTTGGTTAAAGCGGAGCTTCAAACTATATGGGGTAGGGGCGAAAAGGGGGTGGTGTTGCCGCTTTTACTAAGGATAGGGCGGAAAGTGTATTTTTTTTTCGCTTATTTTATTTTGTTAACTATTGTTGTTTAAGT
>JAAXJD010000131.1:10283-21065 GCA_012270005.1 Flavobacterium sp. | reverse complement strand
ATTTTATTATTTTTGAGTTGTAAATATTTTAAATTTTTAAAATTTGAGAAATCGGGACGAGATAATATAGTGGTGGAAATACTTAATGATGAAAGTTCTCGAATGTAATTCAGGTCATCATCTATAAATCCTGTAATATTATCTAATATTAGCTTTTTATCAAAAGACAAACCAATTTTACGTAGAAAAAAATCAACATTATTGTTATCAATCCGTATTACCTTAAGATTAACCGCGCAACTTATTTCTTCAGAAAAATAAAACGGCCCTGACAAGCTAATTTCTTTAAGATTTGGATTATTTTTTATTATAAATGAAATTTCAATTTTTCTATTTGTAATTAGATTGATTTTCTCTAAACTATTAACTCTTTTAATATCTTCAGAAATATCTAATAATTCCCCAGACAAACTAATATTAGTGAGAAAGCACGTCCTCTTCGGTTTTACTACAACATTTTGTAATTTTTCTTATTGAGTAAGAGTTTGTTCCGCTTTTTTACTAGAGTTAAATAGATATATAAGTAAAAATATCCCAAAAATTACAAGAACAGGACGGAAATCACCCTTAGTTACCGTGTAACTAATTAAACCAAGTGCAAGAATCGTGATGGTAAAACAGTCGCCAGAGCTTCTTCTCATTTATAGATTATTTCGATAAATATATTAATATAATTGAAATAAGAGCTATTAGTAATTACTTACCTCCTGCCGCGGGGCTCGTCTTTTTTAAGGTCTTCGGCTACTTTTTCAAGCTCCGCATACCAGTCCGCACCAAAACGGCGGATTAGGGCTTCCTTTACAAACTTGTAAACCGGCACCTCCAGTTCTTTACCCAAAGCACAGGCATCAGAACAAATATCCCAGCGGTCGTAGTTTACCGCTGCAAATTCAGAATAATCTTTTACACGTATAGGATACAGGTGGCAGCTTACGGGTTTTTTCCACGTAACCTCGCCCTGGTTATACGCCTGCTCTATACCACAAAGCGCCGTTTTGCCATCAAAAATAACATAGGCACAGTCTTTATTATCTATAAGCGGGGTTTCCAGTTCGCCATCTGTACCCACCACCCATTTGCCTTGCGCCTCTATGGCAGCAATACCTTCCTGGCGAAGGAACGGCTTTACCTTATCATAAATTTCATCGAGTATTTTGGTTTCCTCTTCATTTAAAGGTGCACCGGCATCACCATCTACACAGCACGCGCCGTGGCAGGCCGTAAGGTTGCACACAAATTCTTTTTCCAGTATGTCTTCAGACACTATTGTTTTACCCAGTTGAAACATGCCGCAAAGATACCTATTTTTTTTAAAAAGCTATGGGACTGGCAAGGTACTTCGCACCTCAGAAACATAAATACCGCAGGTTTTAAATATGTATAACACAATTTACACAAACACTTGCTTCGGCTAAGCAACTCACAAGCTAAGCCGCTTTACCAACTACAACGTTCTTGTTAAAATTTATCACAAAACTATTGGCACATGTGATATAATAGGGTAATTTTGCGCCCCAAAAAACACACGTAACGTTATGATTGTTAACTGGAAAGACGTTTTTACCGTAAGCATGGTACTGTTTGCCGTAATAGATATTGTAGGAAGTATTCCTATTATTGTAGACCTGCGCAGTAAACTGGGCCATATACAAAGCGAAAAAGCATCGATAGTAGCACTGGTAATTATGGTAGCGTTCTTATTTGTGGGCGAAGAAATCCTAAAACTTATAGGTATAGATGCCAATTCGTTTGCCGTAGCAGGTTCTTTTGTGCTGTTTTTCCTGGCGCTCGAAATGATTTTAGGCATACGCCTGTATAAAGAAGACAACCCCACCACAGCCTCTATAGTACCCATAGCGTTTCCGCTTATTGCCGGTGCCGGCACCATGACTACGTTGCTTTCACTGCGTTCCCAGTACGACAAAATAAATATTATAATTGCCATAGCCATAAATGTGGCGGTAGTATATGTAGTGCTAAAATCTTCTGCAAGGATAGAAAAAGCGTTGGGCAACAATGGTTTAGGCGTTATCCGAAAGGTATTTGGGGTAATATTACTGGCTATTGCTGTTAAATTATTTGCAGGTAATGTTAAACAGCTGTTTGTGTAAATTAAATATTAACTAATTTTACACTGTAAATCACCAAAGTGTATCAAACAGACTTTTTATCATGAAAGTGTTCATTTATGTATTGATGGCCCTAACTCTTGGGCTTACCGTTTTCAACCTGAGCCAGGTAGATTATAACAATGCCACCATGGAAGGTAATAGCGGTGTAGCGCTTATATGCTCTCTGCTTTCGCTGTGCGCCCTTTTTATACTCCTTATTTTTAACACTGCTAAACGCATAGACGAAAAAACACGCAACTAATAATGTTAGACGTTCTTATTATAGGCGGAGGCCCTGCAGGGGTTTCCTGTACCCTTATTATAGGCTCGGCACTTAAAAGGCCGTACGCCGAAGGCAAACAAGTAGCCATACTTACCCACCAGAAAGCAAGCGCCCTGCAAGACGGGCTGTACAACAACGCCTACGGCATAGCGCCGGGCACACTGGGGGCAACCCTTATGGAAACCAGCCTGGATCACCTGCAACAGCAATACCCTGAGGTAGCACAATTGCCAAACGAAAAGGTAATGAATATAACCGGTACTGCCGGAAACTATACCGTTACCACAAACAAAAACACCTACACCGCTAAGATTGTAGTGGTAGCCACCGGATCGGCTCCGGCAAGCGCTATTGAAGGTCTTGAGGTATATACCGAACCACACAAGAAAGCGCTTCCGGAAAAAAACCGTATTCAGCTGCGAAACAACGACCACCTGGTAACAGAAGGCCTGTACGTAGCCGGAACCCTTGCCGGGCAACGCAGCCAACTGGCTATTTCGGCAGGTAGCGGCGCGTCTGTAGGTACAGACATCCTTACATTATGGAACAGCGGCAAGCCTACGCAATCGCATGACAGCGTACGCAAGTAACAAGCTTTAACGCAAGGCTTACTTTGCCACAAAAACATATACAGCAGCCCGTAAAGGCTGCTGTTTTTATTATATCCCGTTTTTTAAATGGGTAGAATTTAAGCTATATTGCACCATCAAAAGCAATTGTTACCTAACAAAACTAATGAACCAGATAATTACAAGGCCTGTAATAGGCATAGTATCTCCGTGCTACAACGAGCAGGAGGTTTTACCCGAAACAGCGGCACAGCTAAACGCCCTGCTTACGGGGCTTATACAGGATAATATTATCTCTGAAAAAAGCTTTGTGGTTTTTGTAGACGATGGCAGCCGGGATGCTACCTGGCAAATTACCGAAAACCTTGCACAACAATATCCCCTTATAAAAGGGCTTAAGCTGGCGGGCAATGTGGGCCACCAAAATGCATTGCTGGCAGGCCTGCTCACCTTTAACAGCGAAGCCGATGCCTTGGTGTCTATAGATGCTGACCTACAGGATGACATTAACGCTATCCCTGAAATGATAGAAAAGTTTGTACACGGTGCCGATGTGGTATACGGCGTGCGCCGCGAACGCACTACAGATACCGCCTTTAAACGAAATACGGCACTGATGTTTTACAAATTCGCCAAAAAAATGAAGGTAAACCTGGTACACAACCACGCTGATTTCAGGCTGTGCAGCAAAAGGGTTATCAGTGCACTATCGGGCTACGCAGAGGTAAACCTGTTTTTGCGCGGCATTATCCCTTCTATCGGCTATCGCCGGGAAATGGTGTATTATGACAGGTTGGAACGTTTTGCAGGCACCTCTAAATATCCGCTAAAAAAAATGCTTTCGTTTGCCTGGAACGGCATTACATCGTTTAGCAACTATCCGCTAAAACTGGTAAGTGTTATAGGGTTTGTGATTTTTGCCGTATGCCTGGGCATGAGTGCGTATGCCTTATTGTCGTTATTCTCAGGGCATACCGTACCGGGCTGGGTATCTACGGTGCTGCCCATGTACTTTTTGGGTGGTATACAGCTGTTCTGTTTTGGGATTATAGGCGAATACATTGGCAAAATTTACGCCGAGGTAAAACAACGCCCACGATATATAATAGACAAAAAAGCGGAATAAGTAGTTATTCCGCTTTTTTATATCTGGCATTACTAAGGCTGACCCACCTCTTTGTAGTGCACGTATATTTTTCGTGGTGTTATGTGGTAAAAATAAAGAAAGTTTGCCACCGGCTCGCTATCTTCACATTTGGTATTATACCACCAGCTTGCCACCGGCACCCATCGGTCCAGCAGCACACAATCTTCTTTAGAAGCCTCGGCTAGTATCATAAACACCTTTTCGTCGTGCTTTGCATTTCCGTTAGGCATTTCCATGTCGGTAGATTCAAAGTGCCAGCATACCGCAGCAATAAACACTAACGGATACACTTTAAACCTGCCCTTGTAGTGCTTTAAGAGCAGCATACCTGAAGTGGTAAATACAAACATTAATACTAAAAGTACCGGCAGTGTGGTATCGCGCCTTAAAATAAGCGGTCTATAATTTCTATACCCTCCCAGCGGCAGCAAAAACAAATATAACGCGCTAAACGCAGCTAAACCTGCTACCAAATACAAGTAGCGCTTTTGTTCCCTGCCATATAATACTGCCAGCAATACTACGCTGATCACTGTAGCTCCAAGCAGGTAATCAACTCCCCACTGATTTTTAAAAAACACTTCCTTAATACCTTTAAATAAGAACAAAAAGCGCTCCTTAAGGGCTATATCTTCTTTATGCTCGCTGTTTTTTGTACCGATGTAAAATGAATACAGCGCAAACAGGAAACTAAACGCCATTACTACAATCATGGTAACGTTTAGTTTTTTTACTGCCCCCACAAGGCTTTTTGAATCCTGAGGGAGGTTGCTGTACGCACGCCACATTATACCCGCAGCAAACATAGGCAGGGTTACAAGAAGCATGGCGCATGTTAAGGCACCAAAAAACACCATAACCAGGGCAAAAACAACCCACAAAGCGGCAAACAGTGGCGAAGTGGGAAACGCACCCGTTATATAATATTTATAAAACGGAATGTAGAAAGCCAGTAAAGCAGTCATGGGTAATGCGTAGAACATTATATAAGTAACAGCAGGATCTATAATGGCAAGATGATCTATATACATATTACCACCTATCAGAAAACTGCTTATAATAACAGACGACGTAAGATAACTTTTCCATTTGGCCCACGTAAACCATACGCTTACGTAATATCCCAAAACCAGCAACAATAAAATATGCGCTACAAACTTAGCCAGCGTTATACTGAGGTATACACTATCTATAGGCGACATAAAATTTTGGAAGAAGAAGGGCACCGTTTTAAAATACACTTCCATGAGCTTGTGCGACGCGTAGCGGTTCGTACCCGGATACGTTTCACCCTGAAAGGTAGATAAACCCAGCGGATCGTTTAAAACTTTTTCGACACCGTCTTGTCAAAGTACAATAACTTTCAAGTGTCCATCAATGGTACTACAGTTATATTGTATATAGGAAAAAACCAGATCACCCAGCAGCACCACCGCCATGATGATAAAAAGGATTTTTGAATACTTCGGTCTCATTGGTGGCGCAAAAATATAAACATGCGCCACCAATCAAAACATTCTTATTAAGAAAATACTTTTTTTAACACTTCTGTTGAAAACACAACCTCATATATGGGTCATTACCTGAATATTTAATGCCCCCCAAAAAAAATCTCCGGCAGATGTCCCTACCGGAGATTTCATTGTGCAGTTCACTGATATAATGTAAGTGTATGGGCTATTTTTTTAAAACTTCCTTTATCATGCTATCGTGCTGTAGTATCATGCTGTAGTATGCCTGCTCTCCTATAAGCTGTTTTACAAACTCAGCCGCCAAGTATTGCTTAACCATATCTTTTTGCTTGTCTAAATTTAGCACCAGGCCGTTCCTGCCCAGATAGGCATTAAACGCAGCAAAGTATAAATCGCCTTTGGTTACCTTATCTGCTATTTGCTGCTGGTTAAGCCCTGCAAATTCCTTGCGGTTTTTATCCAGCTGTTCAAACACAAAGTAGCTTACTACGCCGCTTTGCATAACACTGGCCAGGGCCTCGTTACCGTGCTTGCCATCAAGCGGCACAAACGCATCGGGTATAATCCCGCCGCCTCCATATACTACACGGCCTTTTAGCGTTTTAAACTTCAGCGTATCGGCTATCTTAATACTGTCGGCAGCGTATAGCTCACCGCTTTCGTAGCGCTTTTCCAGGTCGTTAAAATACGCCTCGCCACCCTCTTTATAACTGCGCTGAATGCTGCGCCCCGATGGCGTATAGTAGCGCGCTATAGTAAGGCGTACCGCACTACCATCACCCAGCGGCATTTCACGCTGTACCAAACCTTTACCAAACGAACGCCTGCCCACCAGCGTACCACGGTCGTTATCTTGTATGGCACCCGCCAGGATTTCGCTTGCCGAAGCACTGTTTTCGTTTATAAGTACGTATAACTTACCGGTTTCAAAGCTACCCGTTTCGGTAGCGCGGGTAGTATCTACACGTCCTTTTTTGTTTTTAGTTTTTACAATAACCTGTCCGTCGGGCAAAAGCTCATCGGCTATTTCTACTGCCTGCTCCATGTATCCGCCACCGTTATCGCGCAGGTCTATAATAAGCGCTTTGGTCCCCTGTTTTTTTAGCTGTGCCAATGCCGTGCGGAACTCAGCCGCCGTGGTTTCGGCAAAGCGGTTTATTTTTATGTACCCCGTTTGCGGATTTGCCATAACGGCAGCATCTACGCTTTTTATGGGCACCACATCGCGGGTTACATTTACTTTAAACTTACGCCTGTCGCTTTTACGATATATGGTAAGCTGCACATTACTACCCTCCTCGCCTTTCAGCTGGCTGTACAGGCTGTCGTTTGGTAATTTACGCCCGAATAGCTTGTAATTATTGGCATACAAAATACGGTCGCCCGGTTTTATGCCGGCCTTATCGCTGGGGCCTCCCGGTAGTGGCTTTATTACCGCAACAGAGTCTTTGTACATATAAAAGTTAACTCCAATGCCCACAAAGTCGCCCTTCATGCTTTGGCTTACCTGTTCCATTTCCTTTTTATCTATGTACACACTGTGCGGATCCAGCTTTTCGAGTATGCTGTTTACGGTAATATCTACAATACTGTCTGTATTAACATCGTCTACATACTCGCTTTCTATAAAATCTACCAGCTTATTTAGCTTGCCTTTACCGCCTGTAGTGCCGGTAATAAAGCCTCCGCCTTTTTGTTCAGGGTAGTTAAGCATGCCGCCCAGCAAAACACCTATGGCCAGTGTGGTGGCCAGTGCTATGGGCACGTATATTTTTTTAATCTTCATGGTTTATTATATCCGGTTCTGCAACCTGTACTACTTCTACACCAGCCTTTTCTAAAAAATCAACTCCGGAGCGGTCTTTATACAACGCTTCAAACACCACGCGCTTTATGCCTGCCTGGTGAATAAGCTTACTACAATCTTTACAGGGCGACATGGTTATGTACAGCGTAGCGCCTTCGCAGCTTTGTGTAGAGCGCGCCACCTTAAGTATGGCATTTGCCTCGGCGTGCAGTACGTACCATTTTGTAGTGCCCTCATTATCTTCGCAGCAGTTTTCAAAGCCCGATGGCGTACCGTTGTACCCGTCTGAAATTATCATTCTGTCTTTTACAATAATTGCGCCAACCTTTTTTCGCTGGCAGTACGAAAGCTGCCCCCATTCGCGGGCTATGCGCAGGTATGCCCTGTCGTATTTACTAAGTTTACTGTGTTCCATGTGTGGTGCTTTACCCTTGCGGTAAAGAACTTTAAAATTACGTATAAATTACCAAAAACGGCTACCTATAATTATAGGCAGCGAAATCCCTGCCACAAAGGCCGATAAGCCCAGCTGCCAGTCGCGGCGGCTTACCTTTAGCACATCTGTAGCCAGTAAGGATAGTATAACAACGGCTAAAACGGCTATAAGTTGTGCCGTTTCTATACCCAGGGTAAATTCCATTAGGGTTACAAACACCCGCTGCTTTTGTCCGGCAATAATCATTTTAAACCCATGCGAAAAACCCAGCCCATGTATAAGTCCAAAAAATAGTGTGGTTAAAGCCGAAAAATTCAGCATGCCCGAACTGGAACGGTTTTTGGTAAAAAAGATATTAGATAACGCCGTAACAAAAATGGTTATGGGTATTAAAAACTCTACCGGACCCGGGTTTACATCGGCTATGCCGTATACCGAAAGTACCAGTGTCATGGTATGGCCTATGGTAAATAACGTACTGAGCAGCAGTAGCTGTTTCCAGTCTTTAAACGTGTAAGGAAGGGCCAGCATGGCCAGGAACAAAAGGTGGTCAAACCCATCGAGGCTTAGCACGTGCTTAAAGCCTAACAGGAAGTATAACTGAAAATCACTCATCAGCCTGTATTCTTAAAATTTGATTAGGAGTATGTAAACTTACATTATTTTGCCGTTTTAACGAACCATTATGTAAGAACTATTAAAAAATGTTTGCTAAATTTATGGTACGCAAAAATTTTCAGGAGGATAAAAACAAATAAACACAAAGATTATGTCATTCTCAGATCTATTCGACACAGGATTTAAACAACGCAACCAGGGGCACTTTGCCTCTATTGTTAGGGTTGCTATGGAAAACGGCCACCTAAGCGCAGAAGAAAGGGCTTTTATAGACAAGCTGGCCAAAAAACTTGAAATTACAGAAGACGAGTATAAAGAAATACTGGCCAATCCGTATAAGTATCCTGTAAACCCTCCGCACCTTTATGTACAACGCCTTGAAAGGTTGTACGACCTAAGCCGTATGGTATATGCAGACCATATACTTGGACCAAAACAAAAAGAGATACTGACACGTTTTTCGCTGGCACTGGGCTTTACACCGGGTAACGTAAAGTATATTGTAGACAAAGCACTGTCGCTCCTCGTTATGGGCGTAGACAGCGAAACTTTTGTATACGAAATGCAGCACATGAACAAATAACACTAAAACCCTGCTTAATGGCAGGGTTTTTTATTGCACCCCTGTTCACACAATAAAAAAACCGAATTGCGTTTTTACACACTTAAACGTTTATAAGAAATTTATGGCAAATAACGTTAAGATCATTAAATCAGAACTGCTATCAGACAACTGGTACATATTAAAAAAGGTAACCTTTGAAATTACCCGGGAAGATGGCTTTACCGAAATCCAGACAAGAGAATCGTATGACCGGGGTAACGGCGCCGTAATACTACTATATAATACCACCCAAAAAACAGTAATACTTACGCGGCAGTTTAGGCTACCTACCTATGTAAAAGGTAACAAAACAGGTATGATGATAGAGGCATGCGCCGGGCTGCTGGATAAAGACAATCCGGAAGATTGTATACGTAAGGAAACCGAGGAAGAAACCGGCTATAAAATTACCGAAGTACAAAAGGTATTTGAAGCCTATATGTCGCCCGGTTCTGTAACCGAAATATTGTATTTTTTTATAGCCGAATACGCTAAGGAAATGAAGGTGAGCAGCGGCGGCGGATTAGCACACGAACAGGAAAACATAGAGGTACTGGAACTATCTATAACCGATGCCATGAACATGATAGCAACCGGCGAAATAAAAGATGGTAAAACCATAATGCTGCTGCAGCACATAAAGCTAAGCGGCATAATGTAGTAAAAAAACAAAAGCCCGCGGTGGCTAATCCCGCAGGCTTTTAACTAAAAAATCAGGAAACTATAAATGGACTTGAGTTATAGCATATTTATTGCTCCGCGTACTGTGCCATAAATTCTTCTGCCTTTGCCACCATATTGTAGCTTCCGCAAAAAAACGGCACACGCTGGTGCAGCTCTGTAGGCTTAATTTCCATAATGCGCTGGTAGCCGTCTGTAGCCTTGCCCCCTGCCTGTTCTACAATAAAGGCTATAGGGTTGCACTCGTACAGCAGGCGCAGCTTGCCTGAAGGAGCCTTGCTGCTGGTAGGGTAAATGTATATACCCCCTTTAATCATATTACGGTGTATATCGGCCACAAGGCTGCCTATGTAGCGGCTGGTGTATGGGCGGTTGCCCTCCTCCTTTTGGCAGTACTTTATATAATCTTTTACCCCCTGTGGAAAATGCACATAGTTACCCTCGTTTATAGAGTAAATATTTCCGTTTTTAGGAAACTTCATATCCGGGTGGCTCAGGTAAAACGTACCTATGGCGGGGTTTAGCGTAAAGCCGTGCACACCGCGCCCTGTTGTGTAAACAAGCATGGTACTGGTACCATATATTACGTATCCGGCAGCTACCTGTGCATCGCCGGGTTGTAAAAAGTCTTCCAGCGTTACAGGCGTGCCCGGAGACGTTACCCTGCGGTAAATAGAAAAAATGGTACCCACAGGCACATTTACATCTATATTGCTGGAACCATCCAGCGGATCCATAAGCAGCACATACTTGTTGTTATGGCTGTCGTCCATACCTTTAATGGTAATAAAATCGTCGTTTTCCTCGCTGGCTATACCGCATACAATTTCGCGGTTTATCAGCGTTTGCATAAACACTTCATTGGCAAAAACATCCAGCTTTTGCTGGTCTTCGCCCTGTACATTCTGGTTACCGGCTGCCCCGGTAATGTCTACAAGCCCGGCCTGGTTCACTTTATAGTTTACCACCTTTGCCGCCAGGCGAATAGAATTTATTAGCCTTGAAAGTTCGCCGGACGAGTACTTAAAATCTTCCTGCTTTTCAATGATAAATT
>JAAXJD010000131.1:0-10273 GCA_012270005.1 Flavobacterium sp. | reverse complement strand
AAGGGTTTTGTTTCTTTCTTCCATTGCGAAATCGTTATAGTTTGGGTAGGCACAAATATGCGAATTTTTGTGATACCAAAACAATTTATTATTCAGCAGTTTGTTATTCTTGTATTTTTGCAACAAACTGTCTTACGCACAACAATGATAATAAGGAGAGGATTACAACAAGACATGCCCGCCGTACTGGAACTGATTACAGAACTGGCGGTTTTTGAAAAAGAACCCCATGCCGTAGAGGTTACCGTACAAGACCTGGAGCGCGACGGTTTTGGCCCACAGCCGCTTTTTGAAACTTTTATAGCCGAACTAAACGGCAACATTATAGGCATGGCGCTGTTTTATTACCGCTACAGCACCTGGAAGGGTAAAACCATACACCTGGAAGACCTTATAGTAAAAGAAGAACACCGCGGTACAGGCGCGGGCAGCAAGCTATACGCCGCCATAATGCAGTATGCAAAAGACCAGGGGCTACGCCGGGTAGAATGGGCTGTACTAAACTGGAATACCCCGGCTATAAACTTTTACGAAAAAAGCGGCGCGCGCGTGTTTACAGACTGGCGCGTGGCCCAAATGGACGAGCAGGCACTACAACAGTTTACCCTGCAGCAGCAAGAAAAGAACCTAAACTAAACACTACATATACCCCATAAATGAAAGTATTTAAATTTGGAGGCGCATCTGTAAAAGATGCCGACGGCGTAAAAAACGTATACAGTGTGCTACAGCAGGTAGGCCATGAAGATGTGCTGCTGGTTATAAGCGCCATGGGAAAAACCACCAATGCCTTTGAGCTGGTTATAAAAAACTATTTTGAAAAATCTGCCGGGTTACAGGCAAGCATACAGGAAATTAAAAAATACCATAACCAGATTTTGCTGGAACTGTTTGAAGACGACAAGCACCCGGTGTTTACCGCAGTGGGCAACATATTTGCAGGGCTTGATTCGTTTTTGCAGGGCAATAAATCGCCTAACTATAACTTTGTGTACGACCAGGTGGTAAGCCTGGGCGAGGTGATTTCTACCACCATTGTAAGCCATTACTTTAATCACGTGGGGCTTACTAACACCTGGGTAGACGTAAGGGAAATTATAAAAACCGACAACACCTACCGCGATGCCATAGTAAACTGGGATGCCACCAAGGCGGCCATTACCAAGGCTGTAAAAAAGAAAAAGCTAAACATAACCCAGGGCTTTTTAGGCAGCGACGAAAATAACTTTACCACCACACTGGGCCGTGAGGGCAGCGACTACACTGCGGCTATTTTTGCCTACTGCCTGGGTGCCGAAAGTGTTACAATTTGGAAAGACGTACCCGGTGTGCTTAATGCCGACCCTCGTTATTTTGAAAACGCCGTACTGCTAAACCAGATAAGCTACCGCGAAGCCATAGAGCTGGCATTTTACGGTGCTACCGTTATACACCCTAAAACACTGCAGCCGCTACAGCGCAAGGAAATTCCGCTGTATGTAAAATCGTTTGTAAATCCGCTGCTGCCGGGTACCAGCGTAAGCAAGGGCGCCGACCTGGAGCCGCAAACCAGCTGCTTTATAGTAAAAAAGAACCAACTGCTTATATCGCTTTCATCGCTGGATTTCTCTTTTATTATGGAAGAAAACATCAGCGAAATATTTGCACTGCTGCACAAGTACCGCATGAAGGTATCGCTTATACAAAACTCGGCCATTAGCTTCTCGGTTTGTGTAGATGATAAGTTTGGCAACTTTGCCGAACTGAAAAATGTACTGAGCAAGAAGTTTAAGGTAACTTATAATGATAATGTGTCGCTGTACACCATACGCCACTTTAACGATAAAAGCGAAGCCACAGTAACCACAGGCAGAGAAGTGCTGGTAAAACAAACCAGCCGCGAAACCCTGCAAATTGTTACTAAAGAAACAGAATAACGTTTTACACTACGTACGCTTAATTTTTTTAAAATCAAAAATCCTGCAGTGGGGGCACCGCAGGATTTTTTCATTTTTGGGGGGCTACGTATATATCCTTCTGTTTGTGGTTACTTTAGTAAAAGGGGGGATTTTTTACCAAAGCAATATTCTTCTAGGGGCTCTAAAAACACAGGTACTTTTTGGGGGCGTTCCTGTTTGTTTACATAGCAAATGTACTACAGGATTACAGGCTGCTAACGGGTTTTTCGACTAACAGGCTACCAACAACCTT
Organism: Flavobacterium sp.; assembly: GCA_012270005.1. Classification (GTDB taxonomy): domain Bacteria; phylum Bacteroidota; class Bacteroidia; order Flavobacteriales; family Flavobacteriaceae; genus Flavobacterium. The sequence continues at coordinate 8,083 of JAAXJD010000131.1, read as the reverse complement.
TTAAATGCGCTGCTTTGTCGACGAATGGTAAAAAAGCTGCAGGAGTTTAAAAAAGCAAAGCAAGAGGCCTTTTGGCTACTGCCAAAAAACAAAAAACCTGCGATGGGGGCTCCGCAGGTTTAAGAACAGTTTTTAGGGGACTGTAACGTAATTTAGCATTAATAAAGTGCTGTAAAAACAAAGGGGACTGTTTTATACAGCGTATATTGTTTTATAAAATAATCTATAGTGTTGTGCAGGATGGGATATTAATTTCGCTTCCGGCATAATTACAATACAAAGGTAGTTTGCCGTATGGGTGTTTTCCCTAATTTTCGTTTATAGGGTTTCCCCTAACGACGAAGCGCATCATATGTGTCGACGAGTGGTAACACCTTAATAACTTCCTGTTTATAGATATTTAACATGTAAATTAATTCTTGTTATAAAGAGCATAACACCCCCTATTTTTTACAAACTGTTGCTTGATTTGTGTTGTTTATACACCTTACTCCCGATATTTATGAGGTGGACTATCGACAAAACGCGAAAAATATCGACAAAAAATGTAAAACAAATGTTAACAAATTTAAGACGATTTAATTTCTAAAACCACTCACCGCTCTAAAACTACCATTCGCCGACACAAAAGCCACCTGCTACCGAACAAAACGTGCAATTAGCCTAACAAATGTTATTTTTGGAGTTATCAATCCAGCCTAAGAAAAAAGCAACAATATGTCGGGGGTATTAAACATTTTACTTATTGAAGATGATACCATAGAGGTTATGAAGTTTAACCGTGTGGTAAAATCGCTGGGGCTTAACCACAAAGTGGTAGAGGCCGGTAATGGCGAAGAAGCACTTCATATACTTAAAGAACAAAATATTATACCCGATATTATATTGCTTGATCTTAATATGCCGAAGATTAACGGTATTGAGTTCTTAAACATTCTTAAGGCAGACGAGGTACTAAAGTACATACCGGCCATAATACTAAGCACAAGTAACAACCACCGCGATGTTATGGAATGCTACCGTATAGGTATAGCGGGCTACATAATAAAGCCCCTTAAATACGAGGACTATACCGACAGGATACAAAAACTACTGGAATACTGGAGCGCTAACCAGCTTACTTCGCAGTAAACACTACTCAACTACTATAACTTATACTGGCGCTATGTACGGAATTATTTATGTAGCCATAAAAGACTACGCAGAAGCGGCCTTTGGCACAGAGACCTGGCAAAATATTGTAGCCGAAAGCGGCCTCAATCTAAATTTTAACCTTACAGAACAGCCGTACAACGAAGATACTGTTACTGCATTTGCATCAGCTATTGCGAAGGTTACAGGTATTGGTACTGATGAAGCCCTTTATAAAACAGGATACCAGATTGCCGGCACTACTGCCCAAAAATATCCTGATGTAATGTTATCCAGGGGTGATACTATACAAGAATATTTCCTAAATTTACCAGCATTCCATAACCGTATAAGCCTGATTTACCCTGAGCTTACCGCGCCGGAGTTTCGTATTACCGAAGCACACGACCGCACTATGGTAATGGAATACCTCTATAAGAGGAAAGAGTTTTGGCCGTATGTACACGGTTACCTTGCAGGTATTGGTCATTATTTTGACCGAAATGCCCGGGTAACCCCGCTGCCCGAAAAAACAACGGCAAGCCATATGGTTTATAAAATAAGCTGGTAAACACAACCTCATGAAAAACTGGATCTTTTCATTTGAAAAGGAAAACTTCGACAGGATTTTTCCTTTTTATTTATTGATAGACGAAAACCTCGAAATAAAATCATACGGGCGCAGCATACCTAAGCTGTACCCCGGCCTTCCGGTAGGGTATAACTTTGCCGAAGCATTTCGGTTTAAGCGCCCTTTTGTAGAAAGCATTACCTTTACTATCCTGCAGCAAAACCTTAACCAGTTGGTTATACTGGAATGTAACCAGGGCAGCGAGGTTATACTGCGCGGACAGTTTGAAAAAGTGCATGACCGTATACTCTTTGTAGGGTCGCCATGGTTTGTATCGCTCGAAGAGATTAAAAAGCGCAGCCTTAACATACTGGATTTTGCCAATTACGATCCGCTCTTGGATTTGCTTCAGCTGCTAAAAACCCAGGAAATAACTACCCTGGAGCTGCGAAACCTGCTAAAGATAAACAACAACCAGCGCGAAGAACTCCGCAAAGACCGCGAAGAGCTAAACCGCCTGAGTATGGTGGCCAGCAGCAACCAAAACGGTATTATTTTTACCACACCAGATGCTAAAATATTTTGGTGTAACGATGCTTACCTTAAGCACACCGGCTTTAGCAGGGAAGAAATCATAGGCCGTACACCGGTAGAGGTAGGCCACAACTCTGCCATAGAGCGCGAAGCGCTAAACAAAATGATTGACCTTTTTTATAAAGGCGAACCTTTTGACGTAGAAATTACCCACGGGCGTAAAGACGGCAGCTTCTTCTGGACCCGCACACAGGGCCAGCCAATATACGACGACAACGGCCACATACTGCAGTACTTTGCCATGGTAGAAGACATGAGCGAAATCAAGCAGCAGGAAGAACAGGTAAAACTACTGTCTTTAATCACCGAAAAAAACATAAACAGCATAGTAATATGCGATAAAAACGGCGCCATAGAGTGGGCTAATGAAAGCTACCAAAAGCTTACCGGATATTGCCTTGATGAACTGAAGGGCAATAAGCCCGGCCCTATACTACAAGGCCCGGATACCGACAACGAAACCAAAGCCTACCTGGCAAAACAAATTAAAGAAGGCAAACCTTTTAGCTGCGAAATACTGAACTATAATAAACGTGGCGAAAAATACTGGACTACCATACAGGGGCAGGCACTGTTTGACGACTGGGGCGATATAAAAGGCTACTTTGCCATAGGCGAAGACATAACCCAGCGTAAGAAATTTGAACAACAAAAAGAAGAACTGCTGGAAAGCCTTGCCAAAAGTAACCGGGAGCTGGAAGACTATGCACAAATTGTATCGCATGACCTTAAGTCGCCGCTACGCAGCATAAACTCGCTTATCGCCTGGATTAAGGAAGATAACGAGGGCAGCATGAGCGAGCAAACGTCTATGTATTTCGGGATGATAGAAAACAAGCTCGAAAAAATGGAAAGCCTTATACAGGGCGTACTTACCTACTCGCGAATAGACCGTACCGATGTTAATAAAGAGCGTATAGACCTGGATGAAATTGTGGCAAACATTATCCACATTATAGACATACCTGCACACACCACCATTACGGTAGATACTAAACTACCTACGGTACTTGCCGACAGATTCCGTATGCAGCAGCTGTTCCAAAACCTTATAGGCAACGCCGTTACGTACATAGATAAGCCGGAAGGCAGGGTTAACATTGGCTACAACGAAACCCCTGTTGATTATACGTTTTACGTAAAAGATAACGGCCCCGGCATAGCACCCGAAAACCACGAAAAAGTATTTAAAATATTTCAGTCGCTCGTAAAAAACGAACGCTCTACAGGCCTTGGGCTATCTATAGTTAAAAAAGTAGTAGACCACTACAAAGGAAAAATATGGATAGAAAGCACCCCGGGCGAAGGCACTACATTTTTTGCGCGATTCCCTAAAACCGAAAAGTAGCGTATGAAAACTGTACAGGCTCTGTATACCCCGCAAGGCGGCTGGAACTACACATCAGAAAAACAACCTCTTAACAATCCACTGGTACTGGTATTTGCCAACAGGCTTTTGCTGGAAGACAACGATGTTTTGGCACAAATACACCAGCAATTTCCGTATAATGATATTGTATACATATCTACAGCAGGCGAAATCCTGGGCGATAACGTATACGATGATTCGGTTACGGTAACCGCGCTGGAGTTTGAAAAAAGTACCTTTACCGTAGTAACCGAAAAACTTGAGGAGCATAACAACGACACCTTTGCCATGGCTAAGGCGCTGTCGGCAAAGCTGCCCGAAGAAGGCCTTAAGCACCTTATGGTATTTGCATCGGGGCACTACATAAACGGTAGCGCGCTGGCTGCCGGTATAGCCGAAACGGCATTGGGTAACATACCTGTTACGGGTGGCCTTAGTGGAGACGATGGCAGGTTTGAAAGAACCCTTACCGGCTACAATACGCCCCCTCAAGAGGGTACCGGTGTTCTTATAGGCATTTATGGCGGCAACCCGGAAATTACGTACGCCAGCTTCGGCGGTTTTCAGCCGCTGGGTCCCGTACGTAAAGTTACCCGTGCAGAGAACAACGTGTTGTACGAGTTGGATGGCAAACCTGCACTAGACCTTTATCGCACCTATCTGGGCGACAGGGTAGAGCAAAAAATGGAATCGTTATTAGGCTTCCCGCTTCAAATTACCGCTCCCGGAAAAACCCTGGGACTGGTACGTACCGTACTGCGTATAGATACTACAGACGGCTCTATAGTACTGGCAGGCGACTGCCCGGAAGGTAGTAACGTACAGCTGCTTATGGCGTCTATGCATGGTATAGCATCGGGTGCTACAGAGGCAGCTAGCCAGGCTACTGAAAATCGTAAAAACCCGGCCGAAGCGGCAATCATTGTTAGCTGCATGGGGCGTAAGGCTATTATGGGAATGCGCATAGATGAAGAAATTGAAATGATACGGGAAATCATAGGAGAAAAAGCGGCGTTTACAGGTTTTTATTCGTATGCCGAAATAGCACCATTTGCCGGCAACCATATTTGCGAAGTACACAACCAAACCCTTACCCTAACTTTAATTAGCGAATGATATGAACTCGCTGCTAAAACGCCAGCTGAAAAAATACCTGCCCAATGCGGATACCGCCGCCATGGAGCAGTTTTTAAAGGCGGTAGACGACTCTTATACGCATTATGAAGACCAGATAAACCTGCTGCAACGTTCTATGACGCTTAGTTCTGAAGAACTGTATGAGGCAAATGAAAAGCTGCGCGATGAGGCACAAACCCTTAAAGACCTTAATGCCGACCTAAATTCGGTATTGTTTTCCATGAAACTTGCCGCACATGCGCATAACCCGGAGGAGGAACATTTTAACCCCGCCGAATATATGCGCCGCCAAACCGAGGAAATTGTTAAGGCAAATAAACAACGTGAAGACCTGCTGAAGAACCTGGCCGATCAAAACCAGGAACTTAATGACTATGCCCACATGGTAAGCCATGATCTTAAGGCGCCACTGCGTACCATAAACACGCTCATAGCCTGGGTTATAGAAGACAACCGGGGCAAGCTGGATGAAGAGAGCCTGAAATCGCTGAACCTTATAGAGTACAATACTGAAAAAATGGAACTCCTGATTAAAGGTATTTTAGACTACTCCAGCATAGACCGCCACGAAAGCGAAAGCCGCCCTGTTGATTTTAATGAACTCCTTAAAGAGGTAGTCCTTGTGGTATCACCTCCTAAGCACATAACCATAACCGTACCAGGCAATCTTCCTAAGATAGAGGGCAACTATTACCGTTTCAGGCAGCTTTTTCAAAACCTTATAGAAAACGCTATTAAGTATAACGACAAGCCACAGGGCATTATAGAGATAGGTTTTACCAATACGCCTGACGAATATCTGTTTTTTGTGAAGGATAACGGAAAAGGGATTGCCAACGCGTATTTTGAAAAAATTTTCAATATATTTACAAAGCTTGATAACAACAGCCAGTCATCGGGCATTGGTCTTTCTATCGTAAAAAAAATAATCAACCGCTACAACGGCCGCATTTGGCCAGAGAGTACAGAGCACGAAGGAACCACATTTTATTTTACCTTACCTAAAAAATGGAACAGCCTAACCTGGACTATATAAACGAACTGGCCGGAGACGACCAGGCTTTTAAAGCAAAACTTATAGCCACCATAAAAGAAGAACTGCCGCAGGAAATCGCGGCCTACCAGGAAAGTTTTAATAGCGCAAACTATGCCGCAGCCGCCGGCCACGTACATAAACTGAAGCATAAGATAAGCATTTTAGGTTTAGAAAAAAGTTATTATCTTGCCGCTGATTTTGAAGAAGAGCTCAAAAACAATCAAACCGGGCTTGCTACAGATTTTGAACAGATTATTACATCTATGAAAAATTTTGCCGCAGGCTTATAGCACGTATCCTAACTATGAATTGCATTATTGTAGACGACGAAACGCTTTCCCGAAACATACTGGAAGGCATGATAGCCAGAGACCCTGAACTTACCGTTACAGGACAATACAGCAATGCCATGCAGGCAATGAAACACCTAAACACCAGCGAAGAAAGTACAGATCTTATTTTCCTGGATATACACATGCCTGATTTTACCGGTTTTGATTTTATACAAACCATAAAAAACCCACCCGCCATAGTACTGGTTACATCAGACAAAAACTTTGCTACCGAAGCATTTGAGTACGACTGCATTGTAGACTATATGGTAAAGCCCATAAATGAGGAGCGTTTTCAGCGTGCTGTGCGTAAGGCCAAGGCCCTAAAGGCATCTACTGCCGCACCGGCTGTTACCCCGGTAGGCACCACTACGCCCGTTGCAGAGCCTGCTGCAGCTGCAACTTCAACAAGCACAACTACAACAAACATCCCGGCAGATACGCCTACAGAGTTCTACGTAAACATAGACCGCAGGCTTATTAAAATAGACATACAATCAGTAAATGTGGTAGAGGCAAAAGGCGACTATATACACATAAAAACCGAGGCCAAAAACTACATAGTACACAGTACGCTTAAAAAAATTGAAGAAAAACTGCCACAACACCTTTTCCTTAAAGTGCACCGCACCTATATTATAAACACTAAAAAAATTATAGATATAGAAGACAACAGTGTACTTATAGGTAAGGATGTAATACCGGTAAGCCGCGCTAACAGGCCGGAGCTTATGAAGCGTTTAAATATGTTGTAATTAAACTTAACGCGTTAATTAAAAAATAAATAAATACTCAAAAAGCAATTCAACGGCAGTAACCTACCATTCAACGACACTGGGCAGCCGCCCGCCTATCATAAGCATTTTCAGACAAAAAGAGGTTGTATCTTTGTACCACTAAAATAAGTACAATGTCCAGACCTTTAAACATTTTATTAGTTGAAGACGACGCGATTGAGGTTATGAAGTTTAACCGCGTAGTTAAAAACATGGAAGGTCGGCACAAGATATTGGAAGCCCATGATGGTGAGGATGCTTTAAATATCCTTAAAGACAGGGAGGTAAATCCAGACATTATAGTACTGGACCTTAATATGCCAAAACTAAACGGCATAGAGTTTTTAAGAGCTATAAAGAAGGATGAATCGCGCAGGTGCATACCTACCATTATACTTACCACATCTACAAACTACTCAGATATTAAAGAGTGCTACAACATAGGCATTGCCGGATATGTGGTAAAACCGCTAAGGCATGACGAGTATATGCAAAGCACTACAAAACTGATAGAATACTGGAGCAATAACGAACTCATATCTTAAGTTAACTCCCGTATTGTGCCCCTAAAAAACAGAAGCGAAAAAGCCAACCTTACGGTTGGCTTTTTTCATGTATTATTGTTCGCTAAAGCTGGGATTAGTTGTAAACTCCGTATCGGTAAGGGTGTTTAAAAACGCTATTATAGCCGTTTTTTCCTCGGCTGTAAGCGGTATGCCGCGGGTACCATCGGTATGGCGCAGTAGCGGATCCAGCGTAGGGCTGTTGTAAACCCCATTGCTGTAAAAATTAAGCACCGACTCTAATGTACCAAAACGCCCATCGTGCATATACGGCCCTGTAAGGGCAATGTTCCTAAGGCTTGGCACCCTGAATTTGTAGTAATCAGCAGCGTTTTGTGTTATCTTGTAACGACCCACAGCGTTTAGTTGTGGGTTTATGGGTAAGACGTTATTACGGAACGAACCATCGGTTTGCAGGTCTGTAGCGTGGCACGAAGCGCACTTTTGGTTGAATAAAGCGTAGCCCTGTGCTTCGGTTGCGGTAAGTGTACCGCCGGCCTCTCCCCTGCGGTATTTATCAAACTTCGATTGGTCTGAAATCATCATTACCATAAACTGAGACATTGCTTTCAGC
>JAAXJD010000079.1 GCA_012270005.1 Flavobacterium sp. | reverse complement strand
CAAAGGCTGAACAATTAGCAGAACTTCCCAAGACCGTTATACGAAGCGGTCAGGTAAGCCGGGCTAAAAAATGCCTGGACATGGCCGAATTGCTTTTTAAAAACGGCAACGCCGAAACCCGAAATGCCATAGGTGGTATTTACGTGTATTCGGTATCTACCTTTATGGAAATAAGAAACTGCACTGTATCTAAGCTTTTTCCTTCTTCTCTAAAAAGAGAATATGTAGAAAAGATAAACGCTTCGGGTGTTTAATGCAAATAATTTTCCAACCCTTTAATCTTTAACTTTTTTAATAGAGAATCATGACTGCACTTTTTATAATAGCCCTTTTGGTATTTGCCTATATGTGCTATGTACTTGTAAAACCAGAAAAATTTTAATCCATGAACAGTGAAATTATAGGAATTGTTGTAATGTACGCGCTGGTCTTGTTACTGGCATTACCTCTGGGCAGGTACATTGGAAAAATATTTAATTATGAACCTACCTGGGCCGATAAAATTTTTAACCCCATAGACAGGTTGTTCTATAAACTTGGAGGCATAAACGATAAGGTAGAAATGACATGGAAACAGCACCTTAGCGCCATGCTAGTCATTAACCTTGTGTGGTTTATCCTTTCCATGTTTGTATTGCTAAATATGGATTGGCTGCCGCTAAACCCTGACGGGAACCCGGCAATGAGCATGGACCTGGCGTTTAATACCACCGTAAGCTTTATTACTAACACAAACCTGCAACATTATAGCGGTGAAAGCGGCCTGAGTTATCTTGGCCAACTTACCCTTATGCTGTGGCAGTTTATTAGTGCTGCGTGCGGTATGGCGGTTTGTGCCGTGGTGTTTATGGCCATGAAGGAGAAAACATCTGCCACACTGGGTAACTTTTACAGCTTTTTTGTACGGTCGGCTACAAGGGTGCTGTTACCTATATGTGTTGTTATAGCTACTATATTGGTATTTAACGGTACCCCGATGACTTTTGAAGGGAAAGACCACATTACTACAGTAGAGGGCAAAACACAAGATGTAAGCCGTGGCCCGGTAGCAGCTTTTGTGGCTATAAAACAACTGGGCACAAATGGTGGTGGTTTCTACGGCCCTAACAGTGCCAACCCTATGGAAAATCCTAACTATATTACTAACCTTGTAGAAAACCTTAGTATTGTGCTCATTCCTGTTGCGCTAATCTTTGCGCTGGGGCACGTACTTAAACGCAGGAAACTCGCCTGGACCATTTACGGAGTTATGACCGTTGGTTTCCTGCTGCTGCTTATACCTACCATAATAGGCGAAACAGGTGGTAACCCAGCCATTGGCAAAATGGGTATTACGCAGCACACAGGCAGTATGGAAGGTAAAGAAGTACGTTTTGGCGCGGTAGCTTCGGCTAACTGGGCTACATATACCACCTGTTCCAGCAATGGGTCTGTTAATGCCATGCACGACAGCTTTACGCCGCTTGGTGGTGCTACCACCTTACTTGGTATGATGGTAAACTGCTTTTACGGTGGTATAGGTGTAGGCTTCCTCAACTTTTACATCTTTATTATACTGGCGGTGTTTATAAGTGGCCTTATGGTAGGCCGTACCCCGGAATTTTTGGGCAAAAAAATTGAGGCTAAGGAAATGAAAATAGCTATGATGGTGGCCTTACTGCATCCGCTGCTTATACTGGCAGGTACCGCTATGGCAAGTTACCTGTACTCAGGCAATCCTGAGGCGTATGCCGGCTGGCTGGCTAACCCGGGTTACCACGGCTTTAGCGAAATGTTGTATGAGTTTACCTCATCATCGGCTAATAACGGTAGTGGTTTTGAAGGCCTGGGCGATAATACCACGTTCTGGAACATAGCTACCGGTATTGTTATGCTGCTGGCGCGTTACCTGCCCATTATAGGGCCTGTAGCCATAGCCGGTATACTGGCGGCTAAAAAGTATGTGCCGGAAAGTGCCGGTACACTTAAAACAGATACCTCAACTTTTGGATTTATGGTATTTGCCGTGATTTTTATTGTGGCAGCGCTGTCTTTCTTCCCTACGCTAACGCTGGGGCCTATAGCTGAGTATTTTTCATTATACCACTAATTTTCAACAACAATGAAAAGTCAAAATACAAGCCTGTTCCAAAAAGAACTTGTGCAACAGGCATTGAAACAATCGTTTATTAAACTACATCCTGCGTCGCTCATTAAAAACCCCGTGATGTTTACGGTTGAGGTAGGTACTGCCATAATGCTGTTTGTATGCATTTGGGTACTTATGGGCGAAAACAGCCAGGGTAGCTTTGCGTACAATTTTACGGTATTTATAATACTGCTGTTTACGCTGCTGTTTGCCAACTTTGCGGAAGCCATAGCAGAAGCCCGCGGTAAGGCGCAGGCCGATAGCCTGCGCAAGACCCGCGAGGAAACTCCGGCTAAAAAAGTAGAGCCTGTGGGCGAAATGTATGTGGATGAAATACAGGTAGTGCCGTCGTCTACGCTTAAAAAAGGCGACGTATTTATTTGCGAAGCGGGAGATATAATACCTACCGATGGAGAAATAATAGAAGGGCTTGCCACAATAGACGAAAGTGCCATAACAGGCGAAAGTGCCCCGGTAATACGCGAGGCAGGAGGCGATAAAAGTTCGGTTACGGGGGGGACAAAAGTACTTTCAGATAACATAAAAGTACAGGTAACCACTAATGCAGGCGAAAGCTTCCTGGATAAAATGATAGCCCTTGTAGAAGGAGCCAGCCGCCAGAAAACACCAAACGAAATAGCACTTACTATTCTGCTTGCAGGATTTACGCTGGTGTTTATTATAGTTTGTGTTACGCTAAAGCCGTTTGCTGACTATGCTAACATTCCTATTACCATTGCAGCGTTTATATCATTATTTGTGTGCCTTATACCTACTACAATAGGCGGTTTGTTATCGGCCATTGGTATAGCCGGTATGGACAGGGCGCTGCGTGCCAACGTTATTACCAAATCAGGTAAGGCAGTAGAAACGGCAGGGGACATAGATGTACTGTTGTTGGATAAAACAGGTACCATAACCATAGGTAACCGTAAAGCTACACATTTTCACCCAGTAAGCGGAATAGATGAAAAAACCTTTGTTAAGGCAGCCGTACTCAGTTCTATGAGTGAAGATACCCCTGAAGGTAAATCCATAATAGAGCTGGCAGGCGTAGAGGTAAATGCATTTAAGGTAGAAAGCCCGCGCTTTATAAAATTTACAGCCGAAACACGTAGCTCAGGTATTGATTTTGGAGACGTTCGCATTCGCAAAGGGGCGTTTGATGCTATAAGGAACCTTGTGGAAACAGCAGGTAATCCATTTCCGGATGAGGTAACTGAGGGGGTTAAAAAAGTTTCGGGTAATGGTGGTACGCCACTGGTAGTTTCGCAAAACGAGAAAGTACTTGGGGTAATAGAGCTTCAGGATATTATAAAAACAGGTATAGCCGAACGTTTTGACCGCCTGCGTAAAATGGGTGTAAAAACAGTAATGGTTACCGGTGATAATCCGCTTACGGCCAAATTTATTGCCGAAAAGGCGGGCGTAGACGACTTTATTGCCGAAGCGAAACCCGAAGATAAAATGAACTACATTAAGGCGGAGCAGCAACGCGGTAAGCTGGTAGCCATGATGGGCGACGGTACTAACGACGCGCCCGCACTTGCCCAGGCTGATGTAGGGGTAGCCATGAACAGTGGTACACAGGCAGCAAAAGAGGCCGGTAACATGGTAGACCTTGATAACGACCCTACTAAGTTGATTGAAATTGTGGAGATAGGTAAGCAGCTGCTTATGACCCGTGGTACGCTTACTACATTTAGTATAGCTAATGATGTGGCTAAGTATTTTGCCATTATCCCGGCGTTGTTTATTACAGCCATACCGGCATTACAGGGGCTTAATATTATGAAACTGCATAGCCCAGAAAGCGCCATACTATCTGCTGTAATATTTAACGCTATTATTATCCCGATATTGATTCCGCTGGCGCTGAAAGGTGTAACGTATAAACCTATAGGGGCATCGGCACTGCTAAGACGCAACCTGTTTATCTATGGATTGGGCGGTGTTATAGTACCCTTTATAGGCATCAAGATTATAGACGTATTGGTTTCAGTATTCTTTTAATAAATTTCTACAAAAATGAAAACACACATAATTCCCGCTATACGCTTAACCCTGTTTTGTGCCCTCTTTTTCTCTGGTGTTTATACCCTGGGCATCTGGGGTGTGGCACAGTTGTCACCTAATA
>JAAXJD010000055.1 GCA_012270005.1 Flavobacterium sp. | reverse complement strand
GGTTAAAAAACTCACGGATCTTTCTAAATCGGCAGAACCCGTTTGGCTGTCTTCCGATGAAGACCGCGAGGGTGAGGCAATAGCGTGGCACCTGGCGGAAGAATTAAAACTGGACCAGAAGAAAACCAAGCGTATTGTTTTTCATGAAATCACCAAGACCGCCATATTAAAAGCCATAGACAATCCTCGTGGCATTAACTACAACCTGGTAAATGCACAGCAGGCTCGCCGCGTGCTGGACAGGCTTGTGGGGTACGAACTCTCTCCGGTGCTTTGGAAAAAAGTAAAAAGCGGCCTTTCGGCAGGCAGGGTACAGTCGGTTTCGGTGCGCCTTATTGTAGAGCGTGAGCGCGAAATACAAAATTTTAAAGCAGAGGCATCGTACAGTATTACCGCAGAGTTTTCTAATGAAGCGGGCAAGGTGTTTAAAGCCAAATTGCCTAAAAACTTTACAACCAAACAAGAGGCTCAGGATTTCCTGAATAAAAATATCGGGTCGGCGTACAAAGTTGCTGACCTGGAAACCAAGCCGGCAAAGAAATCTCCGGCGGCGCCTTTTACAACATCTACCCTGCAGCAGGAAGCAGCGCGTAAGCTGTATTTTCCGGTAGGGGTAACCATGATGCTGGCGCAAAGGCTTTACGAAGCGGGACTTATTACTTATATGAGAACCGACAGCGTTAACCTTAGCAATGATGCTATGGCTGCTGCCGAGGCAGAAATTATCCGTTCGTATGGTAAAGAATTTAGCCGCCCACGCAATTACAGCACTAAAAGTAAAGGGGCGCAGGAGGCTCACGAAGCCATACGCCCTACAGATATGTCATTGCACGGTGTAAACATAGACCGTGACCAGGCCCGTCTTTACGACCTGATATGGAAACGTACACTGGCTTCGCAAATGAGCGATGCCCAACTGGAGCGTACCAATGTAAAAATTGATGCAGACAATCATAAAGAACAATTTACTGCATCAGGCGAGGTGCTTATGTTTGAAGGTTTCTTAAAGGTGTACCTGGAAGGAAACGATGATGAGGAAATAGAACAGGAAGGTATGTTGCCGGCACTTCGTGTGGGTGAGCGCCTTGCAAATAACTATATAACCGCAACCGAACGTTTTAGCCGTCCGCCTGCCCGCTACACCGAAGCCTCTTTGGTTAAAAAGCTTGAAGAGCTGGGTATAGGCCGTCCATCTACCTATGCGCCTACCATTAGTACCATCATTAGCAGGAACTATGTAGAGAAAGGTAACTTCGAAGGGCAACGCCGCGAATATGCACAGCTTACTTTAAGGGCTGGCGGTATTAAGCAGGAACTGCTTTCAGAGAACGTAGGTTCAGATAAAGGTAAGCTGGTGCCAACCGATATAGGTACCATTGTAAATGATTTCCTTGTAAACCATTTTGATGGTATTATGGATTATAACTTTACCGCTAAGGTAGAGGAAGATTTTGATGCCATAGCATCCGGTAATGAAGACTGGACGCAGATGATGGAGGATTTTTATAGTCATTTCCATCCAACGGTTAAAGATGTAGAGAAAAATGCCGAACGCGAGTCGGGTGAGCGTATATTGGGTACTGATCCTAAATCAGGAAAACCGGTAAGTGTGCGTTTGGGTAAATTTGGACCAATGGCGCAAATAGGCGATGCAGAGGATGAGGAAAAGCAATTTGCAAGCCTGCTTCCTGAACAAAATATTGGTACTATATCTTTAGATGAAGCGCTTGGTCTTTTTGCCCTGCCTAAAATACTGGGTAACCACCAAGGTGAAGAGGTAGAGGTGAACAACGGCCGTTTTGGTCCGTACGTGCGTTTTGGTAAAACCTTTATTTCGTTGCCAAAAGGCGAGGACCCGCTGGATGTAACCTTAGAAAGGGCAAAAGAATTAATAGGCGAGAAGCAGCAGGCCGATGCTCCTATAGGTGAGTACGAAGGCCACCCGGTGCAAAAAGGGGTAGGGCGTTTCGGGCCATTTATAAAATGGAATGGCATTTTTATCAACGTAAGTAAAAAGTACAATTTTGATAACCTAAGCCAGGAAGATATTGTAAACCTTATTGAAGATAAACTGCAAAAAGATCAGGATAAGGTGGTTCATAACTGGGAGTCTGAAGGCATTCGTGTTGAAAAAGCACGCTGGGGCCGCTCGGTTATCCTGAAAGGTAAAATAAAAATAGAGCTTAATAAAGATGTAGATGCTGCTGCGCTTACCTTAGAACAGGTGCAGGCCATGATTGCCGAAAAAGTGCCGGCTAAGAAAACAGCAGCTAAAAGTACAACGGCTAAAAAAGCCACTACCGCAAAAAAAACAACTACAGCTAAAAAGAAATAATACTAACGGATGGGATTTGAGTTTTTACAACCGGTAAATGAAAATGTCCTTGCCTTTCGTGAGGAGCTGTCCGTGCAGGCATTAGGAAAAAAAATTACGGTGCACAGTGCTGAAGATGGTATTCCAGAGCTGGAAGAAGTAAAGATAGCATTTGTAGGTATACTGGATAACAGGGGGCAGGGCGATGAGTTGCGCCCGCATGTACACCTTAATTATATACGCAAAGAATTCTACGGGCTGTTTCCCGGCAACTGGCACCTTAATATGGCCGACCTGGGCGATATTCATGCGGGAGAGTCAGTGCAGGATACATACTTTGTAATAAAAAAAGTAACCGAGCAACTTATAAAGCAGGGTGTGATTCCTGTATTTATTGGTGGTTCTCAGGATATGGCTTACGCGGTATACCGTGGCTATGACAAGCTTGAGCAAATGGTAAATTACGTTACCGTAGATGCTAAGTTTGATTTCGGGAAAGAAAATGAAGCCATGTCTGCAACTTCTTATGTAACCCGAATGATTATAGAGGAGCCACACAACCTGTTTAATTACAGTAATGTGGGCTACCAAACCTACTTTAATCCACAAGAAGAAATAGATCTTATAGAGAAACTATATTTTGATGCTTACAGGCTCGGAGAGGTGTGTAAAGACATTACGGTGTCTGAACCCGTGTTCCGTGATGCCGACTTTGTGGGTATAGATATGGGTGTTGTAAAATCAGGCGATTCGGGAAATATTGTTAAATTTATGCCAAATGGTTTTGATGGCAAAGAAATTTGTACTTTAGCACGCTACAGTGGTATAAGCGACAAAGTTTCGTCGTTTGGTGTGTTTAACCATAACGATACGCGTCAGGAGTCAGTGCTGGTGGCTCAGGTACTATGGTATTTTACAGAGGGGGTTAACTTCCGTTCTAATGAATTTCCGTTTGGCAGCCGGGAAAATTACACCAAATATATTGTTGCATTTGATGATGAAGATGTAGTTTTTTATAAAAGTGATAAGACAGATAGGTGGTGGATTGATGTTTTTAGCAACAATATTGCTAATAATAAAGTTAAAATACCTGCGTTATTACCATGTAGTTACCAGGATTACTTAGCAGCTTGCAATAATGAGTATCCTGAAAGATTGTGGAAAGCGCAAAGAAAGAATGTAATTTAACGGTTTTATTACAAATCAATGTTATTTTTGCGCATCTTGTCAATTGTTTAGCGCAGGAAAGGTTTTTTTAGTAAAAAAATTGTTTTTTTGAAAAAATATAAATAGGTTTACGCCCTTAAAAATAGAATACATTAATAACCCGAATTTATGAAGAAGTTCATTGCATTAACAGCAACTTTATCTTTACTAATTAGCTGTGGTTCTAGTGACCGTGGGGAGCTGGTAGGCGTTAAAGGCAAAAAGTGGGACTCTGAGAAGCCTTACGGTATGACCTTGGTTCCGGGTGGCGCTTACATCATGGGTAAGTCTGATGACGATTTAGCTAACATCCAGGATGCGCCAACTAAAACCGTTACTGTTCGTTCTTTTTACATGGACGAAACAGAAATTACAAATAGCGAGTACAGACAGTTTGTGGAGTGGGTTAAAGACTCTACAATCAGGACAAGGCTTGCTATACTTGCAGATGAGCAGGGGCAAAAGCCAGGCGGTGGTAAAGGCATAGGTGAGTATGCTTTTAAAGACCAGGCTGCAGAAGGTAAGGAGCAAAGTCCTTACGATAAGTATATGCAGGAAAAAAGGGAGGCTGAGGCTGATCCTAATGATCCGTATGCTGGTCGTAAGCTTAATCATAAAGCCAAGCTTATTAAAGATCCTCAAAAATACCCGGATGAGTATTATGTGGAGGTTATGGATTCTATGTATCTGCCGGAGTCAGAGTCTTATAACGGGTTAAGGACTATTGATGTTTCTAAGCTTGTATTTAGTTACAAGTGGCTAGATATTGAGGCTGCTGCTAAAGATAAGAGTACAAATAGTACAAGAACAAAGAGAAGTAAATATCTTGTTCCTGAAAAGGTGGCAATTTATCCTGATACAACTGTGTGGATAAAAGACTTTGCTTATTCTTATAACGAGCCAATGCACGAAACGTATTTTTGGCACGAGGCTTACGGTGAGTACCCTGTAGTAGGTGTAACCTGGAGGCAGGCTAAAGCTTTCTGTGAGTGGAGAACTATTAATAAAAACACCTACCAAAAAGAAAGAAAGAAGCACCATGTAACCAAGTTCAGGCTTCCAACCGAAGCTGAGTGGGAGTATGCTTCAAGAGGTGGTCTTCAATCGGCTACATTCCCTTGGGGTGGTCCTTACGCTAAAAATGACACAGGTTGTTTCCTTGCTAACTTTAAGCCAAACAGGGGAGATTATGCTGCAGACGGTGCACTTTATACTGTAGAAGCGAAATCTTTTGATCCTAACGATTTCAACCTATACAATATGGCGGGTAATGTAGCAGAGTGGACAGATTCGTCTTACGATGCCAACTCTTACGATTATGTAAGTACAATGAACCCTAACGTTAATGATCAGAAAAACCAACGTAAAGTAGTGCGTGGTGGTTCTTGGAAAGATGTTGCTTACTTCCTGCAAAACAGTACACGTGACTGGGAATACAGGGATTCTGCAAGGAGTTACATAGGTTTCAGGACTGTTCAGGATTTCCTTGGCACAGAAAGTACAGCGACAAGGCAGTAATTAAAAAAGTTACCATTAAACTATTAATTTGAATATTTAACTAATTAACTTAACTAAAAACTAAAATTATTTATTATGGCACTACCACAAAGAGTAATGAACATGGCGTACGGTCTTGGAGCGGCTGTTGTAATCATTGGAGCACTATTTAAACTAATGCACTGGCCAGGTGCGAGCGAAATGCTTATTGCTGGTCTTGGTACTGAAGCTTTCATTTTTGCAATGTCTGCATTTGAGCCTGTTCACAAAGAACTAGACTGGTCTCTTGTGTATCCTGAACTAGCTGGCGGTGAGGCTAAGAAAAAAGAAGTTAAAAAGGAAAACCCTGCTGAAGCTTCTGGTCTTCTTTCTCAAAAACTTGATAACCTACTTAAAGAAGCTAAAATCGACGGTGAGCTTATGTCTAGCCTTGGTAACAGCATCAAAAACTTCGAATCTGCTGCTAAAGGTATAGCGCCTACTGTTGATGCAGTTGCTTCAACTAAAAAATACAGCGAAGAGATGACTGCTGCCGCTTCTCAAATGGAAGCTCTTAACAGTCTTTACAAAGTTCAGCTTGAGAGCGCAGAGCGTAATGCTGCAGCTAACAGGGATATCGCTGAGAACGCTACTAAACTACAGGAAGAAATGTCTGCAATGACTAAGAACATCGCTCAGCTTAACAGTGTATACGGTGGAATGCTTTCTGCAATGGGTAACAGGGCCTAATTACATAGCTAATTAGTAAAATTTAGATATAACTTTTAACAACAAAAAGAAAGACTAATTAGAAATGGCAGGAGGTAAATTAACCCCAAGGCAAAAGATGGTGAACCTGATGTATCTGGTTTTCATCGCTATGATGGCCTTAAATATGTCGAAAGAGGTACTTTCCGCTTTCGGTCTTATGAACGAAAAATTTGAAGAGTCTAACAAAGGCGCTACAGAAAATAATAACGGTCTTTATCAGGCGCTTTCTGCTAAGGCTGCTGATGCGCCAGATCAATATGGAAAGGCTTTAGAGCTAGCTACTAAAATCAAAACTCAGTCGGCTGATTTTTATGCTTACATAGAATCTCTTAAAAACGATATCACCAAAGGTATCGAAAAAGAGGATGGTAAGCTTCCTTTTGAACAAATGGATAAAGGAGATAAAATTGATGAGGCTTGGTTTTCTGGTGATGGTTACTCTGCAAAAGGTAAAGAGGTAGTTGCTAAAATTGAAGGTTACAGAAATGCGATGATTGCATTGCTGAAAGGAGATAAGAAATACGCGGGTACTGTGAAAGAACTTGAAAACAAGTTTAATACGGATAAAGTGAAAGCTAAAGATGGCGCAATGAAGGATTACCTTGATTATAACTACAAAGGATTCCCTGCGATAGCGTCTCTTACAAAACTTTCTGCTATGCAGAATGATGTAAAGTCTATTGAGGCATCTATTTACAGTTCTGCTCTTGGTAAAGCAGCGGTTGAAGCGGCTTCTATGAAAAACTATACAGCACTTGTTGTCCTTGATAAGAATGCTTATTTTGAAGGTGAAAAAGTAACAGGTAAAGTAGTTCTTGGTCGCTATGATGAGAATACAAAACCCACCAGCTTCCAAGGTCCTGGTAAAATTGAAAACGGTCAGGCTACACTTAATTTTAGTGCTGCTGGTGTAGGTGAGCATGATATCAACGGTAAGTTTGTATTTACTGAAGATGGAAAACCTGTTCCACTTGACTTTAAAGGTTCTTACGTTGTTGTGCCTAGGCCAAACTCTGCCACAATTTCTGCAGATAAAATGAACTCTGTGTACCGTGGTGTTACAAACCCGATGACTATTTCATTTGCTGGTGTATCTGATAATAATGTTACCGCTTCGGCTCCTGGTCTTGTTAAAGGTTCTAGGCCTGGCCAGTACAACTGGGTAGTTACTTCAGTTCCTGGTGATGATGTTGTTGTTACGGTTACTGCAAAACTTCCGGATGGTAGCAGTGCTACAGATAAGAGGAAGTTTGTGATCAGGGATATCCCGGCTCCAACTCCTTCACTTAGGGGTAAAATCAACAGTGCTAAAGGTAACAAAGACGACCTTGCTTCATCTACTGTAGGTGTGGTATTCCAAGGTTTTGTGTTTGATATTAACACCACTGTAAAATCATTTGAAATTTCTGTACCGGGTAGCCCAAGGCTTCTTGTGCAGGGTAACAAATTTGATGGTGCTGCCCGTGCTGCTATTGCCCGCGCTAAGCGTGGTGATATCATCACTGTAGGTAACATCAAAGTAAGTGTAGACGGTGCAGGTAATTACCGTGTGCCGGATTCAGGAAACTTCGTTTGGGAAGTTCAGTAATTTTTTAGATTGTAAAGCTGAGATTTTGATTATGATTAATAAAAAGTTTTTCGCGTGTGCGTCGTTCCTTCTATTAGGAATCGCTTCTTACGGGCAGTCTAACCTGCTTAACGCTAAAGTTCCTCAGGAGATAGGCAAGAAAACTGCCGCTCAGGATTCTCTTGATAACGATAATCCACTTCCTTACGGATATGTAGGTGACAGGGATATGCTATACTCTAAGAAAGTATGGGAAACCATTGACCTTACGCAAAGGATTAACTTTCCTATGTATTTTCCCGTGGAAGATAATGGGGAAGCTGGTAACCTAGGGGCAGACAGGAAATCTTTATTCGTAGTACTGATCGAGGCTATTGAGTCTGGTAAGATTAAAGAGATTTACGGTGATTCTTATTTTGTTACCAAGAAAACGCCTGAAGAGGTGAAGTCTAACTTCTATGTTAGTGAAATTAACTCTAACGGTATTGGAATACTAAATAAGTTTAGCGGTCTTAAAAAGTACAAAGGAAAATCTGAGGAGTATATTATCAGCGACCTTAAGGCTACTGGTAAGCTTACCGAAGAGCACTTTGATACTGCCAAAATTCAGCCGAGTGATATTATCTCTTATGAGGTGATGGGTGTTTGGTATTTTGACAAGCGTCAGGGTGAAATGAAGTATCGTATCCTTGCTTTAGCTCCTGTTGCTGTAGATGCCCGTACTAAACTGCGTGCTTCTTCAGGTGGTGCTGAAGATGGTGGTGCTTCTGCTGCACTTCCTTTGTTCTGGGTATACTATCCTTCTGCTCGTGATGTGCTGCACAAAGCAAAAGCATTTAACGAAAAGAACGCTTCTATGCCTATAACATTTGACCACTTACTTAATTCAAGGAGGTTCTCATCTACAATCACTCGTATGGCTAACGTTTACGGTGACCGTAGTATCAATGAGTATCTTACCGGTAAATCACAAATGCAACTTTTAGAAGCAGAACGAGTAAAAGAAACTATTCGTAACTTCGAACAAGATATGTGGAACTACTAATAGTTCTAGTTATTTAAAAAGCCAACCTTAAGGTTGGCTTTTTTATTTGTGTTAATTTTTTGTTTCAAATAACATTTGGTACATTGCTCCCGTTTTCATATTGTTTATTAGTCAGCGTTTTATATACATTTATAAACATTACTATATGTTTCGTTTTTTAGTTTGGTTCTGCCTTTTTTTGCCTGTTGTTTGCTTTTCACAAGTAGGCAGTTTTGATTTTGGTATAACCACTACAGATCAAACATGTTCTGGTACAGGTTCAGTAACCTTTTCGCCTTCAAACGTTCCGGCAGATGCAACGGTAACGTATTATGTATATTTAATGCCTAACCTTTCTGTTCCGGTACGCACAGGGACTGAGCTTACCCAGGATAATTTAGTAGGGGGCGAGTATACGATTATTGCCAGTGTAGTAGTTAATGGGGTGGAAACTACTGTAAGCCATACCGCAACGGTACAAGACCTATCTCCTCCCACACCTGAATTTACCTTACAGGTACAGGCACAGGATTGCAACAATTTAAATCAAATAAATGTTTTGGTCACCAGCGGAATAGCTACAGGGTACGAAATTTTTTCGGGGCCTGTTACCGCTCCTTTGCAAGCTTCGAGTGTTTTTACGGGTTTGGTAGATGGTGATTATATATTTAGGGTTTACGATGGCTGCGGACAGGCAGTATCAAAGAGTTTTACAGCCCAATTTAATGCTCAGCCACCCGTTGTTTCCGCTCCCACTTTAGGAGCAACCAGCAGTGCAGACTGTTCTACATTCACTTTAATAAATGATTTGGTGTATCCGTCGGGTACCATAGCTACATACCCACTTTCGGTTCGTTTTACATTGCACGCGTCAGATGGTTCTGCGGACGTGATTATTGATCAAAACTACACTTCGGGAGATTTACAGAATATTCAGCTTACAAATACATTTCCTTACACCCCGGGCGTCTCCTACACGTATGATGTTTCTGTGGTTAATGGTTGTGGAACATCTTATAACAGTACAGGGAACAGTGTAAATCCTAACCCGGTAGTGTCTTTAGTTGCTGTGCCTACACCTTGCGGAACTTTCTATCTTAAAGCAAATGCTTCTGGTTTTGCACCGCCTTATACTATTACGTTTACCGGTTTTCCTTTAGGGTTCGATCCTTCAACATTTAACGGAAGTTATCCCGGCCCGTTCACGTCAGACTCGGTGAGTTTTGGTAGCCGGGAAAATCCGGTCCCGGAGGGGGTATACAGTGCATTTATTACAGATGCGTGTAACAGATCAAGCGCCGTGTCTAGTGTTACCGTATTAAATACAAAGCCCAAACCCGGTGTTGCTACCCGTAACAATGGGTGTTTTTCAGATTTTGGTAGTTTGTCTGTTATTATACCTGGCAGAACTATTGTGCAAGCCACGATTGTGCTTGCGCCACCGCAGTACGCGCAAACCACTCCGGCAGACGTAAGTTCATATATTAATACTAACGGTAATTTGTTTATCAGCAACCTTCCTATTGGTGGATATAAATTAGAATTGATAGATAATTGCGGTGTAAGGTATGTGGATGTAACAGGCTATGTGCCTGCATTTACTCCGGGTGCTATTTCTGCTAAAGGGCTACCGGACTGTGAGCCTGGCTTTGGAAGTGTAGAAGTAAAGAGTCCGAATGGCGTTTTAGTAAGCGCTGAGATAACGGTTGCCCCGTCTTCATTCAACCACAGTTTACCGTATGACGTTACGGCTTCCATTGCAAGGCAAAACGGATATTTGTATCTGGATGGATTGCCCGAGGGTGACTATACTTTTACAGGAGTAGATGCTTGCGGGTTAACTACTACAGTAAACCATACCGTAACAGCGAATAACCTTGTTTCTGGTTTGTTTACATACGTACCGCTATGCAACTCTTTTAATATTACTGTTTCAGATCCTGATACGGTGTCTGCTACGCCCACGTACTGGCTACAAATGGAAAATCCTGCTGCACCCGGCACCTGGGTAAATCCTTCAGACGGTACTGCATACGTGGAGGGAGATGTCCCCTCTTCTGCAAATGCTTTACCTTTAACTAACAATCAAACAAATTATAATTTTGAGTATTTCGGGGTGTTTCGTGTCCTAAAATATTTTAAAACGTATGGTTCCGGTTCGGCTACCAAAAATTGTGTAAAGCAGCTAGGCGATCCGTTTGAATATCAGTATGGGGTGGAAATTGATAACATTTATGCGCTTCGCTGCTCGGGCCATTTAGACGATGTATATGTTGAGGCATCTGGGCTTGCTCCCCTTCACTATTCTATAGTAGACCCTGTTGATAATCGCATTGTTATTTATGACAATGGCTCTAACCCTGTCTTTACTAATCTGCCATTAGGGAGTTATAAGTTTAAGGTAGAAAATATCTGCGGGCAGTTTAAATATAAAGTTGTAGATGTTGCTGATTTACCCGATGTGGTAAACGCCGCGGTTCCTCCTGATATTAACCTTTGTGTACCTGCCGGCTCACCACTTACGCAGCCCTTAAATCTTACACAGCAAAATACTACTATTCTTAATGGTGCTATCGCCAGCCAGTACAGCATTACATATTATAAAACCAGAGCAGATGCAGAAGCAGGTACAAATGCAATAAGTAACCCTGCTGCTTTTGTACCCGATGCCAATCCGCAAATGCTTTTTGCAAAAATGAATCAGGTATATATAAACCTTTGTCCGGATATTGTTTCGTTTAATGTTTGGGAAGCAAATGTGCCGGTTTTAACCGTTGATGAAAAACAGTATTTGTGCGACGATATTGGTACGCTTACTCTAAGTGCGGGACTTGGCTTTGGCAGCTATTTATGGGAGCCCGGTAAGCAAACTACTCCCGAAATTGTTGTTACACAGCCGGGAGATTATACCGTTACAGTAACCGCTGCCGGATGTACAGACACTAAAACAATTACAGTATTGCCGGTAGCTCCGCCTGAGATTCAGTCCATAGAAATTTTTGATTGGACTGTGGAGGAAAATGGCTTTACAGTGTTAACGGCGTTCCCGGATATGTATGTGTATTCTATAGATGACATTACGTATCAGGAAAGCAACACCTTTGAAGGTTTGCCTACCGGAATTTACACGGTATATATACGCGACAGGCAGGCTTGTAACGCTACAAAGCGCGTTGTGGCGTTGCTTAATTATCCTAAGTTTTTTACGCCAAACGGCGATGGATACAACGAAAAATGGCGCATACGGTTCTCATCGCTGGAGCCAAATTTACAGGTATATATTTATGACCGCTTCGGAAAGCTGATTACAGGTTTCCCGTCACAAAGTGAAGGATGGGATGGTACACTAAACGGACATCCACTGCCCTCTACCGATTACTGGTTTGTAGTCGTACGTCAGGATGAACGTATTTTTAAAGGACATTTTTCGTTGATAAGGTAATTTCTTGCCTACGGAAAAATGTAGAAAAGTGTAGAATTGCCACACAATAAATGTGGTGATTCTACACTTTTTTGTTTCAGTCTGAATTTATGAATTGCATTTAAGATATTGTTAGTCAATGTTTTATTGCTGTTTATGTGTGGTTGCTGTGTTTGGCACGTTATTTTCATTATACTAAACATCAAAACCAGTAGCTATGAAGAGAGTTGTTTTAGCAATAATGATATTTGGAGGCACGATAGGGGGAATGGTTTACGGTATGAATGTGTCTGAAGCCGTTGTGGTATCTTTTCAGGAGAAAACCTACAGCAAGATAGATGTGAAAGAAGTGCCGGTAGCCATACTGCAGGAGATTAAGGAAAAGTATCCCGGTTTTGCGGTAACTCAGGCTGGTGTTTCTACAGATAAGGAGTACAAACTTATGCTTGCCGATGGAAAGTCTGCCGTTACGGTTTATTACAATGCAAACGCTGAGTTTGTTAAAGAACAGAAATAAAGATTTTAGATATAGTAAGGTGATTTGAAGAATTTTATTCTTCGGCGATAGGGAGCACAAG
Source organism: Flavobacterium sp. (assembly GCA_012270005.1). Taxonomy (GTDB): domain Bacteria; phylum Bacteroidota; class Bacteroidia; order Flavobacteriales; family Flavobacteriaceae; genus Flavobacterium. Next base: position 8,934 of record JAAXJD010000055.1, on the reverse strand, counting down.
GTGCTCCCTTTTGTTTTTTATTAACATCTCAGCTGCTTGTTTTACCTTACATTTGTAAATAATATCCTTAATACGTTTCATGAGCGCCAAGATACTTGTAGTAGATGATGATACCGCATTTTGTGTAATGCTTAAAACCTTTCTGCAAAAAAAAGGATTTGAGGTTGTAAACGCGTTTACGGGCGCGGCAGCAAAGCAAGCGCTTGATGAGGGCAGGTTTGATGTAGTGCTTACAGATATTCGCCTGCCGGATTCAGATGGTATGCAGATATTACGCTTTATCAGGGAAAAAGGACTTGATGCTGCTGTGATTTTAATGACCGGTTACACGGATATTAAAGCCGCGGTAAGTGCCATGAAACTGGGTGCCTTTGACTATGTAGGCAAACCCATAAATCCGGACGAAATTCTACACCTGATAAATAAGGCTACTGCTAAAACTAATGAGCAACCTCTTAAATCAGCCGTTAAGCAGGATACAGCTAGCCCTGCTTTGCCGTTAGACAATGCAGGCTTTGTTACCGGCGGAAGCCCCGTTTCGGTACAGTTACAGCAACATATTGATTTGGTGGCGCCTACAGGTATGTCTGTGCTTGTAATAGGCGATAGCGGTACGGGTAAAGAACATATAGCACGCTCCATACACGATAAAAGTAAACGTGCCAATAAGCCCTATATCCCGGTAGATTGTGGTGCGATTCCTAAAGAGCTGGCTTCAAGCGAATTCTTTGGGCATTTAAAAGGATCTTTTACGGGGGCGGTAAACGATAAAACAGGCCATTTTGTAGCGGCTAACGGCGGTACTTTATTTTTAGACGAAGTGGGTAACCTTTCTTATGAAGTACAGGTGCAGTTGTTGCGTGCATTGCAGGAAAGAAAGATTAAACCCGTGGGCAGTAACCATGAGGTAGAGGTGGATATACGAGTAGTAGCAGCTACAAATGAAGACTTGTACGAAGCAGTGAAACGTGGGGATTTTAGGGAAGACCTTTACCACCGGTTAAATGAGTTTTGTATCAGGGTGCCAAAGCTGTCCGAAAGGAAAGATGATATTATGCGTTTTGCTAATCATTTCCTTGTGTTGGCAAATGCAGAGCTTGAAAAAAATATACGTGGTTTTTCTGCCGAAGTGGAGGATTTGTTTATGACCTACAGTTGGCCCGGCAACCTTCGGGAAATGAAGAATATAATTAAGCGGTCGGTGCTGTTGGAGCAGTCGGGTAGCATTTCTCTAACCGTGCTTCCTGTGGAAATGCGCAATGAAAAAGAAAGCGTACAGCCGGAAATCATATACAACAAGTTTACTGAGGAAGATGCTATTAAAAAAGCATTAGAACAAACCAACTATAATAAAAGTAAAGCGGCTAAGTTACTGGATATAGACAGGAAAACCCTATATAACAAACTTAAGCTATATAATATAGACTTATAGGTTACACAGCGACTTCTTTGTGCAGTGCGCTGCACAAGGTGGTTAAGCGCTGTTCTATATCTGCACAGTAATTTATCATTTCTGAAGTTTCCACTAGTATGTTCTTCTCTTCAAGAGGGCTTAGTAATTCAGCAATACTTTGTACTTCCATTTGCAGCAGCATAGGAATCATTTTATGTGCAATTAACCCCAGCCTTTCCAAATCATTTTCGCGTGCAGCGGCCATTAGCTCTGTGCAGTTGTCTGCAGTACTTTCTATAAATGTATCTATTATGAGTTTTAAAGAAGCGGGGTCATTTTGCGTAAATGGTGCCAAGCTGCGCAGGTCGTACAATTTAGGTACTACTGTGGTTGCATTTACTTCAGGTGATGTGGCTTTTGTTTCTTGACCTCCTATAGCTTCTATAAGTTGATATACATTTACAGGTTTATTAAGCCTTACGGTAAATCCTCTACTGGTAAAGGCGTTATCATCCAGGTCCCGCCTGCCTGATAATGCAATTACAGGTAGCTTATTTACGGCATCATCACTACTTTGGCGTATTTCCTCCACAAGACCGAAACCGTCTAAAACCGGCATTTGCAGGTCAGTTATAATACAGTCAAAACGCTGTTCATTTATAAGTTTCAGTGCTGTAAGGCTGTTTGCTTCTGTAACAACATGGGCGCCGGCACGTTCCAGCAGCTCTTTCATAAGCCTGAGCTGGGTGGTGTCATCATCTACCACCAGGATTTTATGGCCCGCTATGTTTATCTGGCTATCCCCGGTATCTGTTTCATCTTCAGGAATAAGCTCACAAGGCACCCACGGCAGTCTTATGGTAAATATTGTGCCATTGCCTTCCTCGCTTTCAAGCGTTATGGTACCGTTTAAAAGTTCTACAATACGCTTGCTTATGGTAAGGCCAAGCCCTGTACCGCCAAATTTTTTCTCAATACCATCATGTGCCTGCGTAAATTCTTTAAACACAGCAGCGTGTTTGTCTTTTGCAATGCCTATACCTGTATCTATTACAGAGAGTACAACGTGCTCATCGGTACGTTTTGCGGTTACCTGTACAGAGCCGTCGTTAGTAAATTTTATAGCATTACTTATCAGATTTGTAAGTACCTGCTTTATCCTGTACGGATCGGTTACACAGCCTTCATCCAGGTTTTCGTCTATATCCCACCATAGCTCTATACCTTTCTGCTCGGCTAAGGGCAGCAGGCTGCTACAGGTGCTTTCTATGGTGTTTTTGATTGCTGTAGGTACTTCCTCTATAGAAATGCGGTTGTTTTCTAATTTAGCGAAGTCTAAGAGGTCGTTTACCAGCTTTACAATATACCCGGCTGATTCCTTAATGTTGTTCAGGTATTCTTTCTGCTGAGGATTTACACCGGAATTTTTAAGCAACTCCTGAAATCCCAGTATACTGCCCAGCGGTGTTTGCAGGTCGTGCGTTACAGTAGCCATAAGCATGCCCTTGGTGCGCAGCAGTTCCTCGTTTTCGGCATTAAGCAACTCCAGTTCTTTACGGTAGCGCTGGTTAATGCCCAGGTCGCGTATGATTACCCAGGCCAGTATAATCAATAATAAAAACGTACCTGCGCCTACCCATGCCAGCTTATTTACTGTTTTGTTTAGCGCATTTGTTGTTTCATCTATGTCCTGATAGGTTTTTTTTACAAACTCTTTTTCTATAGCGGTAAGGATAACCCTTATTTCATCGGAAATAATACGGTTTTCCTGTAGCATTTTTTGCTCTTTTTTGTAAAGCTCCGAGTTTTTGCTCAGGTTTTTTTGTCGTAATGACGAAAGCATACGTTCGTACGCTATGGTAATGGTGTCTTCGCTTACCAGTTTACTTAAAGAGTCGTATTGCTTAGGGGCAAGGAGGTCTTGCGCCAGTTTTTCCCAGTTGTCTTTTTTGTTGCTCTTAACAGGCTTTGTATTGCGCCATACCGAGTCCTTTGCCGTTTTTAGACCGGCAAGCGAATTGGTGTAATATTCGTCATCCGGATGCTCCTGGCGGAAATTGTAAATTTCGGTTATACTGTTGCGTTTTCGCGATATAAGTTGTTTTACGCGGTTAAGCTTTTTTTTAAGCGGTGTGTCGGCTGTGGTCTTAAGTTTCTGGATTTCGTTTAAAATACTGTCGGTAAGCGTGTAGTATTTTTCCAGTTCTTTTTTTTCTGAAGTAAGTATGGCGTTTCGCCCTATGGCTTCGCTGGAATACAGTGCCGCAATGGTGTTACTAACCTGTATTATCTTGGCGTTTTCGTCAGAAAGGCGGGTATTAGCAGTAATGTGCCTGATTTCGTTATAAACAAACCAAACAGAAATAACGGCTACCGCCGAAAGCAGCAGGTAGCCTGTTATTACTTTATATTTTATAGATTTTGGCTTTTGTACCATACCCAGATAAAGGTACTAAAAATTTAAAACGTTTAATTATAGTAAAACGAAATAAGCTTTATAAAAGTATGGCAGCGCCGTATCAAAGTAGTATTTAGCTGCGAACAATAACCCTTAAAAAGTTAACCTCTTCTTTAAGGTGCTGTATTTCAGAGCGAAGGCTTTCCACCAAAATATCATAAACCTCTTTATTTGTTTGGTTAATGCTCATTTCTGCGGTTTGTGCACTGGTCTCTGCAATACCGTTAAACAGATACATAAGGTTAACATCAAGTATGCGGGCTATTTTAAGCAGTTTTACCACGTTAAGCCTTCTGTCATCTTTTTCAAGGCGTCCGTAGTTACTTTGTGTAACATCCAGTTGTGTAGCCATAGCTTCCTGAGTGATGCCTTTTTCTTCCCTAAGTTTTTTAATTCTTTGCCCGATTACGTTCATGGTCTTTAATTTTTGTTGGATTACACTTGTACGTTAGTACGTAAAAAACAGTTAAATGGTTTTCCTTGCAGCCCATAATTTTTCAATTATTTCCCCAGGGCTTTTTCTTGAGCTATTTTTGCTCCCGAAACGCAAGATTAACAGCTATTTTCCTGTTTTGTTGTAGTAAAGATAAAAATCAGGTATTTATGTACTGAATATTTCGTTATTTTTTCGATGTACTACTTACTTTAACCGCTAAAAGGCAAACATAATCTGAATATTTAATTAATATCTATTTTTGAGTGTCTGTAAGTTGCTGTGCGGTATAGGATTATGTGTACTAAAATATTTTTGTAAATAAAATCTTCTTTAAAAATAAAATGGGCGGTAGTAATACCGCCCATTTTATTTAAATTTTGTTTAGTCTTTCAGGATGTCTCTCGAAATAACTATTTTTTGTATTTCAGATGTCCCTTCGTAAATCTGCGTGATTTTAGCGTCGCGCATAAGGCGCTCTACGTGGTATTCTTTTACGTATCCGTTGCCACCGTGTATCTGCACGGCTTCAATTGTAGTGTCCATTGCAGTTTGGCTGGCAAACAGTTTTGCCATGGCACCACTAAGGTCATAATTATGACCGTTATCTTTATCCCATGCAGCCTTTAAACAAAGATGGCGCGATGCCTCAATATTAACTGCCATATCGGCAAGTTTAAAGGCTATGGCCTGGTGTTCGCAAATTGGCTTGCCAAATGCTTTACGCTCTTTACTGTATTTGAGGGCAAGTTCATACGCTCCTGATGCTATACCCAGTGCCTGGGACGCAATGCCTATACGTCCGCCTGCAAGCGTTTTCATGGCAAACTTAAACCCGAAGCCATCTTCTCCAATCCTGTTTTCTTTAGGAACCTTTACATCGGTAAACATTAAGGAGTGTGTATCGCTACCGCGAATACCCAGTTTTTGTTCTTTAGCACCTATCTCAAAGCCCGGCATGCCTTTTTCTACAATCAGCGCATTAATTCCTTTATGTTTTAGCTCTGTATGCGTTTGTGCTATTACCAGGTATACATCTGCAGTACCACCATTTGTAATCCAGTTTTTGGTACCGTTTAGCAGGTAGTGGTCGCCTTTGTCTATAGCGGTCGTTTTTTGAGAAGTAGCATCGCTGCCGGCTTCCGGTTCGCTAAGGCAAAATGCGCCTATGATTTCTCCGGTAGCAAGGCGGGTAAGGTATTTTTGTTTCTGCTCTTCTGTGCCAAAGGTTTGAAGCCCCCAGCATACAAGAGAGTTGTTTACAGACATAACTACAGAGGCAGAAGCATCTATTTTACTGATTTCTTCCATAGCCAGTACATACGATATAGTGTCCAGGCCGCTTCCTCCATATTTAGGGTCTACCATCATTCCCATAAAGCCCAGTTCGCCCATTTTTTTAATCTGCTCGTACGGAAACTGTTGCTTTTCATCGCGTTCTATAACGCCCGGAAGTAATTCCTGCTGTGCAAAATCACGCGCAGCTTGCTGTATCATTAAATGTTCTTCAGTAAGTTGAAAGTCCATAATTATTAAAATGCTTTTTTGTTTGATTACCTCCAAATGTAGTCATTTAATGGTAATCTTTCAAAAAAAAGGAGTAATTTTAGCCCATGACTAAGAAAAACTACAACGTTTTAGGAGTTATGTCGGGTACATCGCTGGATGGCGCCGATATAGCCCGCTTTGTACTTGCCGAAAATAATGGGGTATGGGATTATGAAATCCATGAAGCCGATACCATACCCTATGCTAAAGAGTGGGTAGAACGTCTTAAAAAAGCCGTAGATTTTTCTGAAACCCAACTGCAACAATTAAACAAAGATTATACCGTGCTGTTGGGTAAAATGATTAACGATTTTATAGCAAGTCATTCTATTTCCGGCTTAGATGCGGTATGTTCTCATGGGCATACGGTGCTGCACCAACCGCACAACGGGATTACACTACAAGTAGGTAACCTGCCCGAACTGGCGGCGCTTACAAACGTGCCTGTGGTGTGTAACTTCAGGGTTCAGGATGTGGCGTTAGGAGGCCAGGGTGCGCCCTTAGTACCTATAGGTGACCGATTGCTGTTTTCGGATTATGAGTACTGCCTTAACCTGGGAGGTTTTAGTAATATTTCTTTTGAAGAAGGCGGTAACAGGATTGCATTTGATATCTGTGCTGTAAATACAGTGCTTAACCACTATGCAAACCGACTGGGTTATCCTTACGACGCGGGTGGAAGTATAGCGCGTGGCGGCAGGATTAACCCCGTGTTACTGGACAGGCTCGACGCGCTGCCGTACTATGCGCTGCCTTATCCTAAATCGTTAGGCTTCGAGTATGTAAAGAGTACAGTCCTTCCGTTAATGGAGGAATACAACATACAAACCGAGGACAAGCTGCGCACTTTTACAAGGCATATAGCGCGCCAGGTAGCATTTGTGTTGCATAAACGGAAATCGGCTAATGTAAAGATGCTTGTAACGGGTGGTGGGGCTTACAATACTTATCTTATAGAAAGTATGCGTAACCTTTTGCCAGAAGTGGAAATTGTTATCCCTGATGATAAAACCATACAGTATAAGGAGGCACTTATATTTGCGCTACTGGGTGTACTCCGTTTACGTAATGAGGTTAATGTGCTAAATAGTGTAACAGGTGCTGACCGAGACCATTCGTCTGGTTATATTTATACCTTATAATATACCAAGCTTTTTAACGGCTTCGGCAAGAGCCTCGTCGTTGTCTTCATCGCCTGCCTTTAATATAAGGCTCTTAACATGGGCTATGCGGCGTTCTATAACCGGTAACGAAAGCGGTACATAATTAGGTATTTTGCTGGCCGGTATACCTTCGGTCATGCGCATTAAAATTTGCCTGTCGTAGTTGTCCAGGTTAAAATTGTTTAATGTGCGGTCTTTTAAAGATTTCTGTATTTTATTGCTGTAGTAGGTCTGTCCGCCAAATATAATATGGAAGGCTTTTACAAACTCCTCAATGTCTATATCGCTTTTGCATAAAATGGCCTGCGGGTTTGTGGCTTCCATAAGGCGCTCTATTAATGACGCCTCGCTATGCATGGTAAGGAAAATGATAACGCATTCAGGATACAGGCGGCGTATAAGCATACCGAGGTCTAGCCCTGAAAATATCTTTTCTTCCGGGTAGGGCGGCAGGCTAAGATCCAGATACGCCACATCGGGCTTAGTGGCAGGATTTGTTATTATTTTATAGGCTTCCTGACAGTTTAATGCTTTAGAAAATTCTAAATTGTAACCCGGTACTTCTTCCTCAGATAGTACGTTTACATAACCGTTAACGGGCATCGGGTGGTCATCTACAATTAATATTCTCAAATTTGTGTTCATTTTATGGGGCACTGTTGTCAATTTATAAAATAAAAAAAACAGTAGTGTAAAATTACTAAAAATTAATTGTTTATTTTGCTATTAAATTTAGGTAAATTCACTTTATCGTAATTTGTGCAATATTCAATCGTAGTTATAGATGATAATATTTCTTCATTAAATGAAGTTTTGCACCGTTTTGAAGACTTTCCCGAGTACTACTGTACCGGTACGGCCAGCGAAAAGGAAGATGCCCTGAACCTTATACTGGAGGTAAGCCCGGAGCTGGTATTTCTTACTATACGTAAAAAGAGCAAATCAGGCATATCGCTGGCTCTTGTTTCAGAGCTTTACCGTTATTTAAATAACGTGCCCTACCGCGTTTTAGTGTCAGCGCCCCCTGATTACGCGTACGAAGCAATTAAAACAGGGGTTTTTGATTATTTACTTCTTCCGTTTTCGTCTATTGAGCTACGTAAAACACTTTTAAAATTCCAAAAAGAAATTCCGCTAAGCGGCGCGGTGGTAAATGTGGTAAAACAAAATCCGCACGAAAACCAGTTTGCCGGCCAGGCAGCAGAAATCAAACCTAAAGAAAATTCGGGGTCAGATGTAGATATACAAATATGTATAAAGTCTTATGGGGATTACCAGTTTATAGCCCTTAAAGATGTTGTGTACCTGCGCGCAGACAATAACACCACAGATTTTCATCTATTAAACGGCAAGGTGCTTTCGGCGTATAAGACCCTAAAGCACTATGAAAACAATCTGCCGCCGTTTTTTTATCGTATACATAATAGTTTTGTTGTTAATAGTAACCATGTTTCGCGTATCAACACCGGCAAGTCGCTTTGCTACTTAAACAATAATGAGGTTTCTATACCATTTAGTAAAAGTTTTAAGGAAAATATTGATACAATCATAAAAAAAATAGCTCCTGAATTCATATAAAATTTATTTCATAGCTATTTACCCTGCAAATCGGGTCAGTTACTCGTAAATGAGGTACATCTACTATAACCCCAGTAAAACATGGTGTTCGGGAAGATTTAGTGTCTAAATTTGCTTCAGAATCACAAGGGAAAACAGTTGGTTCTACAGAATGCAAAACTAAAAATTAAATAAAATACTAAAAATTACGACCATGAAAAAATTTGTACTTCTTTTCGCCCTAGTTGCTAGTCTTTCTACAACTCTTGTATCTTGTTCAGCTGATGACAGCGACATCCAAAGCACTAACAACGCACAAGGTGAAAACCTAACAATAGGTATCCTGCCTCCACCAAGAGCTAACGGTTAATTAGGATATTTA
>JAAXJD010000082.1:7384-21325 GCA_012270005.1 Flavobacterium sp. | reverse complement strand
TTTTGATGATTTTTTTGTTGATTAATTTGATGATTAATTTGATGATTAATTTGATGATTAATTTGATGATTGATGATGAACTCTTTTTTGCAAACTGCTGCCGGCTGCAGCTGCGGTGATTATTGTGATTGATGATTGCTAACTCCTAAACTAATTTACGGTGCCGGCCCCGTTATTTTATCTGTTGTATAATAGCTGTATTGGCATAGTATATTCTTATAACCATTAATTTCTTATGCAAATATATATCTAAAAACAGGTAGTTTGTATTGCATAGTAGTTAGTTTTAACAAAATTTTAACATTTACAAATTTCGAATAATAATTGTATATTAGCCTGAAACCTCAGTAATCATGGAATTTACACCCGGTAAACTAAATACCTTTTTATTATTTAAACTCCCGTCTGCCTTTATATCAGGGGTAAGGGTAAAGCAAATAACAACAGATCAGTGCGTTGTTTCGGTAAAGCACCGTTGGATAAACCAAAACCCCTTTAACAGCATGTACTTTGCCGTACAGGCTATGGCAGCAGAACTTTCTACCGGTGCGCTGGTTATGTACCATATTAAGCAAAGCGGAAAAAAAATATCTATGCTGGTGGCTAACAATAAAGGTACATTTACTAAAAAAGCCAAAGGTCGCAATACCTTTACCTGCACAGACGGGCACCTTATTGCTGAAGCCATAGCAAACGCCATAGCCACAGGCCAGGGGCAAACCTTTTGGATGAAATCAGTAGGGGTAGACGAAGCGGGCGATGCCGTAAGCGAAATGCATTTTGAGTGGAGCATTAAGGCAAAATGATGCCTTACGTATTATTTACTTAAATACTAAACATTAGTTAAACCTTGGATTTTGTAGTAAAACACAAAATTTGGGTGTTACTTTCGTAACGCAAAACGTTAGGATATGAGGGTACTTATTACCGGGGCTACAGGTCTTGTAGGGAGCGCGCTGGTTAGCAGGCTGCTTAAGGAAGGATACAGCATTAATTATCTTACCACCTCTAAAAGTAAGATACAGCATACAGAAAACTACCAGGGTTTTTACTGGAATCCCGAAAAAGGGGAGGCCGACCCTGCCTGCCTGGATGATGTAGGTACCATAATTCACCTTGCGGGTGCCAGCATAAGCAAACGCTGGACGGCTGATTATAAAGAAGAAATACTGCAGAGCCGCGTACTGGGTACGCGTGTTTTAGCAACGCTGCTTAAAAACAACGCCCACTACGTACACCAGTTTATTAGTGCCAGCGCCATAGGTATTTATCCTGATAGCGAAACCACACTGTATACTGAAGACAGCACCGGGAGAGATAATTCATTCCTTGGTATGGTGGTAGAAAAATGGGAGGCCTGCGCAGATGCTGTTGCAACGCTGGGTATTAAAGTGGCTAAGATACGTACAGGCTTGGTGCTAAGTGGTAAGTCGGGCGTATTAAAAGAACTTGCTGCTCCTGTTAAGCTGGGCGCGGGTGCAGCCTTTGGTAAAGGAACCCAAATGCAATCGTGGATTCATATAGACGATATGGTGGGCATATACCTGCATGTGTTACTAAACGGGCTTGAAGGGGTTTATAATGCTGTAGCGCCGTATCCGGTAACACAAAATGAATTGGTAAAAACCGTAGCCAAAGTACTTGATAAGCCACTTTTGTTGCCAAACATACCCCGGTTTGCTATGAAACTGGTGTTGGGCGAAATGAGCACACTGCTATATGACAGCCAAAACGTCAGCGCACGGAAAATTGTAGCTTCGGGCTACCAGTTTAAGTTCCTTTCAGTAGAAACCGCCGTAGCCGACGCTTTGGCACAGTAACTTTATTACCGGGTTTTAAGACGTTTCGTAATTTCTATAATTTCGTCCGGTGTATGTTCCCCGCAGTAGGCTTCATAAGTACCGTCGGGCTTTATAACCACAACATTTCCATAATTAAACTCCGTTGGGAAAAACATTTTAAGTACCAGCTTGTTGTCATCTGCAATAAAAGCTTCCTTATGTTTTCCCCTAAAGCCGTTATTCCTGCCGCCGGGGTTGTACACCCTAAAATACTGCGAAGGCGTTATGGCCAGCAGTTTACGCTGTATTTTGCGTTCGGCATGTAAAGGAAAATCATGATACAGCACCGGGCTATCCTGCGGTATGGAGCAGTTGTAGTGTATACAAATGTATTCGTTGTCCTTAATAATAGTACCGCTTCTTTGTTGTAAAAACGCTTTTAGCTGTTTCAGTTTTGCTTCATCCAGTTTTCCTTCCCGCCTTCGTACATACAATACGGCTATTTCGCTATTATCATTCTCCATATACACATCAACGTTTTTGGTATAGTCGATGCTTTTTTCAAAGGAAGCCTGTGTAGTGGGGTGGAGCGTTCCGTTTTGCTCTATATAGTACTTTCGCTTCGCATAAACGCCGGTTACCGATAGCCCGCAGGCTGCAATAACAATTTTCATTGTTGATTTCATGGTATGGTGGTTTTGTACTGCCTAAGTTAGCAAAAATTACAGCAATTTGTTTTCCGGTAAATGACAAATTGGCATTTTTAAAAAAATGGCAATACTTTTGCACGTCGCTACGCGACAACTTAAGAGAATTAATGTTTAAGAAAATATTTAAGAATATGAGCCGCGAACACGCTGAAAACGCTGAAAACGAACTGAACAAAGAAGAAGTACTTAACGAAACGGAACAAACTACTGACGGTACGGCAGAGCAGGGGGTACCATCGGCAGAGGAGCTTTCGGCAGAAGAAAAGCTGAGTGAAGAGCTGGCTAAGGAAAAGGACAAGTTTTTACGTCTTTTTGCAGAGTTTGAAAACTATAAAAAACGCACGTCTAAAGAGCGTATTGATTTGTTTAAAACCGCTAACCAGGAGGTACTGCAGGCCATGCTGCCTATACTGGATGATTTTGACCGCGCTATGGTACAGATAGGTAAAAGCGGCGACGAAAACCTGCTAAAGGGAGTAGAACTTATACACAATAAGCTAAAAGATACCCTGGTTTCTAAAGGGTTAGAGCAGGTAGAGCTTAAGGCTGGCGATGCGTTTGATGCAGATTTTGCTGAGGCCATTACACAAATCCCTGCGCCAAGCGAAGAGCTAAAAGGCAAGATTGTAGATGTGGTAGAAAAAGGCTATAAGCTGGGTGATAAAATAATCCGTTTCCCTAAAGTGGTACTGGGGAACTAATTGCGGTAAAGCATCATGAAAAAAGATTATTACGAAATACTGGGCATAGACAAAGGCGCCAGTGCAGAGCAGATAAAAAAAGCCTATCGTAAAAAGGCAATAGAATTTCACCCTGACAAAAATCCGGGTGACAAGGCTGCGGAAGAAAAATTTAAGGAAGCAGCAGAAGCCTATGAAGTGCTAAGCGATGCCGATAAAAAAGCCCGTTACGACCAGTATGGCCATGCCGCTTTTGATGGTGGCTTTGGCGGCGGTGGCGGTTTTGGCGGCGGCGGCATTAACATGGACGACATCTTTAGCCAGTTTGGCGATATCTTCGGGGGTGCCTTTGGGGGCGGTTTCGTATGTTTTTGCGGTGGCGGAGGTGTAAGCCGTGTAAAATGCAGCAACCTGCGCATTAAAGTAAAACTTACCCTTGAAGAAATTGCGAACGGGGTAGAGAAGAAAATAAAAGTAAAACTTAAGGTACAGGCTAAAGGTGTTACTTACCGCACATGCCCTACATGTAACGGTACGGGCCAGGTAGTAAAAATAACCAATACCATACTGGGCCGTATGCAAACAGCGGCTGCCTGTAACCACTGTGGTGGCAGCGGGCAAATACTGGATGGTAAACCTGCAGGTGCCGATGCACAAGGTATGGTAATGGAAGACGAAACGGTTTCTATTAAAATACCTGCCGGTGTAGCCGATGGCATGCAGCTTAAGGTATCGGGCAAGGGTAATGATGCGCCGGGTGCTAACAGCATTGCGGGCGACCTGATTGTGGCTATTGAGGAAATAGAACACGATACCCTGAAACGCGAAGGGGAAAACCTGCACCTTGATTTATACATAAGCTATCCGGAAGCGGTACTGGGAACCTCTAAAGACATTGATACTGTAACGGGTAAGGTGCGTATAAAACTGGAAGACGGTATACAAAGCGGTAAAATACTGCGCCTTAAGGGCAAGGGTTTGCCAAGCCTTAACAGCTACGGTAACGGCGACCTGCTGATACACGTAAACGTGTGGACACCTAAGAATTTAAATAAGGAGCAGCGCCAGTTCTTTGAAAAATCACTTAACGACGAAAATTTCTCTCCGAAGCCCGAAAAAAGCGATAAGTCTTTTTTTGAAAAAGTTAAGGATATGTTTTCGTAATTTAAGAAAAAATTATACATTTGAAACTTCACTAAACAACTAGTGAATTTTTCTTTTTCATAGCAATTTTTCCCACCCCCTACGCAAGTAGGGGGTGGGTTTTTTTATGCATGATTTTATTTCATCTTTAAGTACTAAAGGTTTAATATGTGCAGTAGTAGGTTTAGTTATCATTGTTTGCGGTTTTATGGCATATAAATGTTAATCTAAAGCCTTGCAATGAGAATGATTAATTAAGCCTGAAATCTGAAATCAAAAATAAATACAGTATTTTTACCATTCCAATAACGAAGCATGAAACCAATACTCGAAGTAAAGGATGTTGTAAAACAGTATGGCGACTATACGGCGCTTAACAGCGTATCGCTTACCGTACCAAAAGGCAGCATTTATGGATTACTGGGGCCTAATGGCGCCGGTAAAACGTCTCTTATACGCATCATCAACCAAATCACCATGCCCGACGGCGGCGAAGTGCTCCTGGATGGCGAAAAGCTTAACCCTTCGCACATTAGCCACATAGGCTATATGCCCGAGGAGCGCGGCCTTTATAAAACCATGACCGTGGGCGAACAGGCACTGTACCTGGCACAGCTTAAGGGGCTAAGTAAAAAAGAGGCTAAAGAGCAGCTTAACTATTGGTTTGATAAACTGGACATAAAGGGCTGGTGGGATAAAAAAATACAGGAACTGAGCAAGGGTATGGCGCAGAAAATCCAGTTTGTGGTAACGGTACTGCACCGCCCTAAACTGCTTATACTGGATGAGCCGTTTAGCGGATTTGACCCCGTAAACGCTAACCTGATTAAAGATGAAATCATGGAGCTGCGCGATAAGGGCACAACCGTAATATTTTCTACCCACCGTATGGAAAGCGTAGAAGATATGTGCGACCACATAGCACTGATTCATAAGTCAAATAAGCTGATAGAAGGCCAGCTTCAGGACGTTAAAAAACAGTACCGTACAAATACGTATGAGGTAGGTATTGCACCGCAAAATTTTCAGGCGCTTTTAGCAGACATCAATACAAAATACACTACCAGGCAGGCCAACTTTAAAACCCTGGATGACGAACTGAAACTTGAGGTTTCTCTGCCTCAGGGCCATACACCACGAGATCTTATGCAATACCTGTTGCAACGCGGTGAAGTAACGTATTTTGTAGAAAAGATACCGAGTGTAAACGACATTTTTATTCAAACCGTTAGCCAAAAGAAATAACACATGAGTTTATCATTAATTATAAAAAGGGAGTTTAACGCCAAGGTTAGAAACAAGTCGTTTATAGTAATGACATTTCTTAGTCCGCTACTGTTTGTAGGTATGGCAGTGCTTATAGGTTACCTGGCTAACCTTAATAACAACGAGGTAATGCAAATAGCCGTGCACGATGCCGGCGGTTTGCTGGGCAAGGAGTTAAAGCCCGACGATCACTTTAAATACACTAACCTAAGTGCTATGCCATTGGCTAAAGCCAAAGATGAGGCTGCTAAAAATTATGAAGGGCTGGTTTATGTGCCTGCCATATCAAACGTGGGCGAGTTGCAAACTAAAGTGGAATATATTACTGCCGATAGCCCTAATATGGATTTTGTGGGGCATTTAGAGCAAATCATAAATAAAGAGGTAACTCAGGAAAATTTAAAAGCCCTGCATGTAGATGTAGCCCAGATAGAAAAGGCAGAAGCAAATGCTACCATTCATTTAAGCAAGTTTAGCGGTGAGGAAACCAACAAAGAGGCCAGCTACATTAAAGTGGCGTTTGGCGGGCTTGCCGGCTATCTTATCATGATGTTTGTAATTATTTACGGCAACATGGTAATGCGCAGTGTTATTGAGGAAAAAACCAATCGCATTATAGAAATCATCATCTCATCTGTAAAGCCGTTCCAGCTTATGATGGGTAAAATTGTAGGTACGTCGCTTGCCGGGATTTTGCAGTTTTTAATATGGGCGGTACTGGGTACAGTGCTGTTTACGGTGCTTGGTGCTGTATTTCACGTACAAATGGGTGGCGGTGCCGGTATGGCGCAGGAACAGTTGGCCCAGGCCCAGGCTTCGGCTAATGGTGCTGAGCTAATGCTGGCGGAAATAGCCAAACTCCCGCTGGGTACCATGTTTATATGCTTCCTGATGTATTTTATTGGGGGATACTTCCTGTACAGTTCGTTATACGCTGCCATAGGTGCCGCGGTAGATAGCGAAACCGATACCCAGCAGTTTATATTACCTATTATTATGCCGCTAATGCTGGGGGTGTATGTGGGCTTTTTTACGGTAATAAGCGACCCTAATGGCACAGTGGCTACCGTTTTTAGTATGATACCGCTTACCTCGCCCATAGTAATGATGATGCGTATACCATTTGGAGTGCCGGTATGGCAGGTTACAGTGTCTATGCTGTTGCTGTTTGGCACGTTTTTAGGAGTAGTGTGGTTTGCCGCAAAAGTGTATCGCATAGGTATACTTATGTACGGTAAAAAACCTACGTACAAAGAAATATTTAAATGGATAAAGTATAAGGGATAGTTGGTGGTTAACAGTTGTTAGTTGTTTGATTTTTAGTCTATCATCTATTATACGCCATCTGTAAGTCTTTTCCTGAAGTCTACAATCAAAAATCTGAAATTAAAACATGCCAAAAATATTAGTTATAGAAGATGAGGCGGCCATCCGCAGGGTATTGGGTAAAATACTGCGCGAAGAAAGCGATACCTACCTGGTAGATGAAGCCGAAGACGGGGCTATAGGCCTTGAGAAAATAAAAGGGGAAGATTATGACCTTGTGGTTTGCGACATTAAAATGCCGAAAATGGATGGCGTAGAGGTGCTGGAGGCTGCAAAAAAAATAAAACCCGAAACACCTTTTGTAATGATTTCCGGGCACGGCGATCTTGAAACCGCTATTAACACCATGCGCCTGGGTGCGTTTGATTACATATCTAAACCGCCAGATTTAAACCGCCTGCTTACCACCGTGCGTAATGCACTGGACAGGAAAACCCTGGTGGTAGAAAATAAAATGCTGAAGAAAAAGGTAAGCAAAAGTTATGAAATGATAGGCGTTAGCGAACCCATTCAGCACATAAAAGATATTATAGATAAAGTAGCCCCTACCGATGCCCGTGTGCTTATTACCGGGCCAAATGGTACCGGTAAAGAGCTGGTGGCACATCAGCTTCATGAAAAAAGCGAGCGCAGCGGGGCACCGTTTATAGAGGTAAACTGCGCGGCCATACCCGGCGAACTTATAGAAAGCGAACTCTTTGGCCACGTAAAAGGGGCTTTTACCAGCGCGGTTAAAGACCGTGCGGGCAAGTTTGAAGCGGCAGATAAGGGCACTATTTTCCTGGATGAGATAGGCGACATGAGTCTGCCTGCACAGGCTAAGGTGCTGCGTGCATTGCAGGAAAACATGATTCAGCGTGTGGGTGCCGAAAAGGATATAAAAGTAGATGTGCGCGTGGTAGCAGCAACTAATAAGGATTTAAAAAAGGAGATAGCCGAAGGGCGTTTCCGTGAGGACTTGTACCACCGCCTTGCGGTTATCCTGGTTAAGGTACCGGCACTAAACGACCGCCGGGATGATATTCCGCTGCTTATTAATCATTTTACCGAAAAGATAGCCGATGAGCAGGGTACTGCGCAAAAGCGTTTTTCGGCAGATGCCATAAAACTGCTGCAGGAATACGACTGGACCGGTAACATACGCGAACTTCGTAATGTGGTAGAACGCCTTATTATACTGGGCGGGGCAGAAATATCTGAAACCGACGTGAAGCTTTTTGCAAGCAAATAATATTTTTAGGGGCCACAAATTACACGAATTTTCATCAGTGTTTTTGAAAGTCTTAAATTTGTAGCGATAATCATAAAAGCAGAAGTCACTAATATAACGGGTTACACAGGTTTGCTCACTAATTAACTGGGTAAATTTGTGTAATTCGTGGCTTATAAAACAAAATGAAATTAAAGAAAATACTACCCCATCTTCAGCAATCTTTAGAACAGGCGGGGCTTACAGAACCTACTGAATTACAACGCGAAACTTTTGGCCCCATAAAAAGCGGGGTAGACCTTGTTATAGGTGGCCTGCGCGAAGAGGGAAAAACCACAGCCATTGTAATTAATGTTATACAGCGGTTAGACAAAGCTCCGGCCGGCATGATAGCCCCACGTGCGCTTATCATTGTTAAAGACAAGGAGAAGATGCTGGAAATGATGGAGCTGTTTGCAGAACTGGGCAAGCATACCGACCTGCGTATATACGGTGTCCATGATAAAACCAACCTTGATGAGGATAAAAACCAGATTTCGGTAGGTATAGATGTACTTATAGGTACGCCAATACGCCTTAACGATATGTTTGGCGGGGCAGGGTTTGATGTTAACCAGCTAAAGATGCTTATCGTTGATGATGTAGAGGAGCTGCTGCGCAACAGACTTGAGCCTAAAATAGCCCGCCTCAGTAACAGCATTGGCAAAACACAGCGTTTATTTTTTACCGATGTTATAACCGAAAGGGTGGAGTTCCTTGCAGATCGTCTTATGGTAGAGCCGATGTTTATGGAAACAGGCGAAGATGATGAAGACGACTATGATGAGTTTGAGGATGATGATTTCGACGAAGATTTTGCCGAAGACTTCAATGACTTTGACGAAGAGGCGGAAGAAGATTCGGAGTCTGATAACGAAGACAAAAAAGAAGAAGAATAACCGATGATACTGCAGTCGGAGCGTTTATATTACCGTGAGTTTACAGCAGCCGATGATGTGCTGCTGTTTCAACTGGATTCAAACCGCGAAGTACACCGCTATCTGGGTAATAATCCGGTTAAGGATATAGACAAGGTTCGTGAGTATCTTGCTTCGGTAATCAACCAGTATGCAACCAATGGCGTAGGCCGTATGGCTGCGTTTCTTAAAGAAACTGATGAGTTTATAGGTTGGGGTGGATTAAAACTTGAAAGTAATGTAAACGGTCATGACCGTTTCTATGATATTGGCTATCGCCTGCTGCCCCAATATTGGGGTAGGGGCTACGCTACAGAGTCGGCTAAGTTTTTTATCAGTTATGGATTTAACCAGCTTGATATTTCTGTAGTCAATGCCACCGCCTTACGAGCCAATATCGCCTCATGCAGTGCGCTCATTAAATCGGGACTTCGGGAAATAGAAACCTTTGATTATGATGGTGAAGAAGCCGTGTGGTTTGAGATTGTAAGACAGTACTAAACCGCAGCCTTAGGTTTTTTACGCTTATCAGATTTTTTCTTCCTTTCAAAGAGGTAGCCTATGGCCACGCCCGCCAGTGCCCACAGCGGCAGGCCCAGTAAAAGCTTTTCCAAATCAAAACTTTCATGGTCTACCATAGGAAACATAACCATAGTAATAACGTAAAGTATGCCACCCCATACCAAACCAGATCTAATCCACTTTTTCATTGTTACTGTTATTTTGGTTAAACCTCTTTTTCTGTACGGCAATTAATAAAAAATAAGCAGCTACCCATACCAGCAGGTTAATAATGGCGGTATTAAGGCTTACCTTGTTTTGGCTCCAGCCCATAATCGGGAATATAAACGTTATGGTTACGTACATAAACCCAAACCACCCTGCCATGGCCAACTTATATTTTTTAAAATTATCCATTAATCTGTTTCTTTGCCTTTTTCTTATTATTGGTGTAGGCTATGTATATACCAAAAATAGTCCACACAAATATGTTTATTGCAACACGCGCCCAAAAGTTATCGAAGTAATTGTCTTCGCTGCCAATAGCTTGCATTACATAAGGTAGTATAAACGTTCCAAATGTAAACATCCATACAGATATAAGTATTGCACCTTTGGTTGCAGGCTTCATTTTTTTGTTGAACATAGTGTTTATCGATTTCGTGTTTTGTTAACGGGATATTTAATCTTTCTATAGCTCAAATATACCTAATTTTTTGTGAAAAATATATGAGTTTTGTCATGTAACAGCCGGGTATTTTTTTGCAGGGCACCTAATGTAATTATACTATCTTTGCGGCTTAAAATTTTGCTGTAAATGATTAGTGTAGATGCCCTTTCGGTACAGTTTGGCGGTACCACGCTGTTTAGCGATGTTTCTTTCTCTATAAACGAAAACGACAAAATAGCCCTTATGGGCAAAAACGGTGCGGGAAAAAGTACCCTGCTAAAAATTATAGCCGGGGCTAATAAGCCTACATCGGGTGCCATATCTGCCCCAAAGGGAACCGTAATTGCCTACTTGCCGCAGCACCTGCTTACCCAGGACGATGCTACCGTTTTTGAGGAGGCCAGTAAGGCTTTTTCGGCAGTGTTTAAAATGAAGGCAGAGATTGATGCCATTAATGAGGAGCTTACCGTACGTACTGATTACGAGTCAGACGATTATTATAAACTGATAGAAAAGGTATCTGAACTTTCAGAGAAATTTTATTCTATAGAGGAAGTAAACTACGAAGCGGAGGTAGAAAAAGCGCTTATAGGTATGGGTTTCCTTCGTGAGGATTTTAACAAGCCTACATCTGAATTCAGTGGAGGATGGCGCATGCGTATAGAGCTGGCTAAAATCCTGTTACAAAAGCCCGACCTGATTTTGCTGGATGAGCCTACTAACCACCTTGATATAGAAAGTATACAATGGCTGGAGGATTTCCTTGTAAATAGTGCTAAGGCAGTTATGGTTATAAGTCACGACCGTGCCTTTGTAGATAATATTACTACCCGTACCATAGAGGTTACCATGGGCCGTATTTACGACTATAAGGCTAAATATTCGCACTACCTGGAACTGCGTAAAGACCGCCGTGCCCACCAGCAAAAGGCTTACGAGGAGCAGCAAAAGTTTATTGCCGAAAACCAGGCTTTTATAGAGCGTTTCAGGGGTACGTTCTCTAAAACAGAACAGGTACAATCGCGTGTGCGTATGCTGGAAAAACTTGTGCTGGTAGAAGTAGACGAACTGGATACTTCGGCGCTGAGGTTGAAATTCCCTCCGGCACCGCGTTCAGGGCAGTATCCTGTTATAGTAAAGGAACTGGATAAATCGTATGGCGACCACGTGGTGTTTAAAAACGCGTCGATGGTAATAGAGCGTGGGCAAAAGGTAGCCTTTGTAGGTAAAAACGGTGAGGGTAAATCTACCATGATTAAAGCCATAATGCAGGAAATAGGCCATGAAGGCGGCACGCTTGAAATAGGGCATAACGTAAAAATAGGTTACTTTGCGCAAAACCAGGCGGCATTGCTGGATGGCGAACTTACCGTGTTTGACACCATAGACCGTATAGCCGAAGGCGATATACGTACCCAGATTAAAACCATACTGGGAGCGTTTATGTTTAGTGGAGATGATACTACTAAGAAAGTTAAAGTGCTTTCGGGGGGAGAGCGTACCAGGCTAGCTATGGTGAAACTACTATTGGAACCGGTTAACCTGCTAATACTGGATGAGCCTACCAACCACCTTGATATGAAAACCAAGGACATTATTAAGGAAGCCCTTAAAGCGTTTGACGGTACGCTGATATTAGTATCGCACGACAGGGATTTCCTTGATGGGTTAGCTACAAAGGTGTTTGAGTTTGGTAACAAACGTGTAAAAGAGCATTTTGAAGACATAAAAGGTTTCCTTGAAATGAAAAAGATGGAAAACCTGCGCGAAATAGAGCGTAAATAATAGGCCTGTAATACAGCTATAAATAATAAGGCACCTGAATATTCGGGTGCCTTATTGGTTTTGAAAAATGGTTTTTGGGGTGTTACCCGATTGAAATTTCGAGTATATCTATTTCGCCTTCATTTACCTCGTTATTGTTATCGGCAATAATGTTTACGCCTTGTACACAAAGCGATTTTACCTTTTTTCCACCGTTTTTAATCAGTTTCTCAAAGTTACGCGGGTGTAGCATAAGCATTACATTGCCATTTAGTGCATTATGGGTAATGAAGCTTTTAATGGTAGCTAAGTCAATGTTCTTTTTCATAGGGATAAGGCTTTAAGTGGTTTATTGTACTGATGCAAAGATGCTGATAATACCTTAAAAATATTGGTAACAAATTGCCAAATAAATATTAAAAAACCGATAATGCTTAAATAGTGTTAATGATACACCGAATTATTATTCCCATTTGCTAAAGCCCACCCCTGAAATTACATCTGTTACTTATTAAGCCAGTTAAATAGCTTTTCGGCATTTTCTTTGGTAAAAAGCCCCGTACCGCTGCTCATGGTAGCCGCAGAGCCGCAGGCTACGCCCATGCGCGCCATTTCGGTTAACGAACCTCCTTTTTGCAATACGCTTACCATACCCGCCACCATGCTGTCTCCGGCTCCTACTGTACTGCGTTTTTTTACTGATGGTGCCGGTACATGTATCACTTCATTTTTACTAACCAGGTAAGCTCCTTGCGGGCCTAATGATACCACTACAATATCAGCTTTACCCTCCTTTACAAGAATTTGTGCCGCTTCGTCGGCGGTGTCATTATCCAGTTCTTCTTGTCCGGTAAGGGTGCTGAGTTCGCCCAGGTTTGGCTTTAGCAGGTGTACACCTTCCTTTAGTATTTCGGCAAGGGCTTCTCCGCTAGTGTCGGCTACAATAAGGGTGCCTTTTTCTTTTAAATCTCTTACAATCTGGCGTAGCAGTGTTGCCGGCATTCTAGGCGGAAGGCTTCCGCTGATCACCGCAATTTTAGGTGCGGGAGTAATGGATTGTATTTGTTGCAGTATGTTTTCTGATTCGGTAGCGGTAATCTCGTCGCCCGGCATACCGAAACGGTACTGCTCGTTGTGCGATGTATCTACCACAATAAAATTTTCACGGGTTTCTGCCGCTACGGTAATAGGGTGGGTGTGCACGTTTTCGGTTTGCAGTAATTCTTCAAGTAGTGCGCCGGTACGTCCGCCCGATAAAAACATGGCTGTAGAAGGTATGCCCAGCCGTGCCAGCCCACGCGACACGTTAATACCACCGCCCCCGGGCTCGTATTTAGGCTTGTCGCACCGTAGTTTTTTTTCGGGTTTTATGTTATCTACATTGGTGCTTTTGTCTACCGCCGGGTTGAGGGTTATGGTTAAAATAGAATTTGCCATCGTTATCTGTAAATTTTTATACTTTTTTAAAGTTAAAAATTATTACGGACCACGATGGCAAAATAAGTGTTAATGTAGGTGCTTTATCTTACAAAGCGTTCTAAAATGCTGTATTCGTTGCTTAATTCTATGTAGTAACAACTTGCGGGCACTTCCACATCCATTTCATCAATCTGCTTTTTAGAAAAGCCACGTTTCTTTAAATCATCCGGGGTGTGCAGTAATACAGGATCGTCACCTACGTAGTACAGGTTATCGTCACTTTTAGTGATTTCATTTACCTGCCCAGATATTCCGTAATCAAGGGAGTTATAATAAAGCTCTTTTTCAAGCTCTTCTTCATTTAACTGGTTCAGCCAGTTTTTAAGGTCTCTCAGTTTCATACCTTAAAGCAATTTGTAAAATTAGTATCTTTTTTAGCGGCAGTGTAATTCGTTGTGGGGCAAAAAATTACAAGGGTAAATTTATATAAAACATCATTACGTTGCTGCGTGTGT
>JAAXJD010000082.1:0-7374 GCA_012270005.1 Flavobacterium sp. | reverse complement strand
AAATTACCCTAAAAAGCCCCGATAAATATGCGATTTTTTGTTATTTGTTGCTGTTCGGGTAGGGTTATCTTGGTAGTTTTTTTCTTATATAAATGCTGTTGGTCGTAAAAAAACGCCGTTGGTCTGCTTATTTTAGGTATTTGCCTATTTCTTTTACAGAAAAATTAAACGATATCGAGAGTATAAAATAAGGCGTTTTGAAATGTGATTTTTGGTGTGGTATACTATTACAAAAAAGCAGTCATCGGGTTAACCGAATGACTGCTTTAACAATTAATATAACCTAAAATGTAAAATATAGATGCAAGATATTAAAAAGAGTTGCGTGGCACAATATAAATTTTGTTTGAATAGATAAGTAGGCGGGAATAATGTATATTTGCGTTTATTTTGTGAAGGATGGATAACAAGACCGAAGAATTTTACAGAAGGCTTACGGAAGAGCTTGCGGGTTCTGCCGATTGGCCGGCGCTATACCTGTTTAAGTTTATAGTGCCATCAGACGACCAGAAAATACAAACCGTAGAAAATGCTTTTAATAATATGGGGGCGGTTATAGAAACCAGTAAATCTAAAACCGGCAAGTATACCAGCGTTTCTATTAACGTAAAGATGCAGGGCCCCGAAGCTATTGTTGAAAAATACAAGCAGCTTTCTGTTATTGAGGGTATTATTTCTTTATAAACTTAATTTCTTACAATGAAATATAACGCTGACGATGCCGTTATGCACCTTGAGTATAATTCGCTGCGCGAGCACCTTATTATACCCGAGTATGGCAGGCATTTACAAAAACTTATAGACCAGGCATCGGCCCTGGAAAACAGGAACGAACGCAATAAGGCGGCGCGCTACATCATTTCGGTTATGGGTAGCCTTAACCCGCACCTGCGCGATGTGCCTGATTTTCAGCATA
This sequence comes from Flavobacterium sp., assembly GCA_012270005.1. Taxonomy (GTDB): domain Bacteria; phylum Bacteroidota; class Bacteroidia; order Flavobacteriales; family Flavobacteriaceae; genus Flavobacterium. The sequence continues at coordinate 6,458 of JAAXJD010000082.1, read as the reverse complement.
AGCTATGGGATCAGTTGTTTATAATGTCTGATTTTAAGATAGATGTTGATTCCCCTTATCCTGTGCCAAGCAGGGAAATGCTGGAGCAAAAGCCCGACAGGCTTGCCTATCCGCAAAATTTCCCTAAATACAGGTTTTATGGTAACAACATAAAGTATATGATAGATGTGGCATGCAGCTGGGAAGACGGGCCTCTTAAAGATGCGCTGGTCATTGTTATAGCTAACCACATGAAAAAATCGTACCTGAGCTGGAACAAAGACACCGTAAAAGACGACGTGATTTTTGAGCACCTTGCCGAAATGTCGGGTGGTAAGTTAAACCTGCAAAGTACAGATGAGGAGCTTTCAGCTACCAGCGACCTTATGAAGGTAAACAAGAAAATGAGCAATAAAGCTTATAATAATACTAATAATAACAACAATAATAATAACCCCCGACTTAGGAAGGGTGTTATGAAGAATAACAATAACCGTAAATCTTAATTTTTACTCGTTTGCATGGGAACATTTAAAATTGAAGGTGGTGCACCGCTAAAAGGGGATGTAGTTCCTCAGGGAGCCAAAAATGAAGCATTGCAGGTGCTTAATACTGTACTGCTTACCTCCGAAAAAGTAACCATTACTAACATTCCTGACATTATAGATGTTAACAAGCTTATAACGCTGCTTAGCAACCTTGGTGTTAAAATACAAAAGCTGGCACACGGCTCATATACGTTTCAGGCAGATGAGGTAAACCTTGCTTATCTTGAAAGCGACGCTTTTAAAAAAGAAGGCGCCGGCCTTCGTGGTTCTATTATGATTGTGGGGCCACTACTGGCTCGTTTTGGCAAAGGATACATACCTAAGCCGGGTGGCGACAAAATAGGACGCCGTAGGCTTGATACGCACTTTGAAGGGTTTATAAACCTGGGTGCTAAATTCAGGTATAATGAAGAAGAGCATTTTTACGGTGTAGAGGCCGAAAGGCTTAAAGGGGCTTACATGTTGCTTGATGAGGCATCTGTAACCGGTACGGCTAACATAGTTATGGCGGCTGTACTTGCTGAAGGTAAAACTACAATATACAACGCAGCCTGCGAACCGTACCTGCAACAGCTTTGCAAAATGCTTAACAGCATGGGAGCAAAAATTACTGGTGTGGGTAGTAACCTGCTTGAAATTGAAGGTGTGGAAACCCTTGGCGGATGCGAGCACCGCATACTGCCGGACATGATTGAAATAGGTAGCTGGATAGGCCTTGCAGCCATGACTCGTAGCGAAATTACCATTAAAGATGTAAGTTGGGAAAACCTTGGTGTAATACCAAACGTATTCCGTAAGCTGGGTATTACCCTGGAGCGTAGGGGAGATGATATATATATCCCTGCACACAAAGACGGTTACGAAATACAAAGCTATATAGATGGTTCTATACTTACCATAGCCGATGCTCCGTGGCCGGGCTTTACGCCAGACCTTTTGAGTATTGTTTTGGTTGTGGCTACGCAAGCAAGGGGTAGTGTACTTATACACCAAAAAATGTTTGAAAGCCGCCTGTTCTTTGTAGACCGCCTTATAGATATGGGCGCGCAGATTATTTTGTGTGACCCGCACAGGGCTACTGTTATAGGGCTCGACTTTAAATCGCAATTAAAAGGTATATTAATGTCGTCTCCTGATATCAGGGCCGGTATTTCTATGCTTATTGCAGCACTTTCCGCTAAAGGCACCAGTACTATACAAAACAGTGACCAGATAGACAGGGGTTATGAGCGTATAGACGAAAGGCTACGTGCACTGGGTGCTAAAATCACCCGTTTAGACTAAACATATTTTGGTTTATATATAAAAACGCCTTCTTGTACAGAAGGCGTTTTTTGCTTTTTAAGAGATTTATTTTATGTAAACCGTTTTTACGTTTACAAACTCTTTAATGCCGTGTTCAGAAAGTTCTCGGCCATAGCCTGAACGTTTTACGCCACCAAAGGGCAGGGCAGGGTCTGATTTTACAAGGGCATTTATAAATACGGCTCCTTCTTCAAACAGGTGTAGTTTTGATTTTATATTTTCTATGTCTGTAGTGAATACCGATACCCCAAGCCCAAATTCTGACTGATTGCTAAGTGCTACCGCTTCTTCAAAGCTGGAAAACCTTACAACAGGTACGGCGGGGCCAAATACTTCTTGTTTAAAAACAGGCATTTCGGGTGTTACACCGGTAAGTATGGTAGGGGTGTAGAAAGCTTCGTTTCGGGTGCCGCCCGTAACTATTTTGGCCCCCATTTCTACTGATTTATTAACTTGTTTTTCTATCTCCTCAGCGAGGTCTACACGAGCCATTGGGCCTATGTAGGTATCTTCTTTAGTGGGATCGCCAATTTTAAGTTCCTCTACTGCTGCTTTAAATTTTTCAAGGAACGTGTAGTATATTTTCTCATGAACAAAAAAGCGTTTTGCAGCAATGCAGCTTTGCCCCGTATTTTGGAAACGCGCGGTAACCGCCTCTTTAACCGTGTGCTCCATATCTGCATCCTCCAGTACTATAAGGCCGTTACTTCCGCCAAGTTCAAGCACCGCTTTTTTAATTTGAGCAGCAGCGGTGCTCGCTGCAGATGCACCTGCTTTTTCACTGCCGGTTAACGATATTGCCTTTACTGCGGGCAGGTTAATAATTTCCTTAACCTGGTCGCCGCTTATAAATACGTTTTTATACACTCCTTCCGGAAATCCTGCGTGTGTAAACAGCTCTTCTATTAGCGCGGCACAGCCTGCTACGTTGCTGGCGTGTTTTACCGCTACGGTATTTCCGGCAATAATAGTGGGTATGGCAAACCTAAATACCTGCCAGTACGGAAAGTTCCACGGCATAATGCCCAGTATTACCCCCAGTGGCTCATACGTGGCGTAACTCTCAGATCCATCTGAAGTTATTTTTTCGTCGGCTAAAAAAAGTTCTGATTTTTGTAGGTAAAATTCGCATAAAAGTTTACATTTGTTTAATTCCGCTATCGCCTGTGTAATGGGTTTTCCCATTTCGGCCGTAGCCATTGCAGCCAGCGCATCCTTCTTAAGATCAAGGGTTTTAGCCAGTTTGTCTATAAATGTAAGCCGTTCTGTCAGGCTCTTGCTTTTCCAGTTGCTGTACGTTTTGGCTGATTCTTTAATAATATTTACCGCCTCAGTGTGCTCAAGATATTGGTAATCAGAAATTTTTTCCTGATTGTATGGGTTTACAGTGGTGTACATAAGTGTGTGTTTTTCTTTATTTTATAAAGATACTACATATTTTGTAAATTATATTTTACTATTTTTACCGAAAAATTAAACGTACTGATAAACAAAAGAATTATTTATGAAGAAAGCTGTACTCCCCCTATTACTGCTTTGCTTGGCGCAGGGTATAAGTGCCCAGGAAGCAAAAGATTACAACAAATGGTCGGTAGAGTTTGGTGGTGGTATCAACAAGGTATCAAAACCGCTTAACCCGGGCTACCACGTAGATGGTTACAACCTGTACACGCTTACAGCAGGTGCAAGGTACATGTTTAATACCAAAATAGGTCTTAAGCTTGACTTTGATATGCACAGGCTAATGGGTGATAACAGGTCTATCCCTTTCCAGACAAATGTATACACCGTAGGACTAGAGGGTGTAGCTAACTTAGGCAGGGTTCTTGAGTTTGAAAGTTGGACAAAAAGAATAAACGTACTTGCGCACACCGGTGTGGGTGTAGGTATGCTTACAGGAAACGACCGTATTAAAGAAAATGACAACATAGGTAACTTCCTTATAGGTCTTACCGGTGAATATAAACTTACCAATAGGGTAACCCTTACAGGAGACTTTACCATGATGAACTCTTTTGCTATGCAAAGTTCATGGGATGGTGGCCAAGTATACCAGCCTGCAGGAACGCAAGGTTTTGATGGTACTTTGTATGCTGCTACTATTGGTCTTAACATCTCATTTGGTAAACATGCTGAGCATGCTGACTGGTACGTTTACAATGGTGATGATAAGATTGAAGATCTTGAAAACCGCGTTTCTGAACTGGAAACAATGATGAACGATACCGATAAAGATGGTGTGCCGGATTATCTTGATGCTGAGCCAAAAACTCCATCTGGAGCGCTTGTTGATTCTAAAGGTAGAAACGTAGACCTTAACAACAATGGTATTGCTGATTACGCCGAAGTACAGCAGCAAACAACAACTGGTGGCGGTACTGAGGTAGTAGACCTGATAAACGAAGGATACGTAAACATTTACTTCGACTTTAATTCAGATCAGCCTACGCAAGCTTCTACAGGTGCAATTACGTTCCTTATTACATATCTTAAAGAGCACGCAGATAAGTCTGTGGAGCTATTTGGCTACGCTGACGAAATTGGAGATGCTAAGTACAACCAGGAGCTTTCTGAAAGAAGGGCTGCAAACGTGAAGAAGATATTCATAGATGCAGGTATTGCCGAAGGCCGTATGAAAATTACCGGTAAAGGTATAGATAATACTGTAAGTAAAGACAGCAAATACGCTCGTAACACAGTACGTCGTGTAACGCTTTCAATAAAATAATTATAACCCCGTTATAATTGCAAAAGCTGGCCTCAAAGGCCAGCTTTTTTTGTTTTGTAAACAGGTAGTATGTAGATAATGTTAGTATGTGTATAAAGTAGTACAGTGGCTTTAAGCACAATTATAATGATAAATAATAGTTGTACTGCTTTTAGAAACGTTTTCTACAGGCAGAGATATAACAGCTTATCATCACACGTGCGTAGCTATGCATGCAAAACGGTGCCATAAATTAACAACCAAAAAATATGGTCTGCGCTACTACACAAGCCATAACACAGGGCAATAAAAAAAATCCGGTTGCAACTAAGCTTGCAACCGGATTTTAAACATTTAAAGAACGTTATTATTTTATTTCCGTATACATGTCGTTACCCAGCGGCCTTATAGATTTACTATCCCTAACGGCTACATGCGGTGTTTCAGGAGCTAATATCCTGCGACCGCTGCCTGTTATTTCGCGTATGGCTTCTGCTAGTAGGGGCTCTGTTTCCTCGCCCAGTACACCCATATTATCAAAACTTTCGCCCAGTTCTACGTTCGGTGCTATACCGCCGGCATAATCACCAAAGTCATTTTTATTGGCTATTTTAAACACTATAGGCTGCATGGCGTATCTGTGGCTTCCGTTTCTGTTTCTTGCAGAAAAGTCGGGTGAGTCGTATAGTGTAATAGAGCCCACGTTTTTACCTATGGTGGTTTTACCTATTTGCTGTACTTCTATATATGGTTTCAGTCCGTTTATAACAAGTTCACTAGCCGACGCCGTACTACCTGTAGCAATAATATATACTTTGTTTAGCCTTAGGCTATTTATACTGCTACCGTTAGAAAGCGTTGCACTAAATTTGTTAATTAATGCGGTAGGGTTGTTGCTTTCGTAATAGGCCTGCAATTTGCTGTTCCATTGTTCTTTACAAAAAATCTGTCCGTTAAACTGTCCTGTAATCATGCTGCCCAGGTAGGTTGCGGTACGTACGCTGCCGCCGCCGTTATACCTTAAGTCCAGTACAAGGTCTGTAACTCCCGCCGCTGCAAATTGCCCAAACGCATCGTTTAATTGTGTATCATAATTGCTGTAAAAGCCATTGTACATAAGGTAACCTATAGTGTGCGACCCCGCAGTTATGGTTTTGGCTACAAGCACAGGATTTTCGCTGTATTCTGTTTTTGTAAGCGCTACCGTTTTATCATTTGGGGTTATTTTTCCTACGTAATAGTCTGCCATGTTTTTCTTGTAGAAATTTTGGTTAGCCAGCAGGTCATAGTAGTTGCTGCCGGTAAGTGCAGTTCCGTTTACGGCATAAAAAATGTCGCCGCGTTTTATGTCTTTAGTGCTGGCGTCGCTGCCCGGCATTACGTAGCGCACGTACCCAAATACAGAGGTACGGGTGTCATCTTTATATACAAGTCCAAATTCTACTCCATTACTCATACTCACACCTTGCAGAGCATTTTCCAGTACACGGTAGTCCTCTACCAGCACGCTAAAACGGTCTACCTTATTTCCTGCGGCATCGGTACGGTACAGCAGGCTTTCAAAAAGGGCCGATGGTGTATTGTAAGATTCTAAAAACGCATTTAATTCAGCCTGGTTTGCAAAGCGGTTATCGGCAAGGTTCGGCACGTTAGACTGCCACAGGTAAAACTGGTTCAATCCCTTCCATATAAAGTCGTTAACAGGTACGGCGTTGTCATCCATGTCTTCGCAGGAATGAAGTGTAACGCTAACGGTAAGCACGGATAACAGCAAAATGCCTATCTTTTTCATAAAAGCAGTTTTTTATCTTATTATAGAACGTAAATTTAAATATTTTTAATATTCCGTGTAACAAAAAAACGTGCTACTCGTCTTGCTTATATAAACCGATAATAACAACCCTTAGAACGTATGAACC